>SHZC01000013.1 GCA_009692505.1 Myxococcales bacterium
TTTCGGCGGGATGAAAGATCAAGTCGCGGGGGAAAGCAAACGCTGGGATCGGGCGGGCCGAGATCGGCGGGAGGAACGCGGGCGGGAGGAACGCGGGCGGGAATTACATCCCGGCGTCGGGGGCGACCTCATCGACGATCATCTCGACGGGATTGCAGCCGAGGCCGCCGTAGTAGTCCGACTCACGGCCCCAAGTGTAGCACTCCTCGACGGTGCCCTCGTGCCAGCCTTCGTCGCCAGCGGCGCCGCGGATGAGCACGTAGGTCACGCCCACCGACAGAGCCTCGCTGAGCAGCGTGGTCGAGCCGGCCATGACGTCGCCGGGCGCGGCGACTTTGTTGAGCGTGATGCCGGTATTGCCCGCGGGGACCGGATGGCAGGCATCGAGATCGTTCTTCACGCCCTTGAGGCAGTCCTCGCCGTACCAGCCATCGGGGCCGTTGCCGGTCTCGGCGAGACCGAGGTAGTAGCTGCCGTCGGCCACCGCGTCTTCGATCTCGACCGTGAGGCCCGTGGCGCTCCAGGTCCCGCGAACCTTGACGTCCGGGGGGGGGGCCGCACCGCCCTCACCGCCGCCGCCGCCGGCGCTGCCGCCCGCGCCGCCCGCGCCGCCAACCGTGGCGTCCGTCTCGGCGCTGCCGCCCATGCCGCCGTCACCCGTCGACTCCTCGACGTCGCAGCCGACAACCGAACCCGCGCACAGAACCGACAACGCCAAGAGATTCTTGAGATCCTTCATTGAACTTCTCCCCTTTGTTTCGAACCGAATGGGCCCGTGGACCCGACCGAAAATCGGTGCTACGAAGCCTGTTGCCACGTCCGTTGTTTTGCGGTCCGTAGCCTCTTTGAACAAGCAAATCCATGTCAAGCTTTTCACGCGAGATGGACGCACCCTCCGTCGAATTTATTCACTCGACGGGCATTCACTCGGTCGGTCGGGTCCAGGAGCGGCGGAAGGGTGCCGAGCCGGGGCCAAAGAGACGGCCCCGGCTTAGGCTGAGGCGAGCTCGGTCGCGACGCGCTCCGTGACGAGGAGGCGGGCGCGGGCGAGGTCGCGCACGCCTGAGAGGCCCTGGCGGGCGGCGGCGTCGTCTAGGCCACGCGCATAAGCGGCGAGACGCTTCACCGATCTTCCGGGCCGCTCGCCGAACGCCTGGGCCGCCAGCTCTTCAAGGACGCCCTCGAAGTCACCCGCGGCGGTCATCACATCATGGCGGCGGTCGCTGATGCGGTGCTGAAGGGACTCCAAGAGCTCTTCCAGAGACGCGAACGGAGACGCTAAGCCGCTCGCCTCGTCTACGAAGCCCTGCTTGGCCGTCGCAAGCTCGTCTGGGGTCAACGGGAGCTGGGCCTTGTACTCCGTGAAGAGGTCATCGACGGCGGTGACAAACGACGCGAGCGCGCCGGGGTCTTGAAGGCCTTCTTCGGCGAGGCGCTTCATGGCGAACGCCACGGCGTTTGGCCCGAAAGTGACCCGGTCAAGGGTTCCGACGACAGCAGCGCAATGAGGTCGGGCGGCCGCAGTCCGAGTCGTTTCGCTGATGGCGTCGCGGCGCGTCGAGGTGATGTTGTGGAACATGGCTACAACCCCCGTCTGTTCGATCAGGTACATCGACGCACGACGGGCGTTCTTGAGCGGATCGTCAGCGACGATGCTCGCTCGGCACTTGATGAAGCGTCGCGTCGCGCTCCAGAGAACTGAGGCGGTCCTCGAGTCGATGGAGTTGGGCGCGCTCGGCTTCGAGGAGTGGTCCGGCACCGGCTTGACTCGCGTCGACCTTGATCTGGGCCTCTCTGGTGCGGAGACGCTGCGACTCGACATCGGACCGCACCTCCTGGAAGCGCGAACGCCACTCCTGCACCGTGAAGGGACCGAAGGTCGACTTCGCCGGAGCGTCGGGGGGCGTCGAGGTGGGCACCTCCACTGTCGCGGGCGGGGGCGTCTCGGGCTCACCGAGCACAACCGGGTCTGAGCGCCGACCATCGGCGCTGCTCACGACCAACTGAAAGGGGCGCGAGCCGGTACTTGACGGGCGCACGAACGTCAGGGGAGCGACGTGCAGGTCAAGGTCCTCGACCTCGCCGACGGCGACCATTCGACGCGAGAGGGTCGGGAGCTCCTGCACGACCGGGCTGTCGGCCGCGTTTGCCTTGCTGAACTGCGAGGCCTCGAGGTTCAGCGTCCCGACTCCGAGCTGGGACTGCGGCCCCAATACGGCCGGGCCCGGAGCGAAAAACGAGAGACTCAGGCTCGTTGGCAGTGCGGCGGGGCTCGTCGAAAACGAGAGCACGCCCATGAGGCCGGTGCACCTCGTCAGGTCGCAGCGCGCCGTGACGAGCAGTCGACCCTCCACGGCCTCATAGACCGGGAGATGTTCGCTGCGAGCCGCCGCCTGTGCGGACCTCATCGCCTGGTCCAAGGCCGGTGTCCGCGCGCGCGGGGGGCGGATGTCACAGAGCAGGCAGCCCTCGCCTTCGGTCAGGAGGTTCGCGGGCACGGCGAGGAGGGACTGGCCATCCCCGCGACGGCTGGCGAGTCCGATGACTTCGCCGGCGGCGCTGAAGATCGGGGACGCGAGCGGCGTCTCGCCCTCGACGCGCGAGACCGACAGGAAGAGGCGAGGGCCCCGACGGGTGTGGAGGCTGAACACGTCCGAGGCCGCCAGCTCTGGCCCCGCAGCCCCAAGCCGCGTGGTGAAGACCCCATCACCGGGATGCAAGACGGTCGCGTCCCCGAGGCTGCCAATCTGTGTGGCTGTCGTCGGCATCTTGAAGAGCCCGAGGCCCGTTGCCAGATCGCGCCGGACGAGCGCGGCGCGCAGAGTGCGGCCGCCATATTCGATCGAGATACCCCCCACATCGTCGACGAGGTCCGCCTGCGTCACGAGCCAGCCGTCCCTGTCGATGATGAGCCCAAGGGCCTGACGGTCGGCCGCGATCACACGAACGACCGCCGCGAGGACGTCGGACGGCTGCGAGGCGGCCGAGGGAAGCGGCGCGACGCTCGGTAGGGCGGCCGCGACTTGAACGCCATCGGCTTCGCGCCCCGATCGGAAGTAGAAATAGAGCCCGGTGAGGAAGATGAGGAGGCTCGGCACGACGAGAAAGGCCGATTCGACTTGCAACCATCTCCGTCCGATACGGGCGCCCCCAGCGTCGCTGATGTCGTCCTCCTCAAGCGAGACGGTGACGCCAAATGACTCCAGATCATGGCGCATCCGGAGGGCTTGGGTTTCGGTGAGGTTCCGCTTGACGAGCGCGGGCAGCTTGAGAAATCGGCGCTCCATCTGCTCGCGGTCGACGGCCCGCTCGACGCGGTGCAGCGCGTATTCGACGAGGCGCGAGCGCGTCGGCTCGGCATCAACTGCGAGCGCGCTGACTTGGTACAGCGAGGCATCGTGACAGCGGGCACATCGCCGCTGGTTCCGGTCCCGTGGGGCTCCGCAGGCCCGGCACGTCGGCCGCGCTTCGAGTGCGCCGCGCGTGACCCTTGGCACAGGGGGCACAGGGGGCACGGGCGGGCCTCGCCGCTGTGCCTCGGTCGTGGAAACGACCTCATTACACACAGGACAAAGGCTACCGCTGAGCCCATGCCGTCGGGCCACATCGACGCTCGCCCCGCAGTGCGGACACGTGACGGTCAGGGTGCGCCTCCGCGGGCGAAAGTGGGTTCGCGCTTGACACGCATCGACACCCGCGAGGCCGCGGGCACTCGACGCCTAGTATCCGGGCGAATTGTCAGACCCGTCAACTACGCGCCGGTATAGTCGCGGAGTGGACAAAGACGTCGCCCTCGAGGAAGTTCTAACGCTGGCCGGCCGGCTGGCGCGAGAGAACGCCTTCGAGGTCGGGGCAGGAGAGCTCTGCCGGGGATTGGCCGGGCTCGGCGAGGCGCGGGCCTTGGCGTTGTTCGGAGTTCTTCCGGGCGGGGCCGGCTTCGACCTCATCGGCGCGTTCGGCTTGCCGGTCGACTACCTCCGACGCTTTCCACCCAGGGAGGCTCGCCCATTCGCACAGCTGCCCGGTGACCTTCGGGACGCGCTGCAACGGGCGCAGGTGGTCAGCGTCTCTCACCTCGACGGCGATCCGCGCACGTTGTCGCTGACCGGCGTCGCGCGGCAAGGCGATTTTCAGTCCACGCTCTCCATACCTATCGTCTTGGAACGCCAGACGATCGGCCTTCTCCACGTCTTTTACGGCCAGGACGCGCCCTCCAGCCCTGACAATTTACTCGTTCGTTTGACGCCCCTGCTCGCCAACGCCCTGAGTCGTGACCGACTTTCGCGAGCACTTCACGACGTAGACCGGCGACCCTCCGGCGGCCTCGACCCGGTCGTGACCAGCGGACTGCATTCGCGCGGGCCACTTGAGCGCGTCGTCCAACACGCCCACGCCGTGGCGGACCGATACGGCTCAAAGTACGCCGTCGTGCTTTACGCCGTCGATCATGTCGACCGCCTCGCCTCCCGTTATGGGGCCACGCTCGTTGAGGAGGCGATTCATGAGCTCGGTCTCGCCGTCGCTCATGAGCATCGGGCGGCCGATCAAGCCGGGTACGCGGACGAGCTCGCGCTCTTGGTCGTCATGCCCCAGACCCTTGAGCGAGGCGCGTTCTCACAGGCTGAGCGAACGCTGCAGCGTTTCAGCCGCGTCGTCTTTCGCCACGGCGACGACCGGCTTCAGCTCAGCGCGAGCGCCAGCATCAGCTGCTACCCGGAGAACGGCGCGCAGAGCGGTACTGCCTCGGTCGACGCGGCCCGAGAGACGCTCGCGACCGCGCTCGGGACGGCTGGGCAGCGGCTCATTTCCATCGCCGCCACCGGTGCCGCCTCACCGCCCGACCCAACGGTCACGCGTCCGAGAGCTCCCGCAGCCGCCGACGAAGCGCGAGGTCCGACGGTCGCCCCTCGGCCGCGTGGCGAATGAGCGCGGCCGCCCCGGTCCGGTCGCCCTGGGCGGCGAGCACGTCACCCAGTAGCGTGAAGGCCTCGACCCTGAGGGGTCCGTCTTGGAGTGCCTGGTGCAACGCCGCCGCCGCTTCGTCGAGCCGCCCGAGCTCAAGGAGCGCGCGTCCAAGGAGCAGCGCGTAGTCGGGGCCCTGGCCGCCGAGCTTGATCGCCAGACCGACGTGATGCACCGCGCCCTGAGGCTCGCCTCGTCCGAGGTGCAGATCAGCGAGCCGCAGGTGGGCCAGCTCACGCTCGTATTCTCCCGACCCGGCCAAGGCGAGGACCTTGCGGTAGAAAAAAACGGCCCTCGCCGCGCGCCGGTTTCGAGCGTGGGACTCGGCGGTGTCCAGCAGCCGCCGAACGCGCGCCTCGCGGGGCAAGGTGGGGCTTTGGGACATGGACCGAACGGTAGTCCGGTTCGCCACAGGGGTCGAGTTTGCGGCTAAGCAACCACGACGTAGGCAAGCACCCCGAGCGCGAGACCACCCACGGCCAGCCCAGTCCGGATGATCGGGCGAACGTCGACCAGCCGCCACTCGTCCTGGACGGCGCGATGCGCGGCGCGCTCGTTCTCACACTCGGCGATACCCCGAGCGGCGGACTCCATCTCTGACTCCAGCGGCGGGGCGTCGAGGGCGAGTCGCAGCACTTCGCGCCCCAAGTCGATGAGGGTCGCGCGCCGTCGACCCGAGAGGGCGTCTGCTTCGCCCGCCGATCGTTCCGCCGCGTCGGCGAGGCTCCTTGAGGCCCGCTGCATCTCGGCCCGAGTCTCGTTGAGCTCGTTCTTGAGGACCTTCAAGCCCGCCTGGTGCGTCGAGAGCGAGGCCGACAATCGGACGCGCTCGGCCTCCCGCTCGGCGCATTGCGCTTGCACCGCCAGAAGCTCCGGGGAGACGACTTGAGCCGAGGTCCGAGCCTTGCCAGCCACCGCCGCTCGCCGCCGCTCAAGATCGGCGTGGGCGGCGACGGCGGCATCGTGCGCGCGCTCGACGGGCGACATCTCGGCGCGGGCGGACGCGATCCGCTCGTCCAAGACGCGGAGCGCGGCCTCACCGTCCCCCGCGGCGCGTGTGGCCGCCACGCTCAGCTCCGTGCCTCGCCGCTGCGCTTCGGACTCTGCGGCCTCGAGGCTGGCGAGGGTGTCGGCGAACCGCATGACCTCCACCTCGACGCCGCAGTGGGACAACCATCGGCGGGTCGCATCACCGAGCTCAGCGAGGGCTTCGTCGCGGCGCTCGACCTGGTCGGCGAGGGCCTGGTCGGCGCGACGGACCCGCCCGTACCACGCCTTCAAGAAACGATAGACGTCTCGGCAGTAGCGGCCGTGGTCGAGGGCGCCGCCGGGGAGCTTGACGACAGGGGTCGTATTCAGCGTCCCCGCTTCAGCTCGATGAGCACCTGCTTCGCCACCGCCTTCAGCGTATCGAAGACCCCCACCCCGGTGGTCGCCACGCCTTCGTAGTCGGGCACCTTCGTCGGGTTGAGGTACGTTCGCAGATAGTTCAGCTCGACGGCGTTGGGCAGGTCGCGCTTATTGTATTGGACGACGTAGGGCAGGTTATCGAGCTCGTAGCCCTGCTCCTTGAGGTTGATCCGCAGGTTGTCGAGGCTCTCGAGGTTCGCGTCCATGCGCTCGGCTTGCGAGTCGGCCACGAAGACGACGCCATCGACGCCCTTGAGGATGAGCTTGCGACTCGCGTCGTAGAAGACCTGGCCGGGCACCGTATAGAGGTGGAAGCGGGTCTTGAAGCCGCGGATCTCGCCGAGAGAGAGCGGCAAGAAGTCGAAGAACAAGGTGCGCTCGGTCTCGGTCTCGAGCGAGATCATCTTGCCTTTAGCCTCGGGGTTCGTCTTGGCGTAGATGTACTGGAGGTTCGTCGTTTTCCCGCAGAGGCCGGGTCCGTAGTAGACGATCTTGCAGTTGATTTCGCGGGACGAGTAATTGATGAACGACATATCTGTTTCCCGCCCGCTCAGCCGTCGCCAAAGAGATTGTCGATGTCGTCGTCGGTGATCTCGGAGAACACCGTCGACCCCTGCTCTGCGGCCTTCAAGTAGATGACATCAAAGACCACGGCCAGCTCAATGCAGCACTTGCGTACCCGCAGCCGGACGAGCCCCAGCGACGAACGTTCGTCGAAGATGACCACGAGGATGACCCGTTGGCCCACAAGCGAGATGTGGATGTTATCCTTCTCGCCCTCGTGAAACTGGATCGCGAACTCTTTCTCGCCCAGGAGATGCGCCAAGCCGCCGGTCGCCGCGATGTTTCCGGCCGTGAGGCTGGCCAGCGACGTGGTGTCGAGGTCGCCCGTCTCCCCGCTGTTCGCGAGGAGCTGGCCGTTCTTGTCGACCAGAAAGACCGCCTTGGCGGACGCGTCTCGGTGGAGATGATCGCAGATCGCGGTGATCTGCCTAAACTCCTCTTCGAACAGCACCATCGGTGAGTTCATCATTCCGCTCAGACCTCGCCGTCGACCCGTGGGGCCTTAATGGGGCGGACCCTAACATCGGGCCGAAGCGGTCCACAAGATTCTGTGCGAACAGCGGCGCGGGTGGCCGTCATTACAGCTCACGTCGGCCGGAGAGCGCCCGGGCCAAGGTGACTTGATCGGCGTATTCGAGGTCGGAGCCGATAGGCACGCCGCTGGCGATCCGGGTGACCTTCACGCCAAAGGGGCGGGCGAGCCGCTGGATGTACAACGCCGTGGCTTCGCCCTCGACACTCGGATTCGTCGCGACGATGATCTCGTCGAGGCCCGCGGCGACCCGGACCATGAGCTCTCGAAGGTGCAAGTCCTCGGGACCGATCCCATCGAGTGGGGAGAGGACCCCGTGCAGGACGTGATAGCGCCCCCGGAACTCGCCGGTGCGCTCAATCGCGAGTTGGCTCGGCACGGACTCCACCACGCAGACGATCCGATCATCTCGCCGCGGATCGGCGCAGAGTCGGCAGGGATCCGGTTCGGTCATGGTGCAACAGACCGAGCAGAGGCGGACCCGCTCGTGCACGTCCCCGAGCGCCGCCGCGAGCTCCTTGGCGATTTCGGGCGCGGCGTGCAGCAGAAAAAACGTGAGCCGCGTGGCCGTCTTCTCGCCGATGCCCGGGAGGCGGGACAAGGCGAGCACCAGCCGCCGGATCGGATCGGCGGTCGAGGCGCTCAGAAGAGCCCGGGCAGGTTGAGGCCCCCGGTGATCTTCTTCATCTCGGCCTGGTTGTGGTCCTGGCTGGCCGTGATGGCCATGTTCAAGGCCGCCGTGATGAGGTCCGCGACCTCGCCGAGATCATCGGGGTTGATGGCGTCGGAGCGAATGTCAATCTTCTTGACCTTCTGCCGACCATCCACCACCACGCTGACGAGCCCACCCCCGGCCGCGCCGGTGAAATCGACGCCCTCAAGGTTGTCCTGAAGGCTCTTGATCTGGCCCTGCATCCGCTTGGCTTGCAGCATGATGTTGCTGTTCATCGCACCAGCCATCGTTCACTCCTTCTTCGGCCTACGAGGCCATTGGGGCCGCGATGCTGTCGAGGGGGCCCTGGGATGTCAACGGGGGAGGTCAACGGGCGAAGGGCAGGACGCGCTCAATCCGTGCCCCGAGCAAACTGACGGCGATTTGAACGGCGGGGTCCTGGCGGGCCGCCTCGATGCGGGCCGCGCGACGCTCCGTGTCCAGTCGGTGCTCGCGGGCCGACAAGGTCTCTCCGGCGAGATCCGCATGGCCCTCTGGGCGTCGCTCGACGGTGAAGCTCACCGGCCGCCCCACGAAGAGCTTCAACCAGCCCTCGATGGAGTCGCTCGCCCGCTGGAGATCGTCGTCCGTCGTCGTGGTGACCACGACGATGAGTCGCTCAGCGTCGAAATGAAGCAGGCGCGCCTCCGTCTTGACGTGGGCGGCGAGGAACGTATCTCGGCCTCGAACGCCCTCGATGAACGCGGCGAAGTGCTCGGTGGCCGAGCGTCCGTCGTGAAGATTCGCTTGGGGGAACGGTGACTCAAGCTTGCCGAGCGGCGCGCCCTCGTCGTCGGTCACAAGGAAGGGCAGGGGCACGGACGTCAGGTCACCGCCAACGCATCCCTGGCCGCTCGGCTCGGCTGTGGGTTCGAAACAGGGGGCGGGCGGCGCGTGGACGATCAGGGGGGAGACGTGGAGCGGCGGGGGTTGACTCACCTCGGGATCACGGAGGGCCGCGGGCTCACGGACGGCCGAGACGGTCGCCGGGACGCCGCCAGAGGAGAGCAGCCGCGCGGCCAGGGTCAGGTGGGACTCGGGCCGAGCGGCAGCGTTCGAGGTCGTCTGACTCGGTGGGACCACGTCTCTCGGTGCTTGGGCCTCCGGCCTCGACTCCGGCGTCGGCATACGCCCACCGCCACCACCGCCCCCCCCATCCCCCAGGCGCGCCTCCAGCCTCGTCAGCCCCGTGAGAATCTCGGACAGCGGCAGGGTCGGGCCCTGTGCGCAGAGGCGAAGCACAACCATCTCCAACGCCAGCTTGGGGAACGGCGAGCGGGCTACGTCTTCGGCCCCCTGCATCATGGCACTGAACAGCCGGTGAAGCTGCGCGGGCGACCGCTGCCGCACGAAGGACGCCATCCGATCGAGCTCGGCGTCGGGCACATCGACGAGGCGCGCGGGCTCGGCGCAGACCTTGACGACCATGAGGTCGCGAAAGTGCGTAACGAGCTCGGCGGCAAACTTCTGGAGATCGGCCCCGTAGTTGTGAAGCTCTTCAAGCTGGAGCAGCGCGCGCTGGGCGTCCCCTTCTACGATGGCGTCGGCCAGCGACGAGAGGATCCCGCGATCGGCGATGCCCAGGACCTCGCGCACCTGGGCCTCGGTGATCGTCGTTCCACAAAACGAGATGACCTGATCAAGGAGCGAGAGCGAGTCGCGCATCCCACCCTCGGCCTCGCGCGCCAGGTGGTGTAGGGCGGCGGGCTCGACGGTCACGCCCTCGGCCGCGGCGACCTTGGCGATGGCCTCGACCATCTTCCGCTCGGGGATGCGCTTGAAATCGAAGCGTTGGCAACGCGACAAGATCGTGTCGGGGATCTTGTGGGCCTCGGTCGTCGCAAACACGAAGAGGACGTGCGGCGGCGGCTCCTCCAGGGTCTTCAACAAGGCGTTGAAGGCCGCTGTCGTGAGCATATGGACCTCGTCGATGATATACATCTTCCGCTTGCCACGCGACGGAAGGAACTTCACCGACTCTCGGATCTCGCGGACCTGCTCGACGCCGTTATTGCTCGCGCCGTCAATCTCCAGCACGTCCGGAGACGAGCCGTTGGTGATCTCCACGCAGGCCGGGCACGTCCCGCAGGGGTTGGGCGTGGGGCCGGACTGGCAGTTGAGTGCCTTCGCCAGGATGCGGGCGCAGGAGGTCTTGCCTACGCCCCGGCTGCCCGTGAACAGGAGCGCGTGGGCCACCCGGTCCTGCGCCAAGGCATTGCAGAGCGTTCGGGTGACATGATCTTGCCCGACGACGTCGTCGAAGACGCGCGGACGCCACTTACGTGCGAGGACGAGGTACGACACGTCATCACCCTGGAAGATGCAAAAAGTCGATGGCCGGAACCCGGCACCCCAGAGGGTCCGTTACCGTTGCTGCCTTCCGGCCCTGGCGGAGTTCACGGTCTCCAGTCGCCGGGCCCGGCCATCATAAGCCCCCGACAAGCGGCGGCATGGCGGAGAGGGAGGGATTCGAACCCTCGGTGCCCTTTTGGAGCACATACGATTTCCAATCGTACACCTTCGACCACTCGGTCACCTCTCCAGGTCGCCGGTCACGCCGGTTGGGAGCAAGAAAAAAGGGCGGAGAGGGTGGGATTCGAACCCACGGTGAGTCGCCCCACACTTGATTTCGAATCAAGCGCCTTAGACCGCTCGGCCACCTCTCCACAAGATCAGGGTCGGGTCACTCAAGCATGGGCCGCGCTCATGAGCGGCGCGACCGAAAAAACTGCCGCAGGACCTCGGCACACTCCGAAGCCCGCAGACCACCCTCGACGATCAGGCGGTGATTGAGCCTCGGCTCTCTCGGAATATCGAAGACGCTCTCGACCGCCCCAGCTTTGGGGTCGACGCAGCCGTAGACGAGCCGCTTGACCCGCGCATTGACGAGGGCACCCGCGCACATCGCACACGGCTCCAAGGTCACATAGAGCGTGGCGTCGAGGATGCGCCAATGGCCCAAACTCCTCGCCGCCTCCCGAAGCGCGACCACCTCGGCATGGGCTGTTGGGTCGCCCGTGGTCTCGCGGAGATTATGCCCGCGACCCACGATCCGATCCCCCACCACGACCACGGCCCCTACGGGCACCTCGCCCAAGCGGGCGGCACGCTCAGCCTCGATGAGGCAGAGGCGCATATAGGCGTCGTCATTCATGAAACACGAACAATAATAGAAAGGTGGGCCCGACTCGGAACTTGCCGAATCGGACCCGGGTGCAGTCGGCAGGATTCGAACCTGCGACCCTCGGTTCCGTAGACCGATGCTCTATCCAACTGAGCTACGACTGCTTGAAGAAACGCGGCGGAGAGAGAGGGATTCGAACCCTCGATCCCGTTTTGCAGGATACTCGATTAGCAATCGAGCGCCTTCGGCCGCTCGGCCATCTCTCCAGCACACCTCGACGTCGAACCCGACGATGTCAACGAACCAACGGGCGAATGGCGGAGGAGGTAGGATTCGAACCCACGGCAGGTTACCCTGCAACGGTTTTCAAGACCGCCGCCTTAAGCCACTCGGCCACTCCTCCGGACAGAGGGCTCACGCCGAAGCCCCGCCGATATATCGACGAGGCCTCCGCGTGTCAAGATCGACTTTGGATCTCCGACTTCAACAATCTCAACCGAGGTGGGTCAAGCCGCCCATATAGGGGAGCAAGACCTCGGGAATACGGACCCGTCCATCGGCCTGCTGGTAGTTCTCGAGCACCGCCACGACCGTGCGCCCGACCGCGAGACCCGAGCCGTTGAGCGTGTGGACGAGGGCATTTTTCTTGGCCCCCTCGGGTCGGTATCGAATGGCGGCCCGACGCGCCTGGAAGTCCCGGAAGTTGGAGCAGGAGCTGATCTCGCGATAGGCGTTCTGCCCGGGCAGCCAGACCTCAAGATCGTAGGTGCGGGCGGCACTGAAGCCCAAGTCGCCCGTACAGAGGTCCACCCGCCGGAAGTGAAGCCCCAGGCGCTCCAGAATGGACTCCGCGTGCCCGGTCAAGGCCTCGTGGGCCCGCTCGCTGTCTTCGGGCGTCGTGAACATCACGAGCTCGACCTTCTGGAACTGATGCTGACGAATGAGGCCCTTGGTGTCTCGCCCATGGGCGCCGGCCTCGCGACGAAAGCAGGGCGAGTACGCGGCATAAGCCACCGGCAGGGCGCTGGGCTCGAAGATCTCGTCTCGGTGAAGGTTGGTCACCGGGACCTCGGCGGTGGGCACGAGGACGAGGCCGTCGCGCTCAAGCAGAAAAGCGTCCTCCTGAAACTTGGGGAACTGGCCGGTTCCGCGCATAGAGGCGTGATTGACGAGGAACGGCGGCAGGATTTCGGTGTAGCCGTGCTCGCCGGTGTGCGTGTCGAGCATGAAGCTGATGAGCGCGCGCTCGAGGCGGGCTCCCGCGCCCCGATAGACTGTGAAGCGGGCCCCGGTGATCTTCGTGCCCCGCTCGAAATCGAGGAGGCCGAGCGCCTCGCCGAGCTCGGTGTGGTCCTTCGGTGTGAAGTCGAAGCTGGGCTTTTGCCCGACGACCCTCAAGATCGGGTTCTGCTCGGCGCTCGCCCCGTCTGGCGCGGCGTCATCCGGCAGGTTCGGCAGGAGCATGAGGTGCTCGTCCATGGCGGCGAGCACGGCCTCGAAGTCCGTCTCACAGGCCCTGATCGACAACGCGACCACCCGCATCTCCTCGCGAAAGCGCGTGAAGACGTCGGACTGCTTATCAGCGGCCCGCATGGCCTCTTCGGCCTTCGACTTGTCGTGGCGAAGTTCGTCGCCGCGCGCGATCAGCTCGCGGCGACGGCGATCAAGCGCCAAGAGATCTTCGAGGTCGACGCCCTTGCCCCGGCGAAGGAGCCGGCGAGCGAAGGTTTCGGGATCGTGAGCGATGAGACGGATGTCGAGCATGGGCCGCAGTTCACTTTTTCGAACGGTTGAGATCGTCGAGGATCTCTTGCGCGGACGCGCTCTTGTCGCCGGTTGGCGCGAGCGCGAGGTACGCCTTGCAGTGGGTCTCGGTCGGCCCACGCGCACCGTTGCTGTTGTGGATGAGGCAGAGCTCGAAGTGGGGATTGGCGATCTGTTTATCCAGGCGAATGGCGGCTTCGAAGTCGGCCTTCGCCTTGTTCGTTTCGCCCTTGCGGTTCAACAGGCTGCCCCGCTCGGCATAAGCCCGGGCGAAGGTCGGGTCGACGGCGAGGGACTTCGAATAATGCTGGATGGCCGTGTCCTCCTGATTGAGGGCGAAGGTGTCGGCATAGGCCGCCCAGACGTCGGCCCGCCGGCTGTCACAGTCGAGCGCGGAGCGGAAGTCGCCCTGCGCCCCTCGCCAGTCGCTGCCCTTGCCGAGCTTGCCGGAGAAGCGAACCATGCCGTGCTGGTAGTAGGTGTCGCAGAGCGCCACGGACGCCTTGGGATTGGTCTTCATCCCCGCGATCGTTTGCCCGAACTCCTGGTAAGCCTGCTTCGTCTGCTGCTCGTCGAGGAGTCCGCGCGCGAGCCAGTATCGGAACTCGAGGTTCGTGCTCTCCTCGTCGCTCGCGAGCTGGAACTTCTGCGTCGCGAGCTTGAAGTTCTTCTGGGCGTAGGCCACGCGGCCCAAGTAGAAGTGAGACGCGGTGAGCTTGTTGGCGATCTGGGCGGAGAGGGTGAATCGCTCGTTGGCGGTCGCGTAGTCCCCCTTGGCGAAGTACGCGATGCCCGCGTGGAGCAAGACCTCGGGACTCTCTTTGCCCCGGGTCCGCGCGTCCTCGAAGCTCTTGATCGCGTCGTCGATCTTGCCCTGGGCGAACTGCGCCCGACCCACATCGTAGGCGAGATCCTCATGATAATCGGGGCGCTTCTGAAGGGCGAGGAACTCGACGAGCGCGGGCCCGGCGTCTCCCTTCTCGAGGAGCGCTTGGGCGAGGCGGTGGCGCGCCTTGAGCATCGTGGGCTCGAGCTTGACGGCCTCGCGGAACTCACGCTCGGCGGCGGCCACGAGCAGGTCGTCCTTATTGCTGCCCGCCAACCGCATTTGGAGGTCGCCGAAGCCGAAGTGGAGCATCGCGCTGCTTGGTCGGGAGACGAGGGCCCGCTTCAGGAAGTCGGAGGCATCGCCGATCTTGGCCTGCGAGACGAGCAGATCGGCGATGCGCAAGTACGCCGTCTCGAACTGGGGGTCGACCACGAGCGCGCGCTCATAGGCAGCGCGCGCGTCGATCGGCCGTCTGGCCCGAAGGTAAGCGTCGCCGATCGCGGCGGCGAGGACCGGGGACGTCGGGTACGTCACGGCCCCCTTCTCCAGCTCCTCGCGGGCCTTCTCCGCGCTGCCTAAGCCCTCGTGGCACTTGGCGATGTTGATGACGATCTCGGGGTTCGAGACGCCCTGGGCGCGCAGCGTCTCGAACTGGGTCAAGGCCTTGTCGAAGTTCTTGTTGGCGAAGTGCCGCTGGCTGAGCATCTCGACGGCCTCGATGTTCTCCCCGTAGACCCGAATGGCCTCGTCGAGCGTGGCGAACCCGGCATCTTCGTCGCCGCGCTCCAGCTCCAAGCGCGCCCGGAGCATGAGCGCGGCCGAGCGATCAAGCGGCGCGATACGACTCTGGTCGAGCGAGAGCACCTGCTCGACGAGCTTCAAGGCGCGCTGCGCCGAGCCGGAGCGGTGCTCGATGGCGGCGATGGCCACCGCGACGCTCGGGGTCCCCGGCGCCATCTTGTAGACGCCCTCGAGGACCTTGCGCGCGCTCTCCAGATCGCCCCGGCGGAGGGCCGTCTCACCGGAGAGACGGGCGTTGGGCAAGAGGTCCGGCGCCAAAGCCCGGCCCCGCTCGAAGGCTGCAAACGCACCATCCAGATCGGCCTTGATCAGGAGCGCGTGCCCCGCGAGGTACTGGGATCGCGCGTCTTTCTCATTGGCCTTCGCCAGCGCGATCGCCTCGTTGAGGGCCGCGCCGTCCGAGTTGGCGATCCCCGCGACGATCCGAGCCCGCTTGCCCGGCAGCGTCGTCTTCATGGGCGCGTCGAACCCGGACGTGAGCTCGGCCGCACGCCTCGCCCATTCATTATTGCCTTTGAACTCCAGCGCCCCGAAGGCGTAGAGCTCGGCGAGCTCCATCGCCGCAGCACCCGTCGGCTCACCTTGCGTCTCTCGTTTTCCAATCTCTGCCCGATAACCGGCGACCTCGGCGAGCGTGGCGTCTCCGGCCGGCAGGAGCACCGCCACCTCGGAGCCGGGCTGCGACGGCGGGTCTACGGCCCCGGAGGTCGGCTGCGTTGAAATGGCCGCCACGCTCGACGGCTCAGCCGCGGACTTCGGGATGCGCGGCCCAGGGGATGAAGAGTCGGTGGGCGTGTCACCGAAGAGGAGGTCGACACCAAAGGGGCCCACGCCGTCGATGAACGCGCCGACGCTGCCCAAGAGGAGCGCTGCGACCGCGATACCACCGCCGATCATGAGCTTGCGTTTCCGGCTGGAGTCTCCCGTCGAAGCGGGGCGGGAGTCCCCTTCGACCTCGTCGGCGATCCCGGCGGCGAATCGATGCGCGCTCTCGTCATCGGGCAGGCTCGGCAGCTCGCCCCCCATCGAGGCCCCGGAGCCGGCGCGGTCTCGAAGACCGGACAGACCCGACTCCTCGCGAACGCGGGGTAACCCGCCGGTGCCTCGAAGGCCTGGTAGCCCGCCCACGTCCCGAAGGCCCGGCAGCCCGACCTCGTCCCGAAGGCCCGGCAGCCCGACCTCGTCCCGAAGCCCTGGCAGGTCGATCGCGCCGCGGAGGCCCGGCAGATCGGCCACGACTTTGAGTCCCGGCAGACCGATGCCCGCGTTCTTCGGAGCCGGCAGATCGGTGATCCCCCGCGGCGCGGGCAGCTCCGCGTCGTCGGGCTTCAGAAAGCCGGAGATCGGGCCGGAGGCCTTCGGTGCGGGGAGGTCGTCAGGGAGGTCGTCGAAGAGGTCGCGGAGGCCGCTGACGACAGACGATGCGCTGCTCGCTGGCCTCGTTGTGGGCGGCACCTGAGCCACGGGCCGGGTGGGCGGTCGCGGGGGGGCTGGTGCCGGGATGAGCGTGCTCTTCGAAGGGGCCGCGATGTCGCTGAAGCTGAAGTCGAAATCGTCCGCTTCGGCCCCTCCCTGGGTCTTCGGCGCGTCGGTAAAGCCGAAGTCGAAGTCGCCGCTCCCGGGGAGAGGCGCTTTCCGAGGCGGCGGCGCGGGCGGCGGGGGCGGCGGCGGGGGCGGCGGCGGCGCGGGCGGCTGTGCGGACGCGGCCGCGGACGCGATGAGCTCGGTATACGCGCTGAGCGGGAGCCAGGACCGCTGATCCGCCGACGCGGTCTCGCGCCCGGTCAGGCGGCCCCGCTCCAAGAGCACGTGAAGGTCGGCGAACGAGTACGGCCCGATCGTGCGTTGGTCAACCAGCTTGACGAAAACCGGTTCCGTCAGAGCCGCACTTGCCGCTTCGTCGAGCTCTTCAATCTCGTCGAGGAGGTCGACTGCGGCCTCCGGTGCCCGAGGGACGGAGACGAAGGGAGGGGCCACCGGCATGCCGCCGGTGACGGCTCGAGGCGGTGGTGCCGGCGGCGCGCTCGCCATCGGGGGTCGGGTCTCGCCTTGGGGCGGGGCCTTCACCAGAGGGGGCGGCGGGCCGGGTGGACTGGCCACAGGAGCTCGGGCCGGCATGCCCTGCTGAGTTTGGATCTGCGCCCCACCCATGCCGATGGTCGAATGCGGGGCGGTCGGCGGCCGTTGGCCCCCGGTCGCGCCCGGCCCGGTCGGTGTCGTACCGGGCCCTGCCGGGCCGCCGTCTTTGGTGGCAACGAAGCTGTGCAAGCACTTCGGGCACTTGATGTGCAGCCCGTCAGGCGGGATCTTGCTGTCGTTGATGTTGTAGTCCGCGCCGCACTTCGGACAGATGATCTTCATCGGGCTCCACGTTTACGGACATCAAAATCGAGGCGGAGCGTAACACCCCCGCGCGGGACCGGCAAAATCAAGCAGAGGGGCCAAAGAGGACCCTCAGCGGCCCTTTTTTCGGGGCGCGGCGGGCACGACCGCCGTCGCAGACGGCCCGCCAGGTACGGCTTGCCACTCGCCCGGGCCACGAGGGCCATAGAAGCGCAGCTCGGTCGGCGTCAGGTAACGATATTCGCAGAGCCGCCAGAGCAGGCTAAACAAGGCGTCGTCATCGCTCGTCGGTCCACACTCCAAGAGGATGTGGGGGTGCTCGGCGCTCGCCGCCCAGATCTGGAGCGTGCGCTGACCGTTTGGGTCGTCGAGGATGCGGCCTTCGCACTCGGCCGTCGCCCCCATACCGCCGATCCGGAAGCGCAACCGCCTTACCGATTGTTCCATGCCCCGCACGTCGCATACTGCGCCCCGTCGCTCAAGCCTTTTTGCGCTCGAAAGTCCCTCATGGCCAAACCTCGCCGCTCGCCAGATGCATCCAAGCCCAAGTCCGGTCGTCGGACCAAGCGGGACGGCGGGTTCGGCCGGAGCCTCTTGCGGGTGTCGCTCGGCCTCGCGGTCAGCCTGAGTCTCCTCTCCGGGGCCGCGCTCGTCGGAGGCTACTGGTTCTTCGCTTCGGACTTGCCCGATTTCGGCGGTCTCTCCGACTGGCACCCGCCTCAGGTCAGCCGCCTCTATGCGACGGACGGCACCCCCATCGCCGAGCTCTTCGAGGAGCGCCGGACGCTTGTGCCCCGCGAGCGTATCCCGGAGGTCCTCGTGCAAGCGGTCTTGTCGGCCGAGGACGGCGACTTCTATCGCCATGAGGGGCTCGACTACTTCGGGATGCTGAACGCGCTCGTCAACAGTCTGAAAGCGGGGCACCTGACCGGCAGCGGCAGCACGATCACCCAGCAGGTCGTCAAGAACCTGGTCTTGAGCCCGGAGCGGACCTTTGAACGAAAAGCGAAGGAGATCATCCTCTCCCGCCGCATCGAGGCCGCGCTGACGAAGGACGAGATCCTCTGGCTCTATCTGAACGCGGTCTACTTCGGCCATGGCCGATATGGGGTCCAGGAGGCGGCACGGTTCTACTTTGCCAAGGAGGTCGACGGGCTCGGGGTCGTTGAAGCGGCGGCCCTCGCCGGGCTCATCCAGTCGCCGGAGCGCCTGTCTCCCCGCAAGCACCCCGAGCGCAATCATGAGCGGCGACGCTTCGTGATTCGGGAGATGGTGGACAATGGGTTCCTCTCGCCGGAGGCCGGAGAGGCGGCGCAGGCGGTGAGCTTGAAGCTGCCGCCCCCCCCCATCGAGCAGGTGGCGGACGCGGGGTATTACGTCGAGGAGGTTCGACGAAGGCTGCTGACGGTCATCCCCGAAGAGGAGTTGCTGCGGGGAGGCCTGCGGGTGGAGACGGCGCTGGACCTGCCGCGCCAACGTGGGGCGAACGACGCGGTGGAGGCCGCATTACGCGCCATCGACACCCGGCAAGGCTATGCCGTGAAGGTCAAGAAGGTTGACGATCTCGCCGCGTGGCGTAAGCGACGTACGGAGAAGCTCGAAGGCCGGCCACCCTTACCCGGTCTGACCGTGCCGGCGTGCGTCTCCAAGGTGACGGAGACCGAGGTCGTCCTCGATCTCGGCGTCGGTACGGCGACGATCCCCATGGCGTCGCTCGAACGGCTGCGACCGACCCCCGTCGACGACCTGGAAACAAGGGAAAAGAAGAAGTCGGAGAAGGCCGCGGTTGTTCCGAAGTGGCCGCCGTTCGAGGTCGGGACGCTGCTCGACGTAATGCTGCGCGCCGACGGCCCGCGACACCCCGCGCCGATGCTTGCGGGCTTGGCCCTCCTGCCACAGGCGGCCTTCGTCGCGCTTGATCCTCGCACCCGAGAGGTCGTCGCCTTGATCGGCGGCTCAAGCTTCGCGCACGCACCGTTCAACCGCGCCACCCAGGCCCGACGGCAGCCGGGCAGCACGTTTAAGCCCTTCGTCTACGGCGCGGCCCTCGCGTCCCGACGGTATACGCCCGCGACGATCATGATCGATGCGCCGGAGACGTTCCCGCTGACCGGCTCGAAGTGGTGGAGGCCGGAGAACTACTCCGGGAAGTTCCTCGGGCCACTGCCGCTGCGGCGCGCGCTCGCGCAGTCGATCAACACCGTGGCGATTAAGCTCATTGCCGATCTCGGGCCAAAGGCGGTTGAGGACTTCGCCCGAGCCGCGGGCATCGAAGCACCGCTCGCCGACAACCTCACGCTCGCCCTGGGGTCAAGCGAGGTCACCCCCGTAGAGCTCGCGAACGCCTACGCGACCGTCGCCGCCAACGGAAAGTATGCCCGCCCGATCTTCATTCGCCGTGTGCTGCGGCCGGATGGAAGCGAGCGGCCCTTCTCGGAGCACCCCGACGACGACGCGCCGGGACGAGGCCTCGAACCCGACGTGACGTTTGTGCTCCGGCATTTGATGCGCTCAGTCGTCACGGAGGGCACGGCCACCGCCTTGGCGACCTTTCCGCGCCTGCTCGTCGGCAAGACGGGCACGACCAACGACGCGAGGGACGCCTGGTTTGTGGGTCTGCTGCCGAGTCAGGTCATGGTGGCCTGGCTCGGCTTCGACGACAATCGGCCGCTCGGGCGCAAGGAGACGGGTGGGCAAGCGGCCATCCCCATTGTTAAAGATTATGCCGTGGCGTTCGAGTCGGAGGGCCCCGACTGGCCAGCCCTGCCGACCTCGGTGGTCGTCGTCCGCATTGATCCGGTGACCGGCCTGCGGGTCTCGGCCGAAGGCAGCGGGGGTCGCGAGGAGGTCTTCCTCGCCGGCACCGAGCCGACGCAGGAGACGGCCCCAGTGGGCGAACTGGGCGCTGCAAACCTCTTCTTCGACGACACGCCGCCCGCAGAGGCCGGACCCGGCAGCCTCGACCCTGCCCCGACGACGCCGCTCTTGGTCTTTCCGGGATCGGCCGCCGCCTCGGAGACCCCCAGGGCCCCCCCCTCGGTGGCGCCCCCCTCAGTTGACCCGAGTCTCGACGACGAGGACCGACCCGAGTGAGCCGAGGCCTGAAGCTCACCTTGGCCGCGCTCGTCTCGGTCGGTCTGATCGTGCTCCTGCTCTCGCGCCTCGATCTGAGCCGGGCGGCTGATCGTTTGACGCGGCCCGAGTGGCCTTGCCTCTTTGCGACGTTTCTCTGCTCGGCGGCGGTCTTGTTTCTGCGGGCCCAGCGCTTCAAGGGGCTGTCGTTGGGGGTCGACTTCAAGCTCGTGCTCGCGGGCGTCGCGCTCCAGAACTTCGTCGTGCGCGTGACCCCCCTGCGCGCCGGAGAGCTCATGTACCCGATGCTCCTGCGTGACTGGGCGGGTGTGCCCTTCGAGTCGACCTTGATGCAGGTCGTCGTCGTGCGTCTCATCGAGCTCTGGATGCTCCTCTTGATCGGCCTGGGCGCCACGACGAGCCGCCTGTCCTCGGGCTCGGGTCCACAGCTTCTTTGGGTCGGGCTCGCGTTCGTCGGGACGACCCTGCTCATCCTGAAGCTGAACGCCGCGCTGACGACCCTGACCGGCCGGTGGGGTGAGTCGATGCCCACGAAGCTCAACGGGCTCCTGCTTCGGTTGCAGGCGGCCCTCGTCGAGCTGGGCACGCTGTCGACCCAGGCCCGCCTTCGTCTGCTCGGCGGCACGCTCCTCGTCTCGGCTTTTCAGTTCGCGCTCTTCGGTTTCCTGCTTCGGACGTTTGGGGTCGTCGTCGAGCCCGTCGCGGTCCTCGTGGGCGGCACGGCGGCGCAGCTCTCGGCAGCATTGCCCGTCCCGAGCGTGGGAAACATCGGCCCGCTGGAGGCTGCGTGGGTCGCCGGTTTTCACTTTGTCGGTGTGCCGCTTGAGGACTGTGTGGTCACCGCGGTCGGCTGTCAGGTCCTTACGCTCGGCTTCGCCGCGCTCTTCGCGGGTCTCTCCTGGCTCTGGCTGCTGAGGTCGCCCACCCTCCGTCGGTGACAAATGCCCCGACGCTGGCCAGAATACGCGCAGGCAAGCCGAGAGAGGGTGGAGCGGACGTGACGGGAGCATCGACAGAGATTGCGGCCACTGGCCTTTTGGTCGTGGGCCTTGGCCGCTTGGGTCTCCGGATCGCCGGGCACCTCTCGGCTCAAGGCGCGCTCGTCTCCCTCTGCGATGTGGACGCTGAGCGGCTCTTCTCGGCCGCCGCCCGGTTCGAAGGGGTCCGCGCGAGCCTCGACTATCTTGACCTGCTGTCGAGCGGTTCCGTCCGAGGCGTCGTCCTATGCACCCCCCCTCAGACTTGGGATGGGATGTGCGAGGCCGCCTTCGGTGCTGGTCGCGACGTTTTTTTGCCGGGGCCCCTCTCGCTGTCGCCCGAACGCCTCGCCGCCCTGGACGCCCGACGCCGGGCCCACGGGGCGATCCTCTCGGCCTCGCCGTTTTTTCGATTCGAGCCTGCGGTTCAAGACGCCGCGTCCGCCCTGCGCGCCGACGACTTCGGGCGCGCCCAGGGCATCGAGATTGTGTGGCATGAGCCCGACGCCCCGGATGTGGGCTTCCTCCTGACGAGCGCGCTCGGCCTGCTCCAGGCCTTTCGCCCGACACCGCCGAGATCGACTCACGCGCTCTCCATGGGCGGTCGCGCCGCCTCGACCCCCGACGAGCTTCACGCCTTCCTCGACGCGGACGGCGGCGCGCGCACCCACATCCATGTGCACATCCGAGCCCCCTCGTCGGCCCACTCGATCATCGTGACGGGCAACAGCCCCCCCCTCGCGCCGCGCCTCCCCATCGAGCCCACCGACGCCGCCTTGGCGAGCGCCCTCGACGCCTTCATCGACGCGGTCGAGACCCGAAGGCCGACCCTCGGCGGATTTGAAGACCAGCTCGCCTGGGCGCGAGTCCGGAGGTCGCTGGAGCGGTCACTCGACACGGGGGCGCCGGTGTCGAGTGGCACGCCCCCACCCAAGCCGCGAGAGTGGCCCGCCGACGTCTTCATTCACCCCACCGCGGACGTCGATCCCGAGGCCGAAATCGGCGCGGGCACACGGATCTGGCACTTCAGCAAGCTGCTGGGGCCCTGCACGGTCGGGCGTCGGTGCAGCCTCGGACAGAACGTGGTCATCGAGCGAAACGTCACGCTCGGGGACAACGTGAAGGTCCAGAACAACGTCTCAATTTACTCCGGCGTCATCCTCGAAGACGACGTCTTCTGCGGGCCGTCCATGGTCTTCACCAACGTAGGCACGCCGCGCAGCCACTTTCCCCGACGCAACGAGTACGCCGCCACCCGCGTGCGGCAAGGGGCGAGCATCGGGGCCAACGCGACGGTGGTCTGCGGCAACACCCTCGGCCGATTCTGCTTCGTGGGGGCCGGGGCCGTGGTCACTCGAGACGTGCCGGACTACGCCCTCGTCTACGGGAACCCTGCGCGAGTACGGGGCTTCGCCTGCTGGTGCGGGACACGGCTGCCGCTGCGGGTCGATGCAGAGGTGGAAGAGGCGACATGTCCTGACTGCCAGCGGCGCTACGAGAGGGACGGCGAGCGCGTGGTCGAGCTGACTTCATGAAGCTGCGTGATGGACTTCGCCTTTTCTCTCAGGCCGGTCGACTCGCGGCCGACGTGGCGATGCTTCAGCCCGGGATTCGGCGCCGCGTCTTGCGCGTGAAGGAGACCGTCGACGATCTGCGACGGGAGCTCGACAGCCAAGTCGCCCAAGTCGAGGCCCGAGCGCGGGTCTTCGTGACCGAGGTCGAAGACGAGGCCCGCCGCATCCATCGGCAGAGCCAACGCCGCCTCACCGCGACGGACCACTATCGCGTCCTGGAGCTGAGCCCCGCCGCGACCCTCGACGACGTGAAGCGCGCCTACCGCCGACTGATGCGCGAGCACCACCCCGACAAGCACGCCAACGACGCGGAGGCGGAGGGCCGGGCGCATACCCGCAGCTTGGAGATCAATCGCGCTTATGCCGAGCTCTCCGCCTTGCTCACCGGCCGGGAGGGTCGAGTGGCTAACGAGCCTCGTCGGCCATGAGCTTGACGAGCCGAACGATGGTCGCGCGCGCCTCGGGGGCCATCTTGGTGAAGCGCACGCCCATGCCGGCCTCTCCCGCTGGCGGCCTCACGACGCGAACGACCTCCCCGACGCCTTCGACCGTGTAAACCTCGTCGGCGAAGACCGAAAAATTGAGGTTCACCCGCGTCCCAATAGGCAGGGGGTGTTTGGATCGGATGAAACATCCCGTGTCTGAGATGTTCGTCGCGTACTCCGCCACGAAGTCCCTAATAGAGGCGAACTCCTGATTGATGGTCACCCGCTCCCCGCCTCGCCGCTCATCACTCATCGCTGCCCCGATCACGTCGTCGTCAAAACGCCACACAGCTCATAGTGCTCCAGATGGAACTCTGGCCGTGGCTCCACGTTAACCTGCTTTTGAATTCGGCTCGTCAGGTCCAGGAGCAGCGCGCTCTCATCACCGTTCAAGAGCTCGGCCACCCGGGGATGCACGGCGAGCCGCAGATCGGACTCGTCCATGAACGGAGCCTCCCGGAGCACGGCCCGGTAGATCTCGTAGGCCATCGTGGTCCGGCTCTTCAGGAAGCCCGTACCCTCGCAGTAGAAACAGCTCTCGGAGAGCGTCCGCAGCAGCGACTCCCGGACCCGCTTTCGGGTCATCTCGACAAGCCCCAACTCACTGATTTTCAGGATGTTCGTCTTGGCCTTATCACCTTTGAGCGACTCGGCGAGCGCGGTGTAGACGCGGTCCCGGTTCGGCTCTTTCTCCATGTCGATGAAGTCGATGATGATGATGCCGCCGAGGTTCCGCAGTCGGAGCTGGTAGACGATCTCAGAGACCGCCTCGAGGTTCGTCTTGAGGATGGTGTCCTCGAGGTTGCGCTTGCCGACGTAACGCCCGGTATTTACGTCGATGGAGGTGAGGGCCTCGGTCTGGTCGATGATCAGATAACCGCCGCTCCGGAGCCAGACGCGGCGGCCGAGCGCGCGGTTGAGCTCCATCTCCACGCCGTAGGTATCGAAGATGGGCTCGGGCCGCATATAGAGCTTCACGCGGTCGGTGTACCGGGGCATGAAGCGGCGCATGAACGTGATCAGCCGGTCGTACTCATTGCTGTCGTCGATGTGGATGGCATCGAGCTGAGGCGTGACCATGTCGCGGGCCGAGCGCAGGACCAGGTCGAGGTCTTCGTAGAGGGTCGCCGGCGCGGCGCACTGCTCCATGCGCGAGAGGATGTCGTTCCAGACTTGGCGGAGGAAATCGAGATCGGCGCGCAGCTCCTCGAGCGTGCGCCCCTCAGCGGCGGTCCGCGCCACGAAGCCGCCCCCGTCGGGCACAAGCTCCTCTAGGATGCCCCGCAGACGGCGACGCTCCTCCTCATCGGCGATTCGGCGGCTGATGCCGACATTCTCGACCGTCGGCATATAGACGAGGTGCCGACCGGCGATGCTCACATGGCTGGTGACCCGAGCGCCTTTGGTGCCGATGGGCTCCTTGGCGACCTGCACCATGATCTCCTGACCCTCGTGCAGGAGGCTTTGGATCGGTCGCTCGGCGAGGTTCTGGGCCTCGGTCAGCGTCGCGTGGGTTTGCCTGTCGCCGTGGTCCGTCGCCCGATCGTGGCCGGGATGTTCGGCGATGTCGGCGACGTACAAGAACGCCGCGCGCTCCAGGCCGATATCCACAAAGGCCGCCTGCATACCCGGCAGAACGCGGATCACGCGCCCCTTGTAGACGCTCCCTGCCATGCTCTGATCTTTACGGCGCTCGATGAAGACCTCGACGAGCTTGCCGTCTTCGAGCAGCGCCGCGCGCACCTCATGGGGGGTGCAATGCAGGACGAGGGCATTGGGCATGGGCGCATCGTGACGTATGATTGACGCCCTGCCAACCCGGACTCGCGTTCGGACCTCAATGCGGAGTCGTTGCCTCGTGCGGATCCTCGAAAGAATGCGTCGTCAAGAGCTGGAACAGATCATCGCCGTCGACGACGCGGCCACCGGCCTGACGGGCTTCATCGTTATTCATGACACCACGCGCGGCCCGGCGATCGGGGGCTGCCGCTTCTGGACTTACGAGAACGAGGAGTCCGCGCTCGACGACGCGATCAAGCTCGCCGTGGCCATGACCCGGAAGTGCGCGCTCGCGGGCCTCAACGCGGGCGGGGGCAAGGCCGTCTTCCTCGATAACCCGCGCGTCGGCGATCGGGCCGCGCTCATGCGGGCGGTCGGTCGATACGTGGAGAGCCTCTCTGGCCGATTTTATACGTCAGGAGACTTGGGCACCCACGCCCTCGACATCCGGCACATGCGGGAGACGAGCCGGTACGTCGCCGTGCCCGACGAGAAGCGCCTCGATCTCGCGGGGGCCGTGGCCAACGGCCTGCTCGGGGGGGCCCGCGCCACGCTCGCCGCAGCCGGCCTCGGCCGGAGCCTCTCGGGCCGGACGGTGCTCGTTCAGGGCCTCGGTGCTATGGGTGAGCGCGTCGCGGCCTTGTTCGCCGCCGAGGGGGCCCGCGTGCTCGCCTCGGAGATTGACACCCACCGGGGCGCGGAGATCGCCGCCAAATACGGCCTCGAATTAGTGGACCCCGAGGGCATCTACGACTTCGACGCCGACCTCTTCTGCCCCTGCGCGACGGGCGGCACCTTGACCCGAGAGACGGTGCCTCGGCTGCGCGTTTCGGGCGTCGTAGGCGCGTCGAATAACCAGCTGGAGTCTCCCGAGATTGACGGCCTGCTGTTGGCGCGGGGCATCCGGTACGCGCCGGATTACGCCGTCAACTGCGGGGCCATCGTGCTCGCGACTCGCGAGGCCATCGAGCGGCGGTTCGATACGGACGACGCCATCGAGCAGCTCGCCGAGCGCATCGAGGGCACGGTGCAGCGGATCTTCGAGGTCTCCGACCAATCCGGCGCACCTCCGGGGGCAGTCGCGGACCGGCTCGCCGACGACGCGCTCCTCCGGCCGCGCTCGACGGAGCGGCAGTGGTGGCCGGTTCACTGAGGCATGGCCCGAGGACTCGCGACCTCCGCGCAGATCGTCGTGAACGCGGACACCCCGGCCTCGCTCGACGCCGCCTTGACCCACGTCTCGGCTTTCCTGGACGCGGAGCCCGGCGCTGAGGCCACCGTGCGCGTCGTCTACGTCGAGGGCCTGCGAAACGGACTCGCCACGGCCCGGCACCTCGCCTTCGCCCGCCGGCATCTCGGGTCCGTCTCGACGTTTGTTCCGGTCTGCGTGCCCGGCAGCCCACCCCACGCTCAGCTCGCACGCTTCGCCAGCCCCCCGAACTGCCACGACTGTGTCCTGTACCAGGGCCACGCTTGCCAGGGCTTCGGCTTCGAGGCGCAGCCCTTCGAGGGGCTGACGGCGGGCCCCGCGCTCCTGCCCGTCGATAGGCCGGCCTCTACCTTCCGAAACGAGGACTTCCGGGCCCAGACGCCGGTTTGTTATTGGCGGCCCGAGGCTGAGGTCGTCGCGCAGATCGCGATGTGGATACGGGCCGCCGGGGGCAGTGTCTGGGACGTCGGTGGCGCGAACGGCTACCTCTCTGGACTTCTGGCGCAGGCCTTCGGGCTTACGGCCACGATCGTCGATCCGCTCTCCTGCTACCCCACGCCCGAGGGCACACGTCGGATCGTGGCGGACGTCCGAACCCTCTTTCCGCCCCCCCCGGACGCGCTGCTCATCTCCTGGCCACCGACGGGCGACGGCTTTCGGGATGTGGTCAAGAGGCTGCGACCCGCGGTCGTGATCTACGCGCGCGATCAGGCTGGACACTGCGGCCGGACACCCGGTCACCGGCGCGTCCGGGCAAGGGCGAGCGGCTTGGAGATTGAGGCCTTTGACGTCGACGACTTCGCCCGGATGGCGGGCTACCGTCGGGTCTATCTTCGGGAGGTCCAATGCCGTCGAGACGGGCCCGAAGAACGATCGGGCTTGCTGGAGATCCGGGCGACCGCCGCGGCCCGCGAACGATACCGTACGCTGGGGGCTTCCAAGCCGGCCTCACCTCCAGATAAGGCCGATCGCCCCGCGCAGGAGTGAGCGCGGCAGGGCCGTCAGGCGTCTCGGCACAAACCGCCGCCCGTCCCGCTCGACCAAGGCCACGCAGGCCTTCACCGCGTCGACCTCGACGAAGCCATCGGTGAGGGGCAAGGCGTCGCCCTTCAACCAGAGCCTCGATCCGACTCGGAGCACGACCCGGTGCAGAGACTCTGCGCCGTTCTGCTGGACCCAGACGATGTCAAGCCACCGGGGTGCGCGGCGAACGAGGACGACACGATCCCCGTGTCGGATCGCCGGCCTCATGCTCTGCCCGAGCGCGCGCAACATCACCGACTCACCACGCGAGAGCTGGACCTCGGCGAGCTCATCGAGGGCCAGAGCGAAACGAGCTTCGTCGAACATCGTTTTCAGCCGCGCGGCTCTTCGATGTTCAGAAGCCCACCGAGCGTGCGTGGCGACAGCTGGTCTCGCTGTTTGGTCTGACCGGCGCTACGGGCGGCCCACTGCCGCTCGGCATAGGAAGGCCCAAGCTCCTCGAAGAGCGCCGTGGCCTCGGGCGTATCGGGCGCGGGGATGGGTCGCCCCTCTTCCACGCAGGCGTGAACGTACTCGAGCGCGGCCATCGTGAGGTGCGTGCGCTCGCAGACGTACGCGCTGCGGCGGCCCGCGTCCCCGGTCTCCGCGTGGGAGAGCCCCGGGCAGTACCCGCACTTGCCGTGGAAGGTGCAACCGCCGCAGTCCCCCAGATAGCTGGCCCGACGAATCTCGCGCTGCCGAGCGGTCGCGTCCCGGCCCGGCTCGCCCCACCAGAGCTCCGCGAAGCCGTGGTCACGAAGCTGGCCGACGGGATCACGCCAGTTGATGCAGGGGTACAAGGTGCCGTCCGGAGAGATATACGCGCTGGCCGTGCCCGCCGAGCACGTCACCCGGTCGCTCGGGGTCTCGCCCAGTTCGTCAAGAGGCTTGACCTCTTTGGCGACGGCCTCGAAGCCCCGCATCACGCCGAGGATTCGGTCGGTCGAGTGCGCGCCGATGGTGCACAGCCCGAAGTCTGCCCCGTCGTCGGGCACGATGTGCGCGTCGCTCTCCCAGTCCGCCCCGAGCTCTTTGGCGAGCACGCCGACGCCCTGATAGCCCTTGCGATTGTGGACCATGAGCGGCGTCTTCAGGCCCACGGCGACCCCCCGCGCCCGCAGGCGGCGAGCGGCGTCAATGGTCTTCTGGTGGCTGCCGGCGATGCGGGTGATGGCCTCGTGCTCGGCCGCGTCGACCGAGTAGAGGGACATGGCGACCTTGGAGACGCCGACCTCCGCGAGCGCGTCGGCGAGCGCGTCGTCGATGAAGTTGCCGTGGGTATTGATCTTGACGTCGAACTGGCGCGCTCGGGCGGCCCGAATGATGTCGAGGGCGTCCTTTCGCAGGAAGAGGTCGCCGCCCGACAATAGGAGGAAGAGCGTTCCGGCCGCGGAGAGCTCATCGAGGATGCGTACGCCCTCCTCGAGGGTCAGCTCGTCCTGGCGCCGCTCGAGCAGGTAGCAGTGCACGCACTGGTGGTCACACCGCCACGTCAGATCCCACTGGACGAAGAGGGGGATGGCCCGCTGGATGGCGTGCCCGAAAAATGAGCCCATGACTCCGGCTTCGTTTGAACCCCACTCAGCCATGACCCCTCCTTCGGGAAGTGGAGGCGCGCGCAACGGACGGCCAAAGCGACGTCGCAGCTCCAAGTAAACACTGATGCGCGGGCGCGGGGCCCGGATTCATGGGACATGACGCAAGCGAGAAGCGCGGCGGCGGCGTCGGCCGGAGCGCAGGGTCGAAGCTCCGCGAAGGAAGCCTTGACCGGCAGTGCCAAGAGGTCCAAGACCCCGTCGCTCGGCTCGAAGCTCCGCGAGCGGCCCTCGCTCCAAAACGGCGTGCCGAAGACCCTGGGCTGATGATCGACGAGGCGCACGATCACGGCCTCATCGGCGAAGACCCGGGCCCAGCCAGGGGCCCTCGACAGCGTGCTCTTGCCTTGGCCGCTCCGGCCCGGCACGAGGAAGACGCAGCCGCGTCCATCCTCACCGGCCATGGCGTGCACCATCGCGCCGCCGCGGCTCTCCAAGGCCCCCTGAAGCGTCAGCTCAACGGCCGCCTCGATGGCACCCAGGCTGCCATCGACCGCGGCGATGGCGTGGGTCCGAGGGGCGTCGAGTCCGAAGGCGAGATCGGTGCGGCCGTATTTGAAGACCGGCTTGAAGCCGCGCTGCGAGGGCAGGTCGAGGTCGCCGGGCGCAGCATGGGTCTTCGTCAGGCTCAGGACGATCTGCGCGTCGAAGGGCCGGTGCTCGAAGAACGGCGCCCAGGACTCTCGAAGCGGGGACACGGCAAGGGCGGTCTCGGCGTCGGTGGGCACAAGCTCAAGCCTCAGGCCCCCGAGATACAGGAAGGGTGGTAGATCGGCTCCGCTCATCCCGGGGCTCGACTTAGGAGCGCATCGTGCAGAAGGCCGGCGGGGCGGGCGCGAGATTGAGGCAGCCGGCGCAGGAGAGTGCCTGCCGCTCGAAGGCCGCGCTCGTATCGAAGCCGGGCTTGACGTAGGGCTTTCTCGAGGTCGGCTGCGAGAGACCTGCGGACGGCGGCGACTTTTCAGAGGTAGTGGACATCGTTGGAACTCCTGCGCCGGGCGTGACGTGTTGTGGACCCCGACGATTCGGAGTGTATCCCACGGTTCGCCCATAGTTCGTAAAAAGACGCTGTTCCCGCGGCTCAACGCCAAGAGAGGAAGCCGGCGGTTTCGAGTGAGCTCAGGAACTCACGGACATCGATCCGAGCGACCTCGAGCTCGACCTCATACTCGGCGACGAGGATTGCGGCGAGCTCGTCCTCGGTGTGCCGCGCCTCGCAGATGAGCTGCCAGAGGCGGGTACCCACGGCGTTGCAGATCTTCAGCTCGTCGGCGGAGGGATGCAGCAGCAAGGCCGACGCGTCGAGGACGCGGGAGGCGACGGCGCGGGCCGGGAGGGCAATCCTGGGAGTTGTCATCGGCGCGCGAACCCTCTCCGCTCAGCCCTTGCGCGCGGCCAGCTTCTCGGTCAGCTCGGGCATGACGGAGAACAGATCGGCGACGAGCCCATAATCCGCCACCTGGAAGATGGGGGCGTCGGCGTCTTTGTTGATGGCGACGATGGTCTTGCTGCCCTTCATCCCGGCGAGGTGCTGGATGGCGCCGCTGATGCCGACGGCGATGTAGAGCTTCGGCGCCACGACCTTGCCGGTCTGTCCGACCTGCCAGTCGTTCGGGACCCAGCCCGCATCGACGACGGCCCGCGAGGCTCCGACGGCGGCGCCGAGCGTATCGGCGAGCTTCTCGACAATCTTGAAGTTCGCGGCCTCCTTCAGGCCACGCCCCCCCGAGACCACGACGCTCGCGTCGGTCAACGCCGGTCGGCTCGACTCCACGGCCTCGAGCCCGACGTAGGTCATGCGCAGCTTGGCCTCGTCAACGGTCGCTTTGACCACGACGACCGGCGAGGTCGTGCCGGTCGGCTCGGCCAAGGCGAACTCCGTCGGCCGAACGCTGAGGACGTGCACGGGCGTATTGATCTTGACGTGGGCGATCACGTTGCCGGCCCACATCGGCCGTTTGTAGATGAGCGCGCCGGCTTCACCGGTAATCGCCAGGACGTCGGCGGCCATACCCGCGCCGAGTCGGGCGGCGACGCGGGGCAAGACGTCCTTCGCGATGGCCGTGGTCGCGGCGATGACGAACTTCGCGCCGGACGCGGCGGCGGCGAAGGCCTGAGCATAAGCCTGCGCGGTGTAGTTCAGGAGCGCGGGGTGCTCGAGGATCACGACGCGCGCGGCACCGTAGCCGTTGAGCTGCGCGCCGAGGCCCTCGATGCCCTGACCGGCCACCACGATGTCGAAGGTCGCGCCCGTCTTTTGGGCGAGCTGCCGGGCGGCGGTGAGCGCGTGAAGGGTGGCCTTGACGATCTTGCCCGCCTGCTGTTCGGCCAGAACGATGATTTCAGACATTTTTCTGCCCCTGCCTTAGATGCACTTGGCTTCGGTCGCGAGCTTCTCGATGAGCTCCTCGACGGTCTTTACTTTGACGCCGGCCGTCCGGCCCGGAGGGGGCTCGAAGGCGACGGTCGTGACCTTCAGGGTCATATCCACGCCGAGCTCGGCGGGCGTCACCTCGGTCAGCGGCTTCTTCTTGGCCTTCATGATGCCCGGCAGGCTGGCGTATCGCGGCTCGTTGAGTCGGAGATCCGTGGTGACCACGGCCGGAAACGTGAGCGACACCGTCTCGACGCCGCCGTCCACTTCGCGCTGGACGCGCGCGCCTTTATTGCCTTCGGTCAGCTCGAACTTGTAGGCGAAGGTGGCCTGCGGCCAGCCGAGGTACTCCGCGAGGAGCTGCGCCACCTGATTATTGTCGCCGTCGATGGCCTGCTTGCCGAGCAGCACGAGGTCGGGCTTCTCCTGTTCGCAGAGCTTCATGAGGATGCGAGCGACGACGTCGGAGTCGAGCGACTTCTCGTCGGCAGCGACCCGGATGCCTCGATCGGCCCCCATGGCCAGTGCCGTGCGGATCTCCTTGGTCGTCTCCTCGTCACCGACGGTCACGACGACGATCTCGCTGTCCTCCGTCTTGTCTCGGAGGCGCAAGGCCTCTTCCACGGCGATTTCGCAGAACGGGTTCATCTTGAAGTCGACGTTGTCAGTCACGATCCCCTGCCGATCAGGCCGAAGCACGATCTTCGAGTTCGGGTCGGTGACCCGCTTGGCGGTCACGAGAATCTTCACGCGGTCTCTCCTCGAGCAATATCGGTGTTTGTGCGGTGCGCGGTGGACAAGATGCCTCCCGTGCAGAGGTTCCAGATCTCGGTGGCGGCGTCGGCGAGTTCGTATCGTTCCCGACGCTGTTGGGGCGTAGAGGACCAGACTAGGCTGACTTCGTCCAGCGCCCCGAAGATCACGCGCTTAAGGATGCGTGGGTCAATCGTCGTGCGGAACTGCCCGGAGGCTCGCCCCTCATCGAGGATGTCCGAGAGCAGGTCAAGATACTCGCCGAACTTCAGAGCCTGGTAGTCGCGCATGAACTTGGACGACTGCCGCAGCTCGACGGTCAGGACCTTGGCCAGCGCGGGCTCCTCTTCGACGAGTCGGAGGTGCAGCTCGATGAAGCGGTGGAGCTTCTGACCGGCGGTCAAGCCCTCTCCGAGCCCGCCCCGAAACGTGGCGATGATGTCGTCCATCCGGTCTTCGAAGAGGTTGATGAGCAGGTCATCTTTGCTCTTGAAGTAGAGGTAGATGGTGCCATCGGCGACTCCGGCCTCCTTGGCGATGTCCGTGACCCGCGCGTGGAAGAAGCCGTGTTGGGCGAAAATGCTGGCGGCGGCATCGAGGATGCGGCCGCGCTTGTCGTTGGCGGTTTGGCTGACCATAAATGAACGGTGATTCAGTAGTGCGAGGTCGGCGTGGTGTCAACGTTGCGCCGCCCCTCCCGTTGGGGTGAGCATGGCGGGATAATGCTCAAGCTCAGCCTGACCCTGCTCCTCGCTGCGTGTGGAGCGAACCCAACGCCTTCGCCCTCAAGTCCGCGACCGGAGGCACCGCACGACTTCGCCGCCGAGCTCCGGGCGGCCACGAAGGGCCCGGCCGACGACGACGCGGTCTGCACCTACGCGGTCTTCTCCCCAGGAGCCCCGAGTCGGAACGCCGATCGGGACGGCCTCGCCCGGGTGAACCTCGCGCTCAGGCGGGAGGGGCTGCCAGACGTGAGCTTGGCCTTGACGGTCGTGCCCGTCGACGCGGAGTTGCCCCTCTCGCTGCCTCTGCTCATCGACGAGGCCCAAGGCCACGCCGCTGCGCTTCAGGCCGCCTCGCAGGTGACCTTCCTGCGCTATCGGGGGCCCGCGCTCAAAGACGAGGGACAGCTTCGCGCGCTGCTCGTCGCGGCGGCGGTGACGGCCGAGCACACCTCCGGCGTCGTGACGGATCTGTCGACCTTGTCCACGCGCTCAGCCAGTGAGCTGCTCACGGCGGCGAAGCAAGACCGCGAGGGCCTCTTCCAGAGCGAAGCCCGCCTCGTCGTTGAAGCCGCGGGGGACGGCTCTCTGACGTTTCGCACACGGGGGCACGCCAAGTTCGGTCGCCCGGATCTTGAGCACACGGGCGTGAGACCCGAGGCGGCCAAGACGCTGGGGCCGGAGTTTCAGCGGAGGGTGGAGGTGCTCCGCAACGGACCCTTCATCAAGCCGGGTGAGGCCTTCGAGGGCGCGCCCGCCTTGCCCTGCGCCGGCATCAAAGAGACGTACGATCACCTCTGTGTCGCCTACTGAGCCCGCACTGCGCTCAATGCGCGGCAGTAGCCCCGCCCCGGTCAGCGCTCAATGCGCGGCAGTAGCCGCCCCGGTCAGCCCTCGATGGGCAGCCGTAGCCGCCCCGGCGGGTGCATGAGCTCGGCGAGGAAGACGGTGGCGAAGCAGCCCGAGGGCAGGAAGAACGACAAGACGAGCCCCGTCTCGGTCCGCGATATGCTCAGTTCTTCGGCCACGACCCGCGCGACCCGCCGCGTGCCCGCCGCCCACTGATCCACGACCGCCCACTCGGCGACAGTGAGGGGCATCGAGGCTTTGGCGACCTCCTCACGCAAGAGTGAAGGCCCCTCGGCCGCGAACATCCGCCGGCCGAACATGGGGCCGGTGGGATCCACCTCGGCGCGCTCGACTCGGGGTCCATCTGTCTCGGCGTCGGGGCTGACGAAGAGGCCACCGGTGTCCCGCTTCTTCAGGACGTCGCCCGCGATGCCCTTCCCGAAGAGGCCGTCGCGGAGTCGGGCGGCGAGCCAGGTATTGAAGCCCGCGGCCTGGATCACCGACGCGAGGAAGCCCGGGTCCGAGACGCGACGCCTCGGGGCCGCGACGAAGCGGAGCGCCTGATCGTAGCTTCGACCCGCCGCGCCAAACCGCTGCTCGCCATAAGCGTTGGGGAAGCCGTCGGCGAGGCGCGCGAGCAGCGGCGGCAGTCGGCGCTCGGCCTCCTCGGAGACGTCGACGAGCGTGATCTGGAAGCGGTTGCCGCGGAGGTGCCCGAGCTTGAGCTTGTTCGCGTGCCGCGTGACCTCGAGCAGGCGCAGACCGTTGATGCCGGGGTCCACGGCGGGCGCGGGCAGGGAGAACCACTGTGTCGTGCGAGCGTGTTTGTCCTTCCGGCCCGCGAAGCCCACATCTCGTGGGTCAACCCCGGCCGCGGTCGCGAGCGCGAGCCGCACGTCGGCGGTCGTCAGGCCCTGCTTCTCAATGCGGACATAGTGGTGGGTGCCCTCGCCGCTCGCTGCATAAGCGGGCACCTCGTCGACGAGGAAGTCGGCGGGCAAAGGCGAGAGGCGCCCACCGATGCCCTCGAGATCGCCGGTGAGCAGCGGCCATTCCGTCAGGCCGGGGGCTTGGGGAAGTGGAGACCGGGGCCTCCTCTCGGGGGCGTCGACACCGAGCTCGCCGGCCTCGCCGTCTGAGGTCTCCTCACTCACGAGGTGCTCTCGCTCGCCGTCACGCGCCGATCGAGCAGCTCCGCCAGGTCCAAGACCTCGACGTCGTCCTCACGGCTACGCGCCTTCACGCCATCGCCGACCATCGTCATGCAGAAGTTGCAGGCGACGGCGATGACCTTCGGCTTCGTCTCGAGCAGCTCGTCGGTTCGGACGTTGTTCATGCGGTCGCCGATGTTGTTCTCCATCCACATCTGGCCGCCGCCGGCCCCGCAGCAAAGGCCGCGCTCACGGGTGCGCTCGGTCTCGACGCGCTGCACATCGGGCATGGCATCGAGCAGCGCGCGCTGCGGGTCGTACACATCGTTGTAGCGGCCCAGGTAGCAGGAGTCGTGATAGACGACCTTGCCGCCGCTCTTCTCGTCGCTCACCTCGGGCTTCAGCTTGCCCTCGGCCACGAGCTTCGCCAGGAGCTCGGTGTGGTGGATGACCTCGTACTTGCCACCGAACTCCGAGTACTCGTTCTTCAACGTATTGAAGCAGTGTGGGCAGTGCGTGACGATCTTCTTAACGCCGGCCGTGTTCAGCGTCTCGATGTTCTCGGCGGCGAGGGTCTGGAAGAGGTTCTCCTCGCCGAGTCGCCGCGCCGATTCGCCCGTGCATCGCTCCTTATTGCCGAGGATGGCGAAGTCGACTCCCGCCTTCTTCATGAGCCTCGAGACGCTCTGGGTGACCTTCTTCGCGCGGTCATCGTAGGCTCCCGCGCAGCCGACCCAGTACAAGACCTCCGCGCTGCCTTCGCCTTCCCACTTCTTGATGTCCATGCCGCGGGCCCAGTCCTCGCGCTCATTCTTGGGCATGCCCCAAGGATTGCCGGACTTCTCCATCTTCTTCAGCGTCTTGCCCGCGCCGAAGCCGATCTCGCCTTCGGTCAGGGCGAGATACCGCCGCATATCGATGATGGAGGGGACGTGCTCGTTGCCGACCGGGCACACCTCCATGCAGGCCCGACAGCTCGTACACGACCAGAGCACGTCGGGGTGAATCACGCCCCCGGCCAGCAACATTGAAGGGTCCGCGGGGTCGAACTTCTCGCCGCGCGCGGCCCGCCGGTAGCGGTCCTCCATGTGATGCTTGAGGTCCGTGATGATGTACATCGGCCGCAGCGGCTTGCCGGAGAGGGCCGCCGGGCAGACGTCCGTGCAGCGCCCGCACTCGGTGCAGCTCAGCCCGTCGAAGACCTGCTTCCAGCTCAGATCCTCGAGCGTGCGGGCCCCGAAGTACTCGACGTCCTCTGCCTCGGGATCAATCTTCAGGGTGCGGAGCTGTCCCTTGGGCGCGAGATCCATGAAGAACATGTTCAGCGGGGACGCGAAGACGTGGCTGTGCTTGCTGTAGGGCACGTAGTTGGAGAACGCGAGCAGGTTGACGAGGTGGCACCACCACGCGACCTGGAACCCAAGGGTCAAGGTCGCGGTGTCCTGCCCGACGACGAGACCGGCGAAGAGGCTGGAGAACCAGGCGGGTGAGGCGGCCGGCGCCCCGTTCGGCCCCTGCCTCAAGGCGAGGTCGAACCCAATCTGCGTCACCTCGAAGACCATCAAGCCGAGGATGAACAGCAGGGTATACATGGCGTCCCGAGTCAGGGGCAGCCGCTTGGGCTTGATGATCGTGCGGTTCACGAAGGCCATGCCGAGGCCCACGATGCACAGGAGGCGGAACGTGTCGGCGAGGGCCTCATACGGGCCGGTGGACAGCGGCAGGTGAAACGGCGCCGCGCTCGGCTCGCCTTGAAAGGCCGTGAGGACCTTCAAGAGCCCATCCGTGACGAAGTTCACGGTGTCGATGGACAAGACGACAAACGCCCCGAAGATGAAGATGTGGAGAATCCCGCTGTACCAGTAGCCGTTCTTCGGCAGCCGTTTCTGGGCCATCACGTAGACGAAGAAGTTGCGCGTCCGCTGCGGGAGGTCGTCCCAACGGATGTCCGGTCGTTTCGCTTGAAGGAGCTGAGCCACCCTCATTCGGACCGCACGAATGAAGAAGAGCCCGCCCGCCCCGAGGATGAGAACAAAAGCTAGGGCCGCCAGCGCGGACCCGATGGGATGATGCGCCATGTTTGAGCCTCCGAACTCGGGTCCGTTAACACGAATTTTGGCGGTCGGTCAACGAGCGACCGTCACGCTCGGCCTGCTGTATCTGCTCTGCGTGTCGACGGCTTGGGGGCTCTATCTCTGGCCGGAGCTGAGCGGGGTATCAGGCGGGGCATCGGGCTGGGCCTCAGGCGACTGGGGGGACGCGGGGGACGCGGTGGCCCTCGCACGACAGCGGCACGCCGCGCTCGTCCGACACGCCGCCGCGCTGCCGAAGCTTCTAGACTTCGTGGCCCTGGACGCGGCGGACCTTATCGCGAAGCTCGAGTCGCTGCCCCAGGACCGCGCCTCCGAAGCGGGGCGGGCGGCGACGCGAGTCTTTCTGGCCCACGCGCTGACCGACGCCGGGCTTGAGGCCGAGCTGCAGGCCTTCTCCGCGACGGGGGACCGGCCCGGGGGCGTCAACGTCGTGGCCGAGCGTCCGGGCACGGTGCCGGGCGCAGGCGTGGTGCTTTTGGGGGCCCACTACGACGCGGTCCCAGGCTCCCCCGGGGCGGACGACAACGGCACCGGTATCGTCGCCGCCCTCGGACTCGCCCGCCACTTCGCCACGATACCGACGGCCCGCGCGCTCCGAGTCGTCTTCTTCGATCAAGAGGAGCAGGGCCTCGCTGGGAGCTTCGCGTATACGCAGAGCCTCGAGCGCAAGAGCGGCCTGCGCGCCGTCATCATCCTGGAGATGCTCGGGGCCTCATGCCGCACGGTCGGCTGCCAGCGTTATCCGCGGGATCTGCCCATCCGGCCGGCCACGCCGTTCGGCGACTACCTCGCTGTCCTTGGAAACGCCGAGTTCCCGGAGCTTCTGACCGCGGCCCTTCGGATTCGGGGTCCCCTGTCCGTCTTCGGCCTGCTCGTGCCGAACGCGGGTCGAGATCTCCCAGATACGCGCCGGAGCGACCACGCGCCGTTCTGGTCGGCCGGGATCCCGGCCGTGCTGCTCACGGACACCGGCGACTTCCGCAATCGGCGGTATCACAGCGAGGCGGACACCATCGAGACCATAGCCAAGGACTTCTTCCTAGAGGCCTCCCGCGTGGCCGGCGCGCTCGTGGCCGACGCATTGTCAAAATCGAACTGAGGGCGGCGTGCTGTTACGGCGTTTCGACGTTCGTCTCGGTGAGCGTGAAGGTCATCTTCTTCGTCTCGGTGTGCACGAACTGCACGATGCCCACCCCCGGCTGAAGCCACATCGTTCGGGTGATCTGCTGGCTGAGATCGTCATAAACGTCAACCTGCCTGACCTTCTCCCGATACCGACCCTCCATCGGCAAGGTCTCCTCGCGCTGACCGTGGGAGACCCGCACGTCCCCGACATACGACTCCTCCTCCGGAGCCTCCATGCCCAGGATCTGCGTGGTCTCTGTAATGTGCGGGTGCTCCATGATCTCGCTGAAGATCGTGCCCACCTTCCAGGCATCCTCGATGATCGTATAGGGCGGGTCATAGTCGCGGACGAGCGTGCGCACGAAACGCTGCGTCTCAACCTCCCGCTCCTCGATGTCCATCCGGGCAAAGGAGATCTTCGGCCCGACCTGCCCCTCGGGCGGCTCGATGACGTAGGTCTCCGTGAGCGTCTGGATGATCTTCTTCGGGACGTCCCCTTCGCCGGCGATATCGAAGACGGCGATCTGGGTCCGCACCGCCTCGAGCCAGTCGGCCTCCATAGGGTGTGGCCCGATCGTGACGGTGGCCTCGGCACCCTGCTCGACCGGGCCGGGCATGGTGAAGTCCGCCGCCTTCTTGCGGTAGCGCCAGATGCCGCCGTGCATGAGCGGGAGGTACGACTCGGCGTCGACGACGCTGCCCTCAGGCAGAGGCGTTACGGAGCCGGAGTAGGGCACGTCCGGGAGCAGGCCCGGCTCGCCACCGGAGCCACCCCCCGCGCCCCCTGACGGCGAGGCGTCGGAGTCGGCGGAACCGCCGTCCCCGCTACTGCAGCCGACGAGGCTGCTGACGAGGCAGGCGACGGGGCAGAGGATCAAACGAACCAGAAACAGCTTCAATTCTCATCTCCTTCGGGCGCGGGCCGCCGCCACTCGAGCACCGGCGGCAGCGCAGTCACTTTTGGCAAGTCTTGGGCGTCGGCGCGGGCCTCTTCCACTGCATCGAGCCGCCATTGAGTCCCATCATGCACGAGCGTCCAGAACTGCTGAAGCTGGAGGAGCTCGTCCCGACCGGCGACGAGCCTGCCGTCGGGGCCGCGCACACAGTCGACCCCGTTGAGCTCCACCCGGAGGTACAAGGCCACGTCGGCAGGGGCCGGGCCTTGGCCCACGAGCGCGGCGCTGAGCGGGTGGACCTTCAGCACGCTCTCGAAACGCACGGGCCGTGAGTGGCCGAGGTGGGCGTCTGCGGCAGACCTGGCTTCGAGCGCGGCGGCGAACCTCGGCGTCACGAAGCCGGACATCTGGCTTAGGTCACGCGTGCGCCACGCATGAAAGACATGAGGGGCTGCGCGCGCGACCCACTTCGTGACCGCGGGGGGATCAAACTCCGGGAAAAACGGGGCGATCCGCCGTTCGAGAAAACGCAGGGTGGTCAGCTCGGCGAACTGCTCGCGGAACAGCCAGGCACTCAGGAGCATGGCCACGACCGCGCCCGGTGCCCAGAAGCCAAACCACTCATAGAGGCTCCGGCCGCCGACCTCCGCCGCGGCGAGGGCGCTTTCAGGCCTCATGGCCGCCGCTCGCCGATCTGCCACTTCTCGAGCAAGTGCGCCTGCCCCGACATCAGCTCGGAGATGAACCTCGACGGACGCAAGAGCGTGAGCCGCCGGTCCGAGCCGCGACCCATGAGCGGCGCGCAAAGGTAGAGGTTTCGTCGGGCCCGGGTGACGGCGACGTAGAACAAGCGGCGCTCCTCCTCTTCGTCTTCAAGCGACTGCAATGACCGACCGAGGGGAAAGAGCCCGTCGGCCAGGCCGAGCACGAAGACGTGTTCCCACTCGAGCCCCTTGGCCTGATGCACCGTGGACAAGACCAGGCACTCGTCGCCCAACGCCCCCCGCTTCAGATCCGCAGCGGCCACGCTCTCGACGAGCTCCAGCTCATTGAGGAACGCCTGAGTATCTTTGAACTGCCCGGCGAAGTGGCCGAGGTGCCGGATGTCCTCCTCACGCACCTCGGGGTTGTCGTACGTCCGTCGCAGGTGCGCGGCGTAGCCCTCGGCCAGCAGGGCCTCGAAGAGGTTCGCCGGGCTGTTGACCAGCTCGGGTGTGCCCAAGCGCAGGAGCAGCGTCCGAGCCTCCTCGTAGCTTCGGCGCGCGCGGGTCGACAGCGGGATCACAACGGCCCCCGAACGCAGCGCCTCCCAGGGGTCACCCGTCGCCGCGAGCGACTCGTAAACAGTGAGCGCCGTCTTGTCCCCGATGCCGTCCCGCAGCCTCAGCAGCCGCATCCACGAGATCTGATCGAGCGGGTTGAACAAGACCCGGAGATGCGAGAGCAGGTCGCGGACATGGGCCTGTTCGAAGAAACGCAGCCCGCTCCGGATCGAGAACGGGAGGTCGCGCCGCTGAAGCTCGAGTTGCAGCTCCAGCGCCTGCGCGTGGGTCCGATACAAAACGGCGATGTTGCGCAGCTCTTGGCCCTCGGACCGCAGCTCCATGATGCGCTGGGCCACAAAGCGGGCCTGCTGGTCGCCATCATTGAGAATGCAGAGCGCGGGCCGGTCTCCGTCTTCGAGGGTCGATGAGAGGGTCTTGTCGAACTGCTCGCGGTTCATCCGAATCGAGGCGTTCGCCAGGGCCAGCACCTGAGGCGTGGACCGGTAGTTCGTCTCGAGCCGGAAGGTCTGGCAGCCGGGAAAGGTCGTCGGGAAGTCGAGGATGTTTCGGATCGTCGCCCCGCGAAAAGAGTAGATGGACTGGCAGTCATCGCCGACCACCATCACGTTTTTCCGCTCACCCACGAGCAGGGCCACGAGCGCGGCCTGCAGGCGGTTGGTGTCCTGGTACTCGTCGACGAGAACATGGTCGAGCTGCGTCGTATGGGCCTGACGCACGTCCTCGAAGTCGGTGAGCAAGAGCCGCCAGTTCACCAGCAGATCGTCGTAGTCCATGACGTTGATCTCGAGCTTCTTCTGGAGGTAGGCCGAGGCCACCTCTTCGAGCTGAGGCACGGCCGAACGGAACGAGGGGTATTGGGCTTCGATGACCTGGCTCAACGTCCGATCAGTGTTGATGGCCGAGGAGTAGATGGACAGCAGCACCGAGGCCTTGGGGAACCGTCGCCCCTGCGTGGTGTCCACGGTGCCCGCGAGCACGACGGAGAGGAGGTCCGAGGCCTCCTCGCGATTGACGATGCCGAAGTTCCGACCGTAGCCCAGGCGGTCGGCGTAGGGCCGAAGCATCCGATTGGCGACGCGGTGGAAGGTACCGGCGATGACCCGGTCGGCCCCGCTCGGGATGAGCTCACGCAGGCGTTCAACCATCTCCCGCGCCGCCCGCTGGGTGAACGTCAGGAGCAGAATCCGCTCCGGATCGACGCCTTGTGCGACGAGGTGGGCCGCGCGAGAGACGAGCGTGCGGGTCTTACCGGTGCCCGCCCCCGCGATGACGAGCACCGGCCCGTCGGACGCGAGCGCGACACGGCGCTGCTCGACGTTGAGTCCATCGAGGAAGTCCTCGCGGCCGGCACCCGGATCGGCGGGCTCAAGGACGTAGTTCCGCACGGCGATCAGCTGGCCCAGTGCCGGTAATCGAGCGTGGGAAAGAGGTTGAACTGGGCCTCACGTCCGCGGAGAAAGACTTCAAACGTCGAGTCCAACGGGGCCCGGTCCGAGAGCCCCAAGTCGAGTCGCTCGAAGGCGTGCAGGTGGTCCCGGGTCCTTCGCACGGCGTACTCCACCGTGGTGCCGGTCTTCATGATGAACGCCCAGTCGCTCGACTGAGCGAGGAGCAGCTCTCGGCCCGCCTGGGTCAAGGCGCGACGCCGGAGCGCGTCCGGCTCGTCATGAGCCTTGGCCAAGGTTCGCATTCGTTCGGCCGCGTGGTGCAGGTAACGGCAAATCCAGTCGTTTGTCTCATTACACCAGAACGCGGAGTAGCCCCCGTCGCCCCAACTCGACTCGGACGGCGTGGCCACCTGGACGACGGGGTGCGCGTCGAGCACACGACCCGGCGTCGACAGAGAGACGGCGTCCTCGAGGTCGCGACCGGCGTGAAGCTCACGGGCGAGCGCCTCAAGGAACCATGGGCCCTCGAACCACCAGTGTCCGAAGAGCTCGGCGTCGTAGGGCGAGACGATGTTCGGCGACCGGTCCATGCCCGAGGAGAGCGCGCGGACCTGCGCCCGCCGATTGAAGGCGAAGTTTCGGGCGTGCTCGGCGGCGCGCTCGCGGGCCACCTGAGGCCGGTAGAGCTCCTTGTGGTTCGTACTCCCGGTGATGCGGTGGTACTTCAGGCCCGTGTTCAGCCGGATTCCATCGGGATGGATATGAGGGGCGATGTAGTCGAGCGGCAGGTCATGGCCGAGATCGCGGTAGTACTCCCGGTAGTCGAAGTCGCCTGGGTAGCCCTCCTTGCTCGACCAGACGGACCTGCTGCTCTCCGGATCCCGAGCAAAAGCGCAGACCCCCGAGTCCGGGCAGGCGATCGGGGCGAAGACGTCGTAGACCGGCGGAGACGAGGCGTTTCGAAGCGCGTGGGTGTCGACGAAGAAGTATCGAATCCCGGCCTCGGCGAGCAGGGTGTCGCAGCCTGGGACGTACCCACACTCCGCCAGCCAGATGCCCGGAGGCGCGCGACCGAAGAGGCGGTGATAGTCCTCGGCGGCCACGTTGATCTGCGCGCGATGGGCCGAGCGATCGCCGTTCATCAGCGGCAGGAACCCATGCGTCGCCGTGCAGGTGACGATCTCGAGCAGGCCACGGTCCTGGAGGCGGCGGTACTCGGCGATCAGATCCCGACCGAGCTCGTCGACGTAGAGCCGCTCGAACGCCGCGAGCCGCTCCGTATAAAACTGCGCGAGCTCGTAAGCCGGAGCATCGCCACGAGTCCGGACAAGCTCCTTCTCGCAGAGCGAGCGCAGGTTGTGGAGATGCGCCAGGAATCGGTCTTGGAGGAGCTCATCACCGAGCATATTCGCGAGGGGCGGCGTGAGGCTCATCGTGAAGACGAACGGGATGCCTTCGGACTCGAGTCGCCGCCAGAGATCGATCAGGGGAAGGTACGTCTCCAGGATGGCCTCGAAAAGCCACCGCTCCTCCAAGAATACCGGGTGCTCGGGGTGACGAATGAAGGGGAGGTGGTGGTGCAGGATCACGCTGAGCGTGCCGTGGCTCATCGATTCGGCTCCGACCTCGGCGGCCGCGTGGGAAAGAGGTCGCCGTACCGGACGGTGGGGGCCGCTGCGCCAGCGGTGTCGACGGCGGGGGCGGGGGCGCCCTTTGTTGCTGCGTCCACCGTCGCCCTCGCGAGGATTCGAGGTGCCGCGTCTGGGGGAGGGGTCGACTCGCTGAAGGCCAAGTCCGGCTCCGGCCGAAGGTGGACGAATCGAACGGGCTGGTGCCCGGCCGCGCTCGCCGGGAGCTTGACCGGCGGTGTGCGCGCGATGTGTACGAACAGGCCGCCCCCAAGCAACCCGATGCCCGCGGTGAGTCGCAGGCCCGGAGCTGGCGCGTGGAACGTGTGCTGACCCACCCAGTCCTCGATGCGGACGTCCACGGAGGTCGTGGCGTTCGGCTGCAACGAGCCGTCGTCCAGATCGAAGCGCATGATCAGCTGCGCCTCGGACGACCGCTCGCCTAAGTGCGCCTGGGCTCGGCTGAAGGCGTCGGCCGTGATCTCCCAGTAGACGAAGGCGGTCTGAGGATCGCGGGCCATCATCGCGATGCGAAGGGCACCAAAGGCGTCCGGCAGGGGGGCATAGGTCTTTGGCTCGAATGGGGGGGGCTCGACTGGGGGGGGCTCGACTGGGGGGGGCTCGAATGGGGGCGTCGCGATTTGGGGCGTCGCGATTTGGGGCGTCGTCACCCTGGCCGGAGCCTTCTTCGCCGCCGGAGCCTTCTTCGCCGCCGGAGCCTTCTTCGCCGCCGGAGCCTTCTTCGCCGCCGGAGCCTTCTTCGCCGCCGGAGCCTTCTTCGCC
>SHZC01000194.1 GCA_009692505.1 Myxococcales bacterium
CGCGGTGGAGTGGCTGCGAAACCCGGGGTGGCGGCTGTGTCCGGTCAAGTGGCCGGGAGCCTACGCCCGGCAGCCCGCATCCCCGGAGACGCGGACGATCTGCACCTGTTCGCCGCCGACCTGTGTGCCCGGAGGGCCGATGACGCATCGGGCGGCGAGACCAAACCGCCCCCCGAGGCTCACTCGGTCAGAGCGTGACCCGGCGAACGTGGTAGGTCTCGGCCCCATCCGTGCCCCAGGGCGTCACCTCCACGAAGTACACCGCGGTCCGAAGCACGACGACCGGCCACTCGGACGTGTTCGGGAAGAAGTCGTCCGTAAAACGATGGGCGGTGATGCCGAGGTCACGCGCCAAGGTCAACGGCGTGACCCCCGCGGTCGACAGTCGGCTGAGCTGTCCCGGTCTATCCCGACCGTCCCCCGGGCGCAGCACAATGACGTCCTCTCCAAAGGTCGCCACCGGGAGGTACCGGCGGACCAGCTCGTCCCTTTGAAGAATGACCTGACCGTGGGTGCCGTCACGATCGAAGGCCGCGACCTCGGAATACCCACAGAGGAGCTTCGTCGGGGTCAACGTGATCGCCCCGACAGGTAGGAAGCAGGCGGGATCGACCCCCGGCGCACCCGCCTGGGTCGGCGTCGCGTCGAGTCCGTCTCGCGCAAACCGGAAGAGGCTCGCGACATCGTCGACGCCCTGCTCGAAGTAGACCTCGTCGCCCGCGAGCTGAACGTGCAACGGTGTGCTGCCCTCGGTCGTACTCGCGGCGACCTGCACCTCTCCGGTCATCACGTCTACGCGTACATATCGCCGGCTGAAGTTTTCGCCTTGCGCGCTGATGAAGACAGACCCGCGGTCGACCCCGAAGATCCGCGCCTCGCTGAACGTGGCCGCGCCGAGGCGGGTCGGGACGCCGCCCTCAAAGGGCACCTTGAAGACCTCGCTCACCGGGGCGGCGTCTTCGTTCTCTTCCAGAAAAAACACGTCGTCGCCGTTCGCCCAGATCGAGTGCACGCGCCGTTCTCCCGTCGACATGTGGATGGTCTGGCGGCCGGTGCCGTCGAAGGCGAACACGTCGATTCGGCCCGCGGCAAAGAGCGGCGCGATCGTTCAGGGCGGCGGGCTGCCTTCGCCGCCGGTCCCGCCACCGCCGATCATGAAGTCGCCTTCGCCGACCCCCAAGTCGTCACCGGCGGTCGAGCCTGACCCACTGCCGGAGCTACCGTCACAGCCAAGGAGCACCGCGAAGATCACGGCCAGCGCACCGAAGTGATTCATGAGTGAGCCCCGCCAAGTAGAACGCTCCGGGACGTTGGGCATCCCCGCCCCACACTCAAGCCGGCGACTTCGACAAGTCCGAGACGAGCGCGCGAAGGATCCGCCGCGGCAGGAGCGGACCGTCGAAGACGAGCGCGGTGTACAGCTGGACCGCGTCCGCGCCGGCCGCCATTCGCCTACGCACGTCGCCGTCGTCTTCAATGCCGCCGACGCCAATGATCGGTACGTCTGGCCCGAGGACCCGTCGGGCGCGGCGGCAGACAGCGAGGGCGCGGCCCTTCAGCGGCGCGCCGCTCAGGCCACCGGACTCCAGGGTCGGCCGACTCAGGTGCTCGCGGCTGAGCGTCGTGTTCGTGGCGATGATGCCCGTCGCTCCGCCCTGGACGATCGCGCGGAGCGTCCTTGCGAGGTCGTCGTCATCGTCGCCCTCCCCGGTCCAGTCCGGCGAAACCTTCACGAAGACCGGCACCCCTCGCGCCGCGTCCACGGCGTCTTCGACAAGTGACTTGACGAACCTCGGCTGCTGCAGGGCGCGCAGCCCGACGGTGTTCGGTGAGCTGACGTTGACGACCAGATAGTCGGCGAAGGGCCTCAGCCGCTCGATGGCGAAGCGGTGGTCCTTGGCGGCGTCTCTCGCGTCCGTGTCGCGGTTCTTTCCGACGTTGACGCCGAGGGCGAAGTCCGTCGTCCGGTCGGTGCTCTCGAGGCGGCGCGCGACGGCCACGGCCCCCTCGCTGTTGAAGCCGAAGCGATTGACGATGGCCCGGTCCTCGGGAAGCCGAAACAGGCGCGGCCGCGGGTTGCCGGGCTGCGGCAGTGGCGTGACGGTCCCAATCTCGATGAAGCCGAAGCCCAGGGCGGCGAACGCCGAGATGGCCTCGCCGTTCTTGTCGAGCCCGGCGGCGAGCCCCAAGGGGTTCTTCAAGACGAGCGGTCCTAGCCGCGTGGGCAAGTCGCCGACGGGGAGCAGTGCATCGAGGAGCGGCGCGAGCGGCACCGTCAGGGGCAGAGACGCGAGGACGATGTGATGCGCCGTCTCGGCATCCAGGCGAAACAGGAGCGGCCGAAGACAAGACCGGTACATCAGCGACCGTCCAGCTCGCAGGTCAGAAGTAAAGCATCTTGACCATCTGCGTAGTAGCCAGGTCGCCGCCCAACGACCTCGTAACCGTAGGACCGATAGAGCGCGAGCGCGGGGGCATTTTGGGCGCGGACCTCGAGCTGCAGGCGCGTGATCCCGCGGCTTCGAGCCTCGTCGAAGAGGCAGTCCATCAGCCGCCGCCCCAAGCCGCGCCTTCGGTACGCGCCCTCGACGACGAGGTTGAGCAGATCGAGCTCACCTTCGACCTCCCACCACACGGCGAAGGCCACGACGCGGCCGTCCTGCTCGACGACCTCCAGACGCGCGTGGGGCACGTCGAGCTCCCGACGAAACGCGAGGGCATCCCACGTCGCCGCCCCTTCATCGTTGGAGAGAGCTGCGGCGGTCTCAGCGTCGTCGGCGGTCATCTTGCGCGTCTGGCTCCGCCTGGCGGCCCTCTCCTCGGGGGCCGAGGTCACTCGATGAGCCCCAGGATCCGGCGCATTCGAAGCTGGAGCGGCTCAATGCCTTCGCGGGTGAGCGCGGAGAAGGGCACGAGCAGCTCAACCGGCAGGCCGAGCGCCTTGCCGATCAGACTCAGCGTCGGGAAACGCTGAGATTTGGTGACCTTGTCGATTTTGGTGACCACGGGGATCAAGGCGAGCCCCCGCGTCGTGCAGTAATGGACGAGGGCGATCTCCCACGCGCCGGGTGCGCGGCGGGCGTCGACTAACATGAGCACCGCCCGAAGCGGCGTGCGACCGTCGAGGTAGCCTTCGATCATCGGTGCCCACGCGGCCTTGATCGCGCGGGGGACCTTCGCATAGCCGTAGCCCGGCAGGTCGCAGATCACGAACTGCCCGTCGACCAGGAAGAAGTTGAGGAGCTGCGTGCGGCCCGGCGTATTGCTCACTCGGGCGAGCTGACGACGGTCGACGATCGTATTGATGAGGCTGCTCTTGCCCACGTTCGAGCGACCGGCGATGGCCAGCTCCGGGCGACCCTCGGTGTCCGGACACGCCTTGAGCCGCGTCGCCGAGGTCATGAAGATCGCGTGCATCGTCTCAGCCCACTCCGACCACGAAGGCCAACGCCGCAAGCCCGAGCACAAGCCCCGAGAGCAGCCCGGACACGGCCTCGTCATCACGTCGCAGGAAGGTCAGCCCACCGATGATCGCCGCCGCCCAGATAAGGCCCTCAAGGGGACGCCAGACAAGGCCGCCAGCAGCGAACAGCTGCACGGCGGGGGCCAGTGTCAAGAGGGTCGCCCCCGCGAGTTTCAGCGGCATGGAGACGCTCGACCGGCCGCCTGCCAAGCGTCGGGAGAGGAGCAAGACGAGCGACGCCAAGGCGATGATGCCCAGCGCGCTCGTGCCCCTGAGGCCGAAGCTGAGCGGGTCTTGAGGCAGAGTGAACGAGACGATGGTCGAGTCTTTGGCCCAGGGCAGCGACGCGAGCAAGGTCCGGATCTCCGCTTCGGTGCCGGCCGTCGTGCTCGCGCTGAGGCAGACGGCGAGCACAGCCACGGCCGAGACGAGCCCCACGCCCACGGCCAGACGACCGTGGCGGGCCTCGGCCTCGCTACGGGCAAGGAGCACGAAACCGAGCGCGACCGAGACGGCGAGCAGGGCGGCGATCAGCGAAGGCCCGAGGTGCGTCGGCCGGGACAAGGGCACGCGCCGAACCTCACGCGGGGCATCGGCGACTCGGGTCACGACGACGATATCGGCCGCCTGCGCGCTCTCAAGCCCTCGGGCCCGCAGCTCGAGGCCGGGTTCAGGCACTTCCAGGGCATGCAGACCCACGCCCAAGAGCACGATCAGCGTCGCGGCGAGCACGCCGGCACGATGGCCAGAGGTCTGACCGCGATCGAGGCGACTTCCGACGAAAAGGAGGACCATGCCCACGAGCAGGACGACGGCAGCGATCATGAGACCGCCTCCGCGCTGGGACCGGCCGTCACGGACCGCCGACGGGCCGAGCCAGCGAGGCCAAACAGCATGAGGACAAGCCCGACGACCGCGACCCACGCCGAGCCTTCGGGGCGCACGCCGAGCTCAAACGTCGGCTCGCCTTGAACAGCCAGCAGCTCAAAACGCCACGGTCCGCTGCCCAACCGCGCGTCGAGATCGGGGCTCTCAAGGTAGATCCAGTCGGTGCGCGAGCCCGGCCCCGCGGCGAGCGATCCGGCCCCCTGGACAATGATTCGCGCCGCGGGTCCGAGCGCCTGGCCTGAGTCGCTCTCAAGACGCTCGAGCACGATCTGGGTCTCTTCGTCCAGTCGCGCGGTCTCTCCGGCCCGCAGGGTGTGCTCCGTTGGAGGCTGACCGGCGCGGGTGGCTCGGATGCGGGCCAGGGAGGGCTCGTCGCCCTGGCGAACGCCGCGGAGGTGGACCCGAAAGGCCCCCAGCGACTGCTCCTCGCCCCCCGAGAGGGGCAGCCGGGCGAAGGCGACCTCATGGGGTCCGGTGCCGAGCCTGAGCGAGACGAAATCGTCGCCGTCGAGCCGCGCCGTGAGCGCGCCACCGAGATGCACGTCCACCGGGCGCAAGCCTCGGTCGCGGAGGTAGGACTCGGCGACCCCACGCGCGTCGGCCCTGACCAGGCCTGCTCCGGCGCCGTTCAGCATGGCCCCGACGATGACGAGCGAGAGGCCGGCTCCCCACAGAGCCGAGGGACGGTCTGAGGTGGCCCAGACAGCGAAGGGCAAGAGGACCGCCGGCGCCCACACGAGGACTCCGGTCGCGGGGTGCGCGCCTCCGGGAACGTAGAGTCCAGCGACCGCCGAGAGCGTCAAGCAGACCGAGAGAAGGGTCGGCGTATGGCGAGCCCGAAGGATCGACCAGACGAACTCCAGAAAGGGCGCGAGCGCGTTCACGGGGACACCTGAGCGGAGACGGGCGCCTTGGGTTGGGTCCCGCCGACGCCGTGTTGAACCTTGGAGAGCGCGCGGGCGTAGTCAAACGGGATAAGGCGAGCCGAGTCGGCCGTATGGCATCGCGCGCAGACCGCAGGCTCCGCGCCCGAGGAAAGCCCCACGGCCCGCGCGAGCTCGCGATCTCGCATCACCGGATCGTGGGCGTAGTGGCGACCTGCGCCGTGACAGGACTCACACTGCACGCCGAGCAGTCCCCCGGTCGGGCTCGTCGCGTGGCAGCCGAGGCATCGAGGATCGCGGCGCTGCGCCGGATCGAGCCGCTCCATCGTCCGTGCGTGGGCAGAGGTCCGCCATTGCTCGTACTGCGCGCGGTGGCAGTCGTTGCATCGACCCGCGCCGACATGATCATCCGCCCATACAGCGGTCGGGGCGGCGATCAGCGACAGCGTCAGGCGAAGGGCAAACACGGCGCGGGTCTTTAGCACCACCGGCCGATTCACGCCATGGTCCAATAGACGAGGAGCTTGAAGTACTCCCAGAACATCGGGTGGTGAAACTCGCTGCTGTACTCCAGCTCAGTGGCGGCATAGGGCACGATCGTCCGGTCGGGCAGGGTCCGCTCGAAGGCGAGCACGACGCGGCACATCTGCGCGGGCGAGCTCACGACGACCCAGGTCTTGACGCCGTCTCCCCCGGAGTTCTTTACGGCTCTCGCCTCGGCGAGCGTGGACAGCAGGCCATCGGATGCCACGTCGATAAGCTCGATCTTGTCTTTCGGCACCCCGAGCCACTCCAGGTAGCCGACCATCCACTGTTCGACCATCCACGGCTCGCCCGCGACGAAGTTGTGGCTGCTGCGGGAGCGGTTGTGGCCCAGCACGATGCGGGGCACGCGCTTCATGTGATAGAGGTCGGCGGCCGCCATGAGACGCTCGAACATCACCGGGAGGCCACCGGCCAGGACGTATGCGGCGTCGCCCTGCGCGTCTTCAACGTGCAGGCGCAGCGGGGCCATGAGCCGGGCACGGACGCTCGGCACCTCGGGGACCATCGTGCACAGGCCCACGAGCAACGCGAGAAAGACAATCCACTTGACCAAACGTCTCATGGAACGAGGGTGCCAAAGCCGCGTCCGATTGTCATGCCGCCTTTGCTGATCGGCCTGACCGGAGGCATCGCCGCTGGCAAGAGCACGGTCTCCGGGCTGCTCAAGGAACGCGGTGCCCATGTCGTCGACGCCGACGAGGTGGCCCGCGAGGTCGTGATGCCCGGCTCGGTCGGTCTCGCGCGCATCGTCGAGGCTTTCGGGAGCGGCGTGCTCCGGCCAGACGGCACCCTTGATCGGGCGTCGCTCGGCGCCGTGGTCTTCGCCGACGTGGAGGCGCGACGGACGCTCGAGCAACTCACCCATCCGCTCATCGCGGCCCAGAGCCAACTGCGCCTGGCCGAGGCCCTGGAGTCGGGCGCGCCCCTCATCGTCTACGACGCCGCGTTGCTCTTCGAGTCGGGACGGGCGGACCACTTTCGCCCGGTCGTCGTGGTCACAGTCAACGTCGACGTCCAGCGCGCGCGGCTCATGGCCCGCGACGGTCTGACGGCCGAGCAGGCGCAGTCGCGGATCGACGCACAGATGCCGCTGGGCGAGAAGGTCAAGCGGGCTGACCATGTGATTGACAACGGTGGATCCCTCGAAGAAACCCGAGCGCGGGTCGACGCACTGTGGCAGATACTGCGGCTGTGAAGTCGGCCTCCAAACCCCACGCCCTGGTGACGGGGTTCCCGCGGCTGCTCTCCCGAGGTCTCTCCCGACGCTGGCTCAACGAGCACGCCACAGGGCGAGTCACGCTGCTTTGCCCGCCGGATGATCACGACGCGGCGGTCGCCTTCCGCGAGGCCCTCGCCCCCCCGATGCGCGAGCGCCTTCACGTCGTCATCGGCCAGCCACTCGACACGGATCTCGGCCTCGATCGAGGGGAAATCCTCCGTGTCCTCGACGAGACAACCCACGTCTTCCACACCGCCACCGAGCAAACCGGCAGCCGCGCGGCGCTGCGTCGGCGCAACGTGGACGGCGTAGGTCGGCTCGTGGAGTTGGCGTACGAGATGCCCCGCCTGGAGCGGTTCGCGTTCTTCTCCACGGCCTTCGTTAGCGGCAACCGCACGGGGGTCATCAGAGAGGACGACCTCGACTGCGGGCAGCGGTTCCGGACGGCGTTCGAGCGCACCATGTTCGACGCCGAGATGGTCGTTCGGAGCGCGATGCCCTACCTGCCCATGACCGTGCTTCGCGCTGGCAGCCTCCTGGGACACTCACGCACCGGCGAGCCGGAGTCCGTCGATGACGGCCCCACCTATCTCGTGAGGCTGCTGATCCGGATGCCCGCCGAGCTGCCGATCCCCCTGCCTGGGAGCGGCGTCGTCCCGCTCAACATCGTGCCCATCGACTACGTCATACGAGCGGGGACAGCACTCGCGCAGCGGCCCGAGGCCGTCTCTCGGACGTTTCATCTCTGCGATCCCAACCCCGTCAGCGCCCGAAAGGCGTTCGAACTCTTGGGGGACGTCGCCAATCGGCCGACCACATTCACTGGGCGCACGGCCTCGCGAATTCTGCAGGGCGCGCTGCGCCTGACCGGCGTGGCGGCCTTCGCCCCCCAGACCTTGGCTCTCTTCGAAGCCCTCAATACGCACGTCATCTACGACTGCTCGGGCACGCTCGACCTGCTGTCGAAGTCAGGCATCTCTTGCCCGCCCTTCGAGTCCTATGCCGACCAGCTCGTCTCCTGGGTCGCCCGCTACGAGCGGAGCTCGCGCTCCCCCGGCAGCGCGGCCCCGACATCCGCCTGAAGGTCCGCCAAGGTCAGGTCAGGCGATGACGCCGATGACGCCCTGCTCGACGAGGCCGGCGAGCAGCCGGGTCGCCTCGAGTTCGGGCATCCCCGAGATGTCCACGATGTCCTCATAGCTCGTCTGCCCGTCGACCTGGCTGAGCAGGAAGCCGGCGCGATGATCAAAGGACTGCCAGATGATGTCCTGCGGGCGCAGGCGAATGGCCGGGCAGTGGGTCAACCGGCCGAGCCTTGAGCGATACATCGCCAAGAGGCTGGAGGTGTTCTCGGCCAAGTACCGCAGCGCCTCGGCCTGCTGAGGGTCGCTTGCGAGCACTTGTTCGACGAGCAGCATCGAGCCCGTGAAGTCATCGGCGGCCTGCCGGCGACGCGCTTGGGCCATGAGGGCGTCGCCGCTGGCGCCTGGGGGGCCCGTCGTGACGAGATCCGGGTCCGAGCGCGGCTGGCTCGCGCCCCCGGTAGAGGTACGCGTCGGGACTGGAGTGGGCCGATGGGCGATCGGGGGCGGAAGGAGGCCGCTGGCTTGGCGGCTGTTGTGTTGGTCGATGCGGTCAATCGCCTCGATCCCGGACCGGAGGACGGCCTCGATCTCTTCACCAAGCGCCACCTGCCCGACGGATCCGGGAGGGGTCGAGCGGCCCGGTGACTGCGAGGAGCGCCGCGAGCCCGTCGAGCGCGCCCGACCCCGGCGGACTTCACCCACGCCCTTCTCGAGCAGGATCTCAAGGTCGTCGACGTCGTCGGACAAGCTGCCGCGGGAGCTGCCAGAGACCGAGCCGTCGACCTCGTCAGGGTCCAGGGCCGCGCCGCCCGAGAAGCTCGGAGGCTGCTGCCGCCCCCGGCGCACGCCCGACGACGGCACTTTACCCGAGAGGCTCGGGAGCCCTGTCTCGCCCAAGGCGCGGCGCGCCCGACGCTCGAGCACGGACGGGGGGCTCGGTGCCTCATCCAGCGTGCCATAAGGGTTCGCCGCCCCCGGCCTGCGCGACTCTCGCTCGACGGAGCCATGCCGTCGGCCTCCCGAACTCGACCGCTGCTCGCCGTCGGCACTCGGCAGCTCCCCGCTCAGGGGCTGTCGGAACGGCGAGGCGAAGTGCGAGACCGGCAAGCCCAAGGGATCAAGCTCGGGCTGCGCGTCGGCACCGCTGGCCGGTACCG
>SHZC01000195.1 GCA_009692505.1 Myxococcales bacterium
GAGAACGCCACCCACGTCAGGCCGATGGGCCAGGCCAGCCAGCTCAGGCCAAGGTACCGCGCCAGGATGCCGGCGTCGGTCCGCTCGGGGTCCCCGAGGAGGAAGTCGGAGAAGTCGTAGACCGCGTAGAGGCAGAGCATGACCGCGAGCGAGTTGACCAGGCGCGGCAACCAGACGTAGCCCCGGATCGCGACGTGCAGGAGGCCCACCCCCCACGCCACGCCCAGGAGGTAGCCGAAGAGGTTGTCGAAGGGGACGTAGAGCAAGGTGATGCCGATGAGCAGCACCCCGAGTCCCCCGGCGAAGCTGCGGTGCCACTTCGCGTGGGGCGTCAACGCGAGCATGACCGAGCCGAGCAGCGCCGAGCCCACATAGCCCGCGCTCGCGATGACGATCGGCATCCCCCCGATGTATCGAACCTCCCCGGACTCGTCGGGCCGCACGATGAGGTGCACGACGTCGGCACCCGTGACGAGGGCCGCGACGGCGTGGCCGGTCTCGTGCACGAGCACTACAAAACACCGGAGCGGAAAGAGGATCGGCGTCCGCCAGAGCAGGACCGTCACGACCACGAAGCCGAGCAGCCAGAGGAGGTCCCGATGTCGCGAGGAGAAGCTGGCAGCTTCAGTCATCGGCGGCTCCCGTGAAACGCGGCGGGCGTCGCTCGAAGAACGCGGTGATGCCCTCGGAGAAGTCTTGTGACAAGAGCAGCTCGACCTGCGCGTCCCGCTCGGCGTCGAGGGCCGAATCAAGGTCCGACGACGCCGCGGCGCGCACGAGGCGGCGGGCCTGGCTCATGGCGAGTGGGGGGCCTTCGAGCAGCATCTGAAGCAGCTCCTCGACCGCGCCGTCGAGGGCCGCGGCCGTTACGACCCGATTGAACAGACCCCAGGACTCGACTTCGGACGCGAGCCGCGTGCGCCCCGACAAGATCCACTCGAGCGCGCGGGTGGGGCCGATGAGGCGGGGTAGGGTGAAGGTGCCCCCCCCGTCCGGGACCAGCCCGAGTCTTTGGAAGGTGGGCCCCACCTTGGCCGTGTCGACGCAGACGCGCAGGTCGCAGGCGCAGGCGAGGTCGAAGCCGAAGCCCACCGCCGAGCCCGTCATGACCGCGAGGGTCGGCACACGAGACGCGGCGATGGCCCGCACGATGGACTGGAAGACCTGACCGACGTGGCGCTCGAGGTTCTCGCGCCTGTCACCGGGCTTGGAGAAGAAGTCGGGGTCCGTCAGATCGGCCCCCGCGCAGAAGGCGTCGCCTCGCCCGGACAAGAGCAGGACTCGGACCTTGCTATCGGCGCTCGCGGCCTCGATGGCGGCGCGCAGCTCGTTGCAGGTCCGCTCGCGCAGCGCGTTGCGGCTCTGGGGTCGCTCGATGGTGATGCGAGCGATGCCTTGAGTTGTGGTGCTGCTGACATCGTCCATGGGTTGACCTCCCGGCCCATCCTGCAACGAAACCACATGAAGGTCGACGCGCATTCAGGCCTGACTTGTCGGACCTCCCTGCGGGGTGGCCTAATGCTCGGGTGAGCAAGGCCTCGACCCACAAGTACCTCGTCGTCTCTGGCCTCAGCTTGGCCCTCCTCTCCTGCTTGGTAAACCCACTTGACGAGCAGCTCCCGCTGGAGCCGAGCCTGCGCCGCGTGGCCGATCCCGGCTTGCCTAGACACGATGAGCACCTGCCCGTCTCGACGCTGTTTCGCGGGCTCGGCGCCTCGGCGAGGGCTGTTGATCGGGTCGTCTCCGTCGCGCCGCTCGGGCGGGCTTGGGTCAGGCCCGACGCCACGCTCGTCGTCGATGAGGTCGTCGTCGAGACCGACGTCCTGCCCGGTTTGTCCATGCGTGACGATGGCTCCGTGGCCTATGCGCGGCGGGGCCATGACGAGGCGAAACGGGACGAGACCGACATCTACCTCCGATCGGGCGACGGCCGGACGAGGCGAGTGACCACCGACGGTCGCAGCGATCGGCCGGTCTTCCTCGACGACGGCACGCTCTTGTGGATCTCGTCGGCCGGCACCGGTCGCGCTGGCTGGATTCACGACGGCGTCCGGCTCGGCGGCTACCCGGAGCTGCCGGTCCCCGCGCGACCCGACCGAACGCGCCTTGAAGAGGGCCTGGTGGTTTTTGATGCCGGCGACGCCGAGTACGCCCTGGACCCCGGCAGACGGACGGTGAAGCGACGAGGGCCGCGCCCATGAGATCGCTCGTCTTGCTGGCCCTGATCTCCACCCCGGTGGCGGCCTCGCCGTACCGACAGCCCGTCGACGGCGACGTCGTCGTGACCGCGTACTTCGACAACGGCGGCACGCAGGACTGGCAGTGCCAGGGGCACACCTACGGCGGACATCGCGGCACCGACATCGCCATCATCGGTCGCTTCGAGGCGCAAGATCAGGGTCGAAACGTCGTCGCCGCGCAGGGCGGCCGGGTGATTCGCACCCACGACGGCGAGTTCGATCGCTGCACGACGGGCGACTGCGGGGGCGGCGGTGGCTTTGGAAACCACGTCTTCGTTCAACACCCGGACGGCCAGATCTCCAAGTACGCCCACCTGCGGCAGGGCTCGGTGCGGGTCTCCGACGGCCAGGAGGTCGACTGTGGCACGCTGCTCGGACAGGTCGGCAGCAGCGGCAGCAGCACCGGGCCCCACTTGCACTTCGAGGTTGAGGTCGGGGGGGTCCGCGACGATCCCTTCCAAGGGCCTTGTAGCGGGCCGCTGAGCTACTGGGTCGGGCAGGGTGGCTACCGCGACATGCCGAGCCGAGACTGCGCCGACACCGGACCGCCGCCGCCCCCGCCGCCCCCACCGCCGCCGCCGATGAGACCGGACCTGCACCTCGCGCTGGCGGTCGACAATACGGCACCCCGGACGTGCGACTTCGAGGACTGCCGGGACTTCATCCGCGACGGCTCGAGCGCGGGCCTCTTCGACGCCTGGATCGGGGAGGAGCTCAGCGTCACCTTCGTGGTCTCCAATCAGGGCGACGGGGCGACGAACGCCGAGAGCCCGGAGGATGCCGCCGTCACGGTCGAGTACGCGCTGCCCGCTGGTCTGAGGCCGCTGCGGTACCGCATCGAGTCGGACCACCCGGCCTACGATCGGACGAGCTTCGCGCCGAACGACGCCGAAGCGAACCCAGCGAACCCCGCCCTCGATGCCCCCCCGGCTGCGGGCCTGCTTCGCCTCAACGGCTTCTCGCCGGGTGAGTCGAAGCGCGTGACCCTCATCGTCGCGGCGACGGAGCGAACGATCGACGCCGGAGGCCATGCCGCCCTCCTCTTCTGGGTCCGTCATGTGCGCAGCTACTACGGTGAGAAGGAGGGCTTCGACGATGGCGTCGAGGTGAATGACGGCCAGACGTTCAACGGCGGTGATCTGAAGCAGCGTTTTGAGCTCGACATCTTCAGCCCGGACCACTTCGCGTTCGATGCCCCCGACGCCGCCATGCTCGAAGGGTGGAGGCGCTGCGCCCCTGAAGCCGTGACCGCGCTGAGCGTCGATCCCGATGCGCACGCGCTCGTCGCCGAGCTGTTCTCGAGCGGCGGGTGCATCGAGAGCCCGCTCCTGCCCTTGTCGGCGGGCGCGTACCGGGGCTTTCGCCTCTCGGCCGCGACGGTGGCCACGACGGGCGGCCTCGGCCTGCATTTCGCCACGGACGCCCTGCCTGAGTTTGACGTCTCCCGCGCCTCGACGGTCTCGCTGCCGGCGCTTGCGGGCTTCGCCGAGGTCTTCCAGCCGCTGCCCGTGCCGGCCGAGGAGCGGATCCTGCGAGTCCGGATCACCAGCCCCGCGCCCGTCATGAACGTCGCGCTCGACGGCATGGCGGCCTCGGGCCAGCTCCGCTTAGGCGATCTGCGGCTCGTCTCGGTCGCGCCAGAGCCCGCCGAAGACGAACCGGCAGTCGACGACGGTGACGACGACGGCCTCGGCGAGCCGGACGCGGGTGCCTTCGCCTACCTCGACCCGACGGGGTCCAGCCCCGAGGTCCGCTACGACGGGAGCTGTATCGCCGCGAAGGTGGGCGGCGGTCTCAGCCTGCCCCTCACGTTGCTGCTCCTCGCCCCGCTGTTCCGCAGGCGACGTCGTTGAGCGCCGCGAGCCTCAGCGGCGTGAGTCAAACACCGCCCGCACGGCCGGCGGCAGCTCGGCGACGGCCTCGGTCATGAACTTGTAGTAGCCGCGATCGACCTCTTCGATGAGGCGCCCGACGTGCTTCCCGCTGCCGTGGCGCAGGCGTCCATCCTGACGATCCCTGTACAGGTAGCGGCCAAACTCCGACCACTCCAGCTCGAGCCGCGCCGCGAAGACCGCCTGCTCGCGAAGCGCGACCTCGACGTCGGCCGGGAACGTCCCGGCGGCGATCATCGCGAACAAGAGCCCACCGGTCGCGTCCGAGTCGCCCGCCGCGCTGTGGGCGTTCTTCAAGGTCACGCCGTAGTGCTCGCAGCTCTCCACGAGTCGGCGGCCTTTGAGGTCGCGGTGAAACCACTTCATGAAGAGGATGGGATCGAGCACCTGAGCCGGATCAATCCGGTGCTCAAGGCCGTGCCGTTCGAACTCCGCGTTGAGGAGCGGCACGTCGAAGCTCAAGGCGTTGTAGCCGCAGAGCAAGGGCCTGATACCGTCCGCGGCGCTGCCGTCGAGGTGCCCGACGAACCGCCGCCCTACGTCAAGGAACCCCGCCGCACCTGATACGTCGGCGTCGCTGATACCGTGCACCGCCGTCGCACCCGGCGGGATCGGGACACCGGGGTTGACCCGCACGTTGTACAGGCGCGTGCGGACCCCGCCCTCAAACATCGCGCCGCCCACCTCCACGACCCGATCGTTGCGGACGTCCACGCCCGTGGTCTCCGTGTCGAAGACCAAAACTCGCTCGTCGGTGATGTTCACAGCCGCGCATCCTCCCTGCCGGGAGCAGGCGTGGCAAGGGGGTGCACGCGACGGCCCACATCAGGCTCGATTTGACCTCTCTGGGTATGTTAGCCCCCTGTCATGTTGGTCAACCTTCAGTTCCTCGGCGCCGCCGGCACAGTCACCGGCTCCCGCTACCTCCTCGAGTCGGACGGAGTCCGGGTCCTCGTCGACTGCGGCCTATTTCAGGGCTCCAAGGCGCTGCGGGAGCGAAACTGGCGGGGCATACCGATTCACCCCTCCGAGCTCGACGCCGTGCTCCTGACGCACGCGCACCTCGACCACAGCGGTGGGCTGCCGGTGCTCGTCTCGCGGGGTTTCGAGGGCAAGGTCTTCGCGACCACCGCGACCGCCGAGCTCGTCGAGCCCCTCCTCCGCGACGCCGGTCACCTCCAGGAGCACGAGGCGGACTACGCGAACTTCAAGGGCTACGCGAAGCATCGACCCGCGCGCCCGCTCTTCACGGTGGCCGAGGCGCGCTCGGCGATCACACGAATGCGGCCGACCCCGTTTCATCAGCCCATGGTCCTGGGGCCCCACTTCTCCGCCCACTTTCGGCGGGCGGGGCATCTTCTCGGGGCCGCGAGCGTCCACTTCGCCCTCGCCGGTGAGCAGGGCACTCGCCGCGTCCTGTTCTCGGGAGACGTCGGCCGCTCCAACGGCGTACTGCACCTGCCGCCGGAGAGGCTGCCCGCCGTCGATTATTTGATTTGTGAGGGCACTTACGGGGACCGCAAGCACCCCAACGTAGACCCCAAAGACGCCCTCGCCGACGTCGTGAGCCGGGCGGCCAACCGTCAAGGCGCGCTCATCATCCCGGCCTTCGCCGCGGGGCGCACGCAGGAGGTCCTCTACCTGCTCCGGCAGCTCGAGGAAGAGGGCCGGATCCCCTCACTGCCGGTCTTCGTCGACTCGCCGCTCGCCCTCGAGTGTACGAGCGCGTACCTCCGCTTCGCCCGCGAGCTCAAGTTCGGTGCCCTCGGAGCGACAGACGGGCGCGCCATGTGGCCAAGCCGAACGCGCTTTTGCTCCAGCGTCGCCGACTCCAAGGCGATCAACGCCGTCGAAGGACCCTGCATCATCTTGTCGTCGTCCGGCATGGCCACGGGCGGACGAGTCCTCTTCCACCTTCGCCGCAGGCTCTCGGACCCCCGGACCACCGTCATGTTCGTGGGCTTCATGGCGGAAGGGACCCGCGGGCGTTCGCTCGTCGAAGGCGCGCCAGAGGTCAAGATCCACGGGCGATATCTCCCGGTGCGGGCGGAGGTGATCGAGCTGCAAGGCTTCAGCGCGCACGCCGACCAGGATGATCTCGTCGCCTGGATCGAGGGGGCCGAGGCCCCGCCGGGTGAGATCTTTATTACGCACGCCGAGCCTGCCGCCGCCTCGGCCCTCGTCGCGCGTCTGCGCCAACGAGGCCTTCGAGCCCGCGCCGCGCGCGACGGCGAGCGGGTTACGCTCGCCTGACCGTGTCCAGCCCGAACCACCGCCTGCGTCGCGTCACCGGCCAATGTCTGGTCGTCGCGCTGTCCCTTGCCTGCGGCGATGTCGGCCAGCGCCTCTCGACGCTCGACGGGTCCACGTGCACCCGACTCGCCGCGCTTTTTCACCGAGCCGCGCCCGACTCGGACTTCGGGGGCGGGCTTAGAAACGCGGTCGTCGGGTCCACCAACGTCGTTTCAGCCACCGCAGAAGCCCTGAGAGCCGCCTTCGCCGTCGTGTCGCTCGACAACCCCAACCTCGTCTCTCGCACCCGCCCCTTCGCTTGGCAGGATCTGCGAGCACCGGAGCTCGACGTCCTCTCGGAGCGGCTCAATCTCACGCGCTACCGCGACGTCTCCAAGGGCGAACTGACGGTCTTCCGCGCGTTATCCAGCGAGGTGCGGGGGCTCGCGCCCCACGAGGATGAGGGCTCCAAGAATGTGCTCGAGTCCGACGCGGCGCCCGATGCGTTCAGCATCCTCGATGCCATCGCCGAAGGCCGCTCCTTGACGTGTTACTTCTACGCCTTGCTCCTCTCCCAGTCGCTCCTGGCCTTGGGCCACCCCACCCGAATCATCTCCTCAGGCAAGGACCTCGCGAGAGACCACGCCACGGTCGAGGTCTGGTCCCGAACGTTTCGAAAGTGGGTGCTGCTCGACCCCGACTCCGACGCGACCTTCCTTCGAGACGACGTCCCGCAGAACGCCTGGGAGCTGCACGATCTCTACATGGTCAACCACTTTGACAATCGGCGCGAGACCTTCCGAGACGGGCTGAAGCTCAGCGAGCACACTGTGGCCCCGGCCCCAAACTTCGGCGGCTTGGAGCTGCTGCGGGGCTCCGTGGTCGATAGCCGCATCAACGCCCTCTTATCCCACGCGCCCGGAGGCAAACACATCGACAGCTTCCTCCTGAGCTATGACGGCGACTTCACGAACGAGCCTCTGGAGCTGTATCCGCCGGTCAATGTCACTCAGATGGCGTTTCATGGCGGGGACGCGGCGCACGCGAGCGTCGACGTGGAGCTCCGGGCGTTCATGCTGGGCTTCGCGAGGTTCAGGGTTCGCGTCGGCGAGGCTGAACCGATGGACCTTCAAGCAAGGGCGTTTCGCTGGCCCCTCGTGGAGGGCGACAACGAGCTGCGCGCCTGGGCGGTCAACCTCCGGGGCGTCGAAGGCAGCGTCGTCTCGGCGCGGGTCCGAGTCGGCGGGGAGGCGGCGAAGTGAGACCGTTTCAGAGCCACGGCGACGGGACTTTTGAGCTCGTAGCGCTTCGAGCCTTGGGCATCGGCGTCAACCTCGAGTCCCCCGTCTGGATTTGGCATCCGGAGAACGTCAGCTTGGGCGACCGGGTCTTCGTGGGCACAGGCACGATGCTGAAGGGGTACTACAAAAACGAGCTCGTCCTGGGGAACGACGTCTTCCTCGGTCGCGGCTGCTTCTTGCACGCCGCAGGCTCGATCCGGATCGGCGACGGGGCTCGTCTCGGCGACGAGGTCAAGGTCCTCACGTCGGTGCACGAAGAGGCGGGGCGGGACGTGCCCATTCTGGCGGCCCCCCTCCGCTTCGAGGCGGTCGACATCGGCGCAGGCGCGATCCTCGGCGATCGTGTCATCGTGCTGCCGGGCGTGACGATTGGCGCGGGCGCCGTCGTCGAAGATGACGCCCTCGTCACCCGCGACGTGGCACCGATGACCCGCGTAGCCGGGCGCCCGGCACGGCTCCTCAAGCGATGAGCGGCGTCTTTTCAGGCGCTGAGCGGCGTCTCGCCCTGCGGCTCGTCAAATCGCGGCGGTGAGACGAGACACGAGAGGACCCCCGCCACGAGGTACAGCAACGCCTGCGCGAGCAGCACCTCAGGCAGCAGCATCAGCGGGGCGAGGATGTAGGCGACCACAAGGTTGACGAGCTGAAAGGCGTTGAGGGCTTTGTTCTTTCGCATCTTCAGCTTCGGCAGCTTCAGGCTCGACACCATGAGGTAGGAGGCGGCGACGAGCAGCAGGGGCAAGAGCTCGATGAGGCCATGGACCTGTGGCCGGGACTCGACTGTCAGGTAAAACGTCGAGAACAACGCGCCCATCATCGTCGTGGGGATGCCGTAGAAATACAGATCCCCTCCCGGCGGCGAGCTGATGTTGAAGCGCGCGAGCCGACCGGAGACGGCGACTACATACAGCCCGACGCAGGCCATGAGGACGGCGGCCATGGGCCCCTGATAGTTCGGGCTGTCGGCGAGCCGGTAGTAGACGAGGGCGCCGGGCGCGATGCCGAAGACGACGAAGTCCGCAAACGAGTCGTACTGAACGCCGAACTCCGAGCTCGCCTTGAGCAGGCGGGCCGCGCTGCCGTCGAGCTTGTCGAGCAAGACGCCCCAGAGCGTTAGCCAGGCGGCGAAGGCGAAGTCGCCTCTGGAGGAGGCCACGACAGAAAACAGACCGCACAACATGGAGAACGCGGTGAAGCCGTTGGGGACGAGGAACTTTGCGGGGAAAGGCAGCATGGGGCGCGCACAGTAATCAGGGCGAGGCCGGCTGACAACGGCAAGCGCGGTAGCCAAGAGGTTGGGGCTCGACGTGTCGACTCGACTTTCACGGCCTCATCCGCCACAGTCGACCCGTTGCATGAGCGTTGCTCACGACTCTCGCCTCCGACACTGGGCGGCTCTTCTCGGATGTTCGTGGGTCGGCGTGGGGGTGGAGATCGCAGGTCAACCCTTGCCGCAGGCCATGTCCGGCTGCGCCGGGCGCGCACTCGGGCGTTCCGCGTGAGATCGGTAATGCGGCCGGCCCCGCGGCCGAGA
>SHZC01000196.1 GCA_009692505.1 Myxococcales bacterium
GTCGTCGCAGAGCAGGCCGCGGCCCTGGCTCTGACTCGCGCCCAAAACGCCGAGGTCCGCGCCCAGAGCGCCGAGGCCGACCGGGCGCGGCTCAAAGAAGAGCTCAGCGTGCTCGACGCACAGCGGCAAGATGCCGCGGCGAAGATGGCGACGCTGGAGTCTGCCCAGGCGGGCTTGGCCGGCCAACTGAGCCGTGCCCGCGAGCGTGACGACATCGAAGGAACGGAGCGGCTCCTCGCTGAACAGAAGGCCCGGCAAGCCGAGGTCACCGCGATGCGCGCCCAAATCGTGCAGTTGGAGTCAGCCAAGGCCTCCTCGGCGATGGACACCCGCGTCAAGGCGCTGCAAGGCGAGGTTGACGCCGCCCGCTCGAGTGCGTCGGCCGGCCGCGACGAACGCGAGAAGCTCCAGCGAACCATGACGGCGCTGACCGCCGACTCTGCGGGCCTTCGTGAGTCGCTTCGGCAGCGTGAGTCCGAGCTCCAAGCGGCGCGAGCCTTAGCGAGGCAGCAGCGAGACGCCGCAGACGCACTGCCGGCAGTCGCCTCTGTGGCCCATGTGGCCGAGGTCGCGCCTGTGGTGTCTGCACTTCGCAAGACGCGCGTGACCGACGTGAAGTTCGAGGACGTCGGCGCCCGGAGCGAGATTCGTGTCCGGTTTGACGGCACACCGGACTACGAGATCCGGAACGACGGGGAGCGCACGCGCATCCTTGAGTTGAAGAATACCCTCATCGACGCCGCGCTTGAACGCAGCTTGGATACGTCGGACTTCGAGAGTGCCATTCGGCTCGTCTCGAGCTTCCAGGCACCCGGAGGCGGCGACCGCGTTCGAGTGGTCGTGACCCTCGGTGAGCGGTCTGCGGACCGGGCGCACATCAAGGGCCAAGAGCTCATCTGGTCGTTCGAGGACCCGGCCGCGCGAAGGACCGCCACACCCGTCGCCGAGGTTCCCTACTCCCGGCCCAGCGCGGCCCTCTATACCGGTCCTGCTCAGGCTGCGACGACGATTCAGACAGCAGAGTCCAATGAGGCGCGCCGGCAGAAGAAGAAGAGGTACAGCGGCCGCAAGATCAACATCGACATCAAAGACGCCGATGTTCACAACGTCCTCCGCCTCCTCGCCAAGGAAGGCAACGTCAACATCGTCACGAGTGACAAAGTTCAGGGCAGCGTCACCGTTCACCTGAGGATGGTCCCCTGGGATCAAGCACTCGATCTCGTCCTCCGCTCCAAGCAGCTCGACATGGTCCGCGAGGGCGACATCATCCGCGTCGGTCTCGCCGTCGACATCGCCGACGAGCGACGCGCTGACCTCGAGGCCAGCGTCGTCAAGGGCAAGCTCAAGCCCCTCAATGTGCGGCTCATCAGCGTCAATCACGCGGTCGCCGGCGATCTGATCAGCCGCGTCAAGAGCGTGCAGTCCGATCGAGGCTCGGTCGAGTACGACCCCCGGACCAACACCGTCATCCTCCGCGACATCGACGAGAGCCTCGACGCCGCCGAGGACCTCGTGCGGCGCCTCGACACCCAGACCCCTCAGGTCATGATTGAGGCCCGCATCGTCGAGGTGAACACGAACAGTGATTTTCAGTTCGGCATCCAGTGGGGTGGCGACGCGACGTGGAGCGCGGCAACCGGCAACCCGACGGGCCTGCGTTTCCCCAGCGTCGTCGGCTTCTCCGGTGCCGCAGATGATGCCCAGGCACCGGTCGAGGGCACGGCCTCCAACCCCAACTTCATCGTCAACATGCCCGCGGCCATCGGGGCGGGATCCGGCGGTGGTCTCGGCCTCACCTTTGGCAGCGTCGACGGCACCTTCAACCTGAACCTCCGCTTATCTGCGGCGGAGAGTCGAGGTCAGGTCAAGATCGTCAGCAGTCCGAAGATCACCACGCTTGACAATAACGACGCGATCATCAGCCAGGGCGTCAGCATTCCGATCTCTCAGGTCAGCGCCGCGGGCGTGAACACAGTGTTCTTCGACGCGGTGCTCAGCTTGAAGGTCAAGCCCCACGTCACTCAGGACGGCAACATCTATCTGGTCGTCGCCGCAGAGAACAATACGCCCGACTTTCAAAACGTGGGCGCTCGGGGTGATCCCACCATCCTGAAAAAGACCGCGTCCACCAACGTCCTCCTCAAGGACGGGGACACGACGGTCATCGGCGGCATCTATACGAGCAACGGTGGTTACTCCCAGGCGGAGGTTCCGTTCTTCGCCAGGATTCCGATTTTGGGCGCGCTCTTCCGCAACTATCGCGAGAGCGATCGCCGCACAGAGCTCCTGATCTTCATCACGCCTCGAATCGTAAACCGCGCCGCCGCATCGGTCCGCACCGCGCCCTGATCATGCCCGTCGCCGAGTCCTCACCTGGCGCCTTCATCTTTCTCTCGGGTTTCATGGGTACGGGTAAGTCCACCGTCGGGCCGCTCTTGGCCACGCGCCTTGCCCGGCCGTTTCTGGACCTCGACGCGCTCGTGGTCGCCCGCGCGGGTCGAGCGATCGCCGACATCTTCCGTCAAGCCGGTGAGGCCGAGTTTCGTCGAATGGAGACTGAGGCCCTTCACAGTCTGCTCCGGGGGCCTGGCTCGGTCGTCGCGCTCGGTGGCGGCACGGTCCTGTCGCCAGAGAACCGAGCGAAGCTCAGCGCGCACGGGACGCTCGTCACGCTCACCGCCGAGCTTCACGAGACCGTACGAAGGCTCGGGAACGACAACCGACGCCCACTCGGGGACGGAACGGCGACGGAGGTCGCAGCACTCCGCTGTGTGCGTACGGCGGTCTACGCCGACTGCGATCTGACCTGGGCCACCGATGGGCTCGAGCCGGCGGAGGTGGCCGATCAGCTCGTGGCCGCGCTCAGAAGCGGACTTTCGGCTCCTTGACCTCCAGCTCTATGGCCATAAACCTCGGTGAGCGCAGCTACGCCGTGCATTTCCGGGCCGATGGACTCAAAGAGCTGAGCGAGCGCATCGATGTCGCCGCTCGCGCGCGACGCGTCGCGATCATCACCGACGAGAACGTGGCCCCTTTGCACCTCATGCCGCTCCTGTCGGGCCTGAATGCGCGGGGCCTGAGCGTCACCTCGTGCCAGATCCGGCCGGGTGAGGCTGAGAAGCACCTTGGGACGGTGAGCGCGCTCTACGACGGCCTCCTGGGCTGGGGGATGCAGCGTGGCACGCTGATCGTCGCGCTCGGTGGCGGGGTCGTGGGGGACATCGCGGGCTTCGTGGCCGGCACGCTCCTGCGCGGCATCGCCTGGGTGGGGATCCCGACGACCGTGCTCTCTCAGGTCGACAGCAGCGTCGGCGGCAAGGTCGGGGTCAACCACGCCTCCGGCAAGAACCTCATCGGCCTGTTTCACCAGCCGACCTTCGTCTGGGTCGACACGGCCTACCTCCGCACCCTCCCGACCCGAGAGGCCCGAGCCGGCTTCGCCGAGGTCGTCAAGCACGCCATCCTCGGTGACGAGCCGCTCCTGCCGATGCTCACGCGCCCCGCGCCCGACTTGCTCTCCGCCGAGCCCGAGGTCCTGCTCGAGATCTTGAAACGGGCCGTCCGAGTCAAGGCTGACATCGTCGCCCGCGACGAGCACGAGTCCGGCCCCCGAATGGCGCTCAACCTCGGTCATACGCTCGCCCACGCGCTCGAAGCGGAGACCGGCTATTCGGCCATGAATCACGGGGAGGCCGTGGCCCTAGGGCTCTCGTTCGTCATCGAATGGGCGGCGTCTCGTGAGCTGCCTCGCACCACCGCGGACGCCGTCCTGGCCGCCCTGAAAGGCCTCGGGTTCGACATTGACTGGAGAGCGTGGGTAAATCGCCTGAATCTCGAGCACCTGCTTGATCGAATCGACGCCGACAAGAAGAATGTTCAGGGGGAGGTCCACTGGATCGTGCCCCGTGGTGCAGGTGATATGGAGATCGTGAAGTTGACGAAGGCCGCGTGTCGCCAGATGTTGGCGGGTATGCTCCCGAAGCGAACAGGGGAATGACGATGATGTCCGGAACGCGTCTGCTTAAGCTCTTGACTGCCGCAGGGATCCTCGCGGCCGTATGCAACTGCGCCGAGGACAATAACGGCGCGCTGGTCATCTCACAGATGCAGACGCTCGACCCGGAGAGCTGCCAGGTTGAGCCCGACGAGAAGATCTTTCGCGGCGCCGGCATCTTGGACATGGCGGTCGCGCGCTCCTACACCGTCTTTCCGCTGATCCGGAACAACATCCTGGACATCGTCAAGAGCAAGGGCTTTCAGGCCCGAGACTTCCGCCTGAACACGAAAGACGTCTCTTTGCGGAGGGCGGTCCTCTCCTTTTCGCCTTTTGAGGAGACCGAGGTCGCCTTTCCGACGGTGGATCTGCCCCTCTCGGGCACCGTCAACACTGAGTCCCATGCCATCGTGGGTATCGAGGCCATCAGCAGCGGGCTCATCAATGAGCTCCGGAACTCGCGACAATTCATCACCGTCGGCAGCCAAGGCGACGTTCGACCGGCGCGGGACTCTATCACGGTCAGCCTCAAGCTCGTCGTGCACGGGCAGACGAACGACGGCAATGAGGTGGAGTCCAACCCGTTCTTCTTCAAGCTGGAGATTTGTAACGGATGCCTCGTATTTTATCCGCCGTCCGCCTCCGGTCCCGAGGGCCCAGCGCCCAATTGCTCGAACTCCGAAGAGGAGATTCTCCCGGAGCAGCTGTGCGCCGTCGGGCAAGACCGCCCGCTTCACTGCTTGGTCTGCTCGGCCTTTGCCCCCGATCCTTTGGCCCGGCAGCTTTGCCAGCCCCCGCTCTGAACGGCGCGAGCCTTGGCCCGGTCCTTGACTTCAAACCCGTCGCGCGGTAGAAGCGCGACGGTTTAGCCCCGGGAGCGGTCGTGTTTGAATCCACCCTCGCACGAGTCGTAGAACAAACCTCCGCCCATGGTGCCGCGCTCATGAGCCTTGAGGGGCTCAGCATCGACGCGGTTGGTGCCGACGGTCGACCCGTGCATCCCGACGAGGTCGCTCGAGAGTACGCCTCGGTCTTCCAGCAGATCGTCAACGGGGCCGACGCGCTCGACATCGGCCGCGTCACCGAGCTGTGCGTCGAGGGTGAGACCGAGAGCACGCTCGTCCGGCTGCTGACGCCGCAGTATTTCGTCGCGCTGCGCCTGCCGAACGAGCAACCGCAGGGCAAGGGCCGCTTCTACCTCCGGGTCGCGGCGCCTGATTTGCTCCGCGAACTTTGAATTTGCCCTCCGAATGCGTTTCCTCGTCCTGCAAGGCCCGAACTTGAATCTGCTCGGCGAACGCGAGCCCGCGCTCTATGGCCACCAAACGCTTGCTGAGCTTCAGCGGGATTTGGACCTGCACGCCGAAAAGTACGCGGTCGAGCTCGTGCACGTTCAAAGCAACCACGAGGGTGTGCTCATCGATGCGATTCACGCCGCACGCGGCACCTGCGCGGGCCTGATCGTCAACGCGGGCGGTTACAGCCACACGAGCGTGGCCCTGCGGGATGCCTTGTCGACCTTCTCGGGCCCCATCGTCGAAGTGCACCTGAGCAACCTCGCCCGGCGCGAGCCCTTTCGCCAGCAATCGCTCGTGACGGCGGTCGCCACGGGCAGCGTCACCGGCTTGGGATCCCTAGGATACCGGCTGGCCCTCGACGCGGTCGTCTCTCTGACCTCGCCTCAATCATCGCGGGATACGAACCTCGCGCGGAGCAACTGATGTACGACACAAATGAATTCCGTAAGGGCATGCGCATCGAGTACGAGAATGCCCTCTGGCAAATCGTCGATTGCCAGCATGTCAAGCCAGGCAAGGGCGTGGCCTTCGTCAAGACGCGCATGAAGAACATGATGGACGGTCGCGTCCTCGACACCAACTTCCGCGCCGGTGACAAGGTCGGTCGGCCGGACGTCCGCGAGGTCACCATGCAGGTGCTCTACAAGGACCCTGAGGGCTGGCACTTCATGGAGACCATCAGCTTCGAGCAGGTCATCATGACCGAGGAGAGCCTCGGCGACACAGCTCAGTGGCTCCAGGAAAACATCACCGTCGACGTGGTCCTCTACAACGAGCGGCCCATCGGCGTCGATCTGCCGAACTTCGTCGAGTTGAAGATCACCTACTGCGAGCCCGGTTTCCGGGGGGACACGGCGACCGGCTCCACGAAGCCCGCGACGCTGGAGACCGGGGCGATCGTCAAGGTGCCCCTCTTCGTCGAAGAGGGCGAGGTCATCAAGGTCGACACCCGCACGGGCGACTACGTCTCTCGCGTCGGTCGGTAATGGCCAAACGACTCCTGTCGCTGGAGTGGCCACTCTTGACGCCCCGCCGCGGCCACGCCTAGGATTCTCCGGCTTTTTTAATCATCGCGAGGGAGTCAGGCGCGCAGGATGGCAATCAACAAAAACAAAGCCATCGCCGAAGCGCAACGGTACACCCAAAAAGGCCAACTCGATCGGGCCATCAAGGAGTACCTGAGCATCGTTCAGGAGGAGCCTGACGATGTCCGGATTTGGCTGAAGATCGGCGACCTGTACTGGAAAAAAGGGACCGTGCCCCAAGCGGTCTCGACCTACTCGCGAGTGGCTCAGCACTACAGCAAGGACGGGTTCTTCCCGAAGGCCGTCGCCGTCTGGAAGCAGATCCTCAACATCGATCCGGCCTTCACCGATGCCCACCTTCGGCTCGGCGAACTCTATGTCCAGCTCCACTTGGCACCGGACGCGATCGGGCAGTTCCAGCACGTCATCGCCAGCTACGAGCGGGATGGCCGTCACCGCGACGGACTCGCTCTCCAGAAGAAGGTCGTCGAGCTCGCCCCGGACGACGTGATCTCACGAATCCGGTTGGCCGAAGGGCACGCGCGGCTGAACGACACGGAGAATGCTGTCGCCGAGTTCAAGATCGTGCTCGAGCAACTCTTTGCGCGGGACCGATTCGAGGAGTACGTGCAGGTCGGCGAGCGCGTCGTCTACCTCGCGGGCGACGACGTCGACACCCTGAGGCAGCTCTCGGAAGTCTACTTGCTACGCGGGGATCCGAAGCGCGCCCTGTCCCGGCTCCAGGCGGTGTTTCGAGCCACACCGACGGATCCGCTGACCCTCGAGCTTCTCGCTCGCACCTTCGCCGAGCTCGGCCAGACGCCGAAGGCCATCTCGGTGTACCGGGAGCTGGCGCGCATTCAAGAGGAGACGGGAAACGCTGCGGCTCGAATCGACGCTTTTCGACGCATCTTGGCCCTCGATTCGACAGACACTGAGGCCATCTCTGCGACAGGCGCGGGGCGCGGCGCGGCCAATCAGCGGCCACTCGGCCCCAGCCTCATGTCTACGCAGGGCATCACAAGCACACAGGGGATGCAGCGATTGGGTGCCGTCGCGCAGCCGGCTGAGACCCTCTCTCCCGAAGAGCTTATTCGCCGGCACACCACGGACATCGATCTGCTGCTCAAATATGGCCTGACCGAACACGCGCTCCAGAGCGCCGACAAGGGCCTCGCAATCGATCCAAACAACGAGCCGATCCTCATCAGGCGCAAGGATGCCGCTGCCGCGCTCGGACGCCGCGACGACGTCGTAAACACGCTTCTGAGGCTGGCGACCGTCGTCGAGAATCGCGGTGCGGGCGAGCAGGCGATGAAGGTCCTCGCCGATCTGCTTCAGTTGCAGCCCAATCACGCGGAGGCCACGCAGCGCCTTCAGCGCATCAGCTCTGGCATGGCGGCTGGGCTGGAGCGGCAGGCGGGGTTCACCTCCTCGCCCCCTGGGCCCCTCGAACCACACGGCCCCGACGACTACGCCGATCTCGACCTCCGCGGCCTGGACTTCAGCGACCGTGGTGGACTCGGCGACGTTCGAACACCCGATCCGGACGGCGATGACGACCTCAACCTGGACAACTTCGAGTTCAATCTCGGCGATGACGAGCCAGATGAAGCGACGCCGCAGCCACAAACGGTGGGCGCGATCGAGCTTGGGCCGGCCATCGACATGGGCTACGACGACGAGATGCCTGCCGGCGAGCTGCCGGACGGCGACCTGGATGACCTTCTTCAGGAGCCCGCGGTTATCGTTCCGGCGCCGCTGACGGTGACGCCCGCGTCTGAGTTGCCCGAATTAGGCGATGAGTATGCGGGCCTCTTTGTGGGACACCGGGGAGCGACTACGCCGGCGCCCGACCTCGCCATGGTGAATGACTTTGGGGCCGCAGATCCGATCGACCTGCCGGACGACAACTTCGACGACCTGCTTAACGACGACGACGTAGACGGGTACTCGGAGCCGGACGCCGAGCGGGGCAGCGAGTTCAGCGACGCCTATCCGGCGGCGGGCACCGTGGATGTTCAGCTCGATTCCGAGATGGCGACGCCGGTCCCGGAGGCCTACGTCGGCGTCAGCGCGGCTGTCGAGGCGCGGCTCGACCGAGATGCCCTTGCGACCCCCGCGCCGCCGCCCATGGCACCCGTCGTGCTGGACGAGCTTGCCGAAGCGCCCGCCGAAGTCTCGGTCGACTTGGATTTCGGAGAGGGTTCGCTTCGCGAGGTGGCCACCGCAGACCCGACGGCGGTCCCAGAGGTTGACTTCGATTTCGCTTTCGACGCCGAGTCCGACGAGTTGGCCACGCCTCGACCGGCTGAGCCTGCCCATGACGAGGCCTCGGTCCCGGCTGGCCTGGCGGCAGAGGACTGGAGCGGCATAGCCACGCCTCGACCGGCTGAGCCTGCCCATGACGAGGCCTCCATCCCGGGTGGCCTTTCGGCCGAGGACTGTAGCGGCATAGCCACGCCTCGACCGGCCGAGCCCAATCACGAAGAGGCCTCCATCCCGGGTGGCCTTTCGGCCGAGGACTCGAACGAGGATTCTGAGCGTACCGTCTTCGCCTCAGTGGAGCTCGAGCCTGCCGCAGAGCTCGCTACACCAGTGCCCGTGGCGGTGTCGGCCCTCATTTTCGAGGTGGCGGAGGCCCGTGCGGCGGAGTTCGAGGTGCCCGAGCTTCCGGAGGTGCCGAGCGAGGTGCCGGAGGTTGGGTCTGCGGCGGCGTTTGAGTTCGAGGTGCCCGAACTTCCGGAGCCGCCGAGCGAGGTGCCGGAGGTTGGGTCTGCGGCGGCGTTTGAGTTCGAGTTGCCCGAACTTCCGGAGGTGCCGAGCGAGGTGCCGGAGGTTGGGTCTGCGG
>SHZC01000197.1 GCA_009692505.1 Myxococcales bacterium
GGGTCTCGCACGAGATCGTCCACGGCGGACAAGTAGAAGTTGAGCTTGCCAGCGTGTTCGGGCTGGAAGGCGCCGGCCTTCAGCTCGACCACGACGTAGGCGTGCAGACGCAGGTGGTAGAAGAGGAGATCCGGGAAGAACTCGTCGCCCCTGGCGCTCGTGCAGACGGCGCTCCATGTGCAGCACGAGCACGTCCCTCGACCAGCCGTATCGGAGGGCCTGCTCCACATAGAACTGTCGAGCTGGGGCCTCCTTGGCACCGTCGAGGACTCGCACGAGGTGGCCCCACGGCAATTTGGCAACGCCCTGTTGCAGAATTGAGTCGTCGGGCCACGCTTGGGCGAACGCCTTCATGAAGCGCAGGTCGCGGGAGAGTCGGTCGATGACCGACGTACCCCAACCATGCATCTTCTGGCGCTCGAGAATCTCGAGTCCGATCCGCCAGTACAGCGCGATCACTTGCAGGTTTGCGGACTGGGCGGCCGCAAGGCGAGCCTCGCGGACGTGGGCCTTGAGCGCCGTCATGAAGCTGTCGTACTCGCCGTTGGCTCCGACAATCTCAGTCATTTCAATGCCTTGGGTACTTTTGCAACAGCGGTTGCCAAATTGGCGGCTCGTGACGGTTGGCGGGTGTCCTGCAATTCTGCACCGGGTGTTGCCAAATTCAAGCCGCGCGGTCGGCTCAAAGGAGGTTCAGCTGGGGCCTCGACCCTCACGCTCAACAAAGGCTCCGAAGCCTAGAACTCCGCTCAGAGCCCCGGCGTCGGGGCGGTCGTGAGGATGGTCTTGAGGTCCTCGTCGTTGAAGGTGATGCCCGCGCCGACGAAGAAGTCCGACTCCTGATCGTTCCAGATGTCGTCGATGCCCATGGCCACGTAGAGGTGGGTGAAGAAGGTGTACAGGCCCCAGAACTTCACGTGCGGGTTGATGTTCTCGTCGAAGGCGAAGATGTCCGCGGACAGCTCGAGGTCGTCGTTGAGGAGATGGAGGTCGAGGCCCAGACCGCCGGTGTTCTCGATGATCCCGATGCGGCCGGTCGCGAAGAAGAAACGTTTGGCGAATTGCAGCGAGAGCCGAAAGCGGTCCTCGGTCACGGTGTTCTGCTCCCGGATGAGCGGGTCGCGGCCGGTCTCGGTGGTGCTCGTCACGGTCTCGCGAAACGTCGTGCGGCCTCGGGGATCGTCGATGAGCTGGAAGAGGTAGTACTTGTCCGGCTTGGGCTGGAGCTTGAGGCTGAAGTAGTTCTTCACCGCCGAGGCCCCGAGGTAGTACTCGCTCCGCAGCGCGATGATGGTCTGAAGTCGGGTCATCTTCTTGACGAAGCGGCCGGACTCGTCGACGAGCTCGGTCACGTCGTTGATGAGCTTGTCGTCGTTGACCAGGCGGCCGAGCGTGCCTTGGCCCTCGTCAATCTTCGTGGCGATGGACTGCGTGCGATCGAGCGTGCCCTCGAGCTTGTCCATCGCGTGCTGGAGCCGCGAGACCGCGCCTTTGACCCCCTCGAAGCCCTCCTCCACGCTGCCGCCGTTCTTGCCGACGATGCTCCGAACCTCATTCGTCACGGCGCGCACATCGGCCAAGATGGTCTGGGCGTCCAGCGCGAACTGGTGGCTGAACCGCTGCGCCTCGCCCGTCACCTGCACGACGTTGTCCACGACGACATCAATCTTCGGGCCGTTCTCCCCGACCGCGCGATTGATCTCGGACACCGAGGCGTTGATGTTGTCCAGGATTGACGCCAGCTTCTGCTCGCCGTCTTTGCCGCTGATCACCGACCGAACGCTGGAGGTGATCTCGCGCACGTTCTCGGTGATCGTCTTCAGCTCATTGACGAGATCGGCCGGTGCCACGTCGACGACCACGATCTTGATCTCGTCGCCGTCCTTCAGCAGCGCGCCCACGGCACCCGGCGTGAGCTGAAGATAGTATTCGCCCAAGAGGCTCGCCTGCTTCTTCGCTAAGCGGGCGTCGGTCTTCAGCGGCGTATTAACCCGCATCCAGACCTTCGCGCGCTCGCCCGCCAGCTCGATGTGGTCAATCTGGCCGACGTTGATGCCGGCGATGACGACTCGGCTCTTCTCTACGAGCCCGCTCACGTCATCGAGGATCGAGTACACGCGATAGCCGCTCGGATCGTCGCCGATGCCCTCGCGGACCTGTCCGAACATGTAGAGGAAAGCCGCGGTCGCCCCGAGTACGACGAGACCAACCTTGAAGGGGGTAAGCACTTCTTTCACGGAGGCGTCACTCAAACATCAGGAGGGTCAAGAAGTAGTCGGCGATGAGAATAACGACGCTGGAGTAAACCACGGATTGCGTGGTGGCGATGCCGACGCCGCGAGCACCACCCGCCGCGTAGTACCCCTTATAGCAACCGATAAACGTGAGGATGCCGCCGAAGACGCAGGCCTTGATGAGCCCGCTCGTCAGGTCGTCGGGATCGACGAACCACCGGGTCTTGCTCAGGAACACGCCCTGGTCGATGTGCAGGAGCACGACCCCGACGAAGTACGCGCCGCACATCCCGACGAGGGTGAACAGGACGCTCAGCGCCGGCACCATGATGAGGCCGGCGATGAACCGCGGCACGAGAAGGTACTGGACCGGGTTGACCGCCATGGTCTGTAGCGCGTCAATCTGCTCGGTCACGCGCATGGTTCCCAGCTCGGTCGCGATGCCGCTCCCGGCCCGTCCCGTGACCATGAGGCCGGTGAGCACGGGTGACAGCTCCCGCGCGAGCGAGAGTGCGACCGTCGAGCCCACGAGGGACTCGGCGTTGAACAATCGAAAGGCCCCGGCGCCCTGTAACGCGAAGACTGCGCCGGTGAAAAGGCCGGTGAGCGCCACGATGAAGAGGCTGCCGACGCCGACGAACTCCATGGCCTGAAAGAGCAGCCTGAAGCGATAAGGTGGCAAGGGCAGCCATGCCAGCATCTCGCCAAAGAGGAGCGCGGTGCGCCCGAGGCCCTCAGTGCCATCGATGACGCGTTGGCCTATGGCCGAGATGGCGAGCTCCAGTTTGCGCACGAGGGGCGTTGTCGCAGGCCGCGCGCAGCGGTGTCAATGGAGGCCCGGCGGGGGGGCGTTGTCGGGTCCTCGACCCCGTGCAAGGATGCCGCGGCATGCGACCCGACCGAAGCTTGACGGTGCTCTTCTCAGCGTTTGCCTGGGTGTGGATGTTCGTCGTCTTCATGCTCTGTTTCTTCGCGTCCTTTAGCGTCTGGCTTGTGACGGCGCCGTTTGATCGCGGGCGATATTGGGCCGGCTTCGCGGGCCGCAAGGCGGGCTCGCTCGCCTCACTGGTCAACCCGCTGTGGACGTTTAGCTGGGCGGGTCCGGCACCGAAGGATCCCCGCAAGCCCTACGTCGTCGTGACGAATCACGAGTCGAGCGCGGACCCGTTCCTGCTGGCGCGGCTGCCCTTCGAGATGAAGTACCTCTCGAAGAAGTCGCTCTTCAAGATCCCCTTCTTCGGCTGGGCGATGTACTTCGCCGGGGACATCCCGGTCGACCGCGGTGACAAGTCCGATCGCGGCGCGGCGCTCGCCCGATGCGCCGTCGTGCTCCGGCGGAAGGTCTCAGTCCTCATCTTCCCCGAAGGCACACGCAGCCGGACCGCGGAGCTCCTGCCGTTTCGCCACGGCCCCTTTCGTCTGGCGATCGAGTGTGGGGTCGACGTCTTGCCCTTAGGCATCTCCGGGACGCGCGGCGTGATCCCGAAAGGTACTTGGTTGCTGTCACCGTCCCGCGCCTGCGTCATGATCGGGGAGCCCGTGTCGACGGCGGGTCTGACGCCGGACGACGCCCCGGCGCTGGCCGAGCGGGTCTTTGTGATCGTGTCCCGCTTGAGGGCGGAGGCCGCGGCCAAGGTCGCTTTGGACGCCGCCTCGGCCTGAGCCGTGCCTCGTCAATCGCGAGGCCTCGCTCACCTGCGCGTTGCGTGAGACGCGGCATTGGGTTAGGCGTTCGCGCCATGCCTGCCTTTGCTGCTGTCGATCCCGAGCTGACCTTCCCCGCCCTCGAACACGAGATCCTCTCGCTGTGGCAACGCATCGACGCGTTCCAGCGATCGGTGGATCAGCGACCGGAGAGCTCGTCTTACGTCTTCTATGACGGCCCGCCGTTCGCGACCGGCCTGCCCCACTATGGGCACCTCGTGGCCTCGACCCTGAAGGACATCGTGCCGCGTTACTGGGCCATGCGCGGTCATCGGGTCGAGCGGCGCTTCGGCTGGGATACCCACGGCCTGCCCGTCGAGATGGAGATGGAGAAGGCGCTGGGCCTCAACGGACCCACAAGCGTGCGCGCCTTCGGGGTCGGCAAGTTCAACGAGGAGTGCCGTGCGAACGTGCTGCGCTTCACGGAGGAGTGGGAGCGCGTCGTCGGCCGCCTGGGTCGATGGGTCGACTTTCGCAATGATTACAAGACGATGGACCCGGCGTTCATGGAGAGCGTCTGGTGGGTCTTCCGGCGGCTCTGGGATCTCGGGCTCGTCTATAAAGACCGGCGGGTGATGCCGTTTAGTTGGCGGCTGTCGACGGCGCTGTCGAACTTCGAAGCGAACATGGACTACCGGGACACCCAAGACCCGGCGTTGACGGTCAAGCTGCCTATCCTCGGAGATCCGGACGGCGCAGCCTTGCTGATCTGGACAACCACCCCGTGGACCCTGCCGTCGAACCTCGCCGTGGCCGTGGGCGCGGAGATCACATACGTGCGGGTCCGCCACCTCGGGCAAGTCTACGTCGTGGCGGAGGCCCGACGCGTCTCCGTCCTCGATGAGGACAGCGAGGTCCTGGCGACGATGACGGGCCGGGACCTCCTCGGGCTGAGGTATACGCCGCTCTTCCCGTACTTCGCCGAGACCAACGGCGCGTTTGTGGTCATCGAGTCGGGGCACGTCACGACGACGGACGGAACGGGCCTGGTCCACATGGCCCCGGCTTTCGGCGAAGAGGACTTCAACGCCTGCCGCCGAGAGGGCATCGCGGTCATCGATCCCGTCGACGAAGAGGGCCGGTTCACCGAGCAAGTCCCTGACTACTTCGGCCAGCAGGTCAAGGACGCCGACAAGAACATCATTCATGACCTCAAGGCCCGAGGCTCGGTCCTCAAGCACGAGACGATCAATCACAGCTACCCCTTCTGTTGGCGCAGCGATACGCCCCTCATCTACAAGACCGTGCCCGTCTGGTTCATCAAGGTCGAGTCCCTGCGCGACCGCATGGTGCAACACAATCAGGCGATTCATTGGGTGCCGGACGCCGTCGGCGCCAAGCGCTTCGGCAACTGGCTGGGTGAGGCCCGAGACTGGAACGTCTCCCGGAAACGTTTCTGGGGTACGCCGCTCCCCATCTGGATCTGCGCCGATTGCGGCACCGAGACGTGCATCGGCTCCGTCGAGGAGCTGAAGCAGCGGACTGGCCACGAGATCACCGATCTTCACCCCCACAAGATCGACGACCTCCCGTTCACCTGCGAGAAGTGCGGAGGGGCCGCCAAGCGGGTCGAGGACGTCTTCGACTGCTGGTTCGAGTCGGGGGCCATGCCCTACGCGCAGGTCCACTACCCCTTCGAGAACGCGGAGACGTTCGAGGGGCGATTCCCGGCGCAGTTCATCGCCGAGGGGCTCGACCAGACCCGGGGCTGGTTCTATACGCTGCTCGTCTTGTCCACGGCGCTCTTCGATCGGCCGCCGTTCCTCAACTGCGTCGTCAACGGGCTGGTCCTGTCTGAAGACGGCTCCAAGATGAGCAAGCGCAAGAAGAACTACCCGGACCCCCAGGCCGTGCTGGACGCATACGGGGCCGACGCGCTCCGGGCGTATTTAGTCAACTCACCTGTCGTTCGAGCCGAGCCGCTGAAGTTCAGCGAGAACGGCGTGCGCGAGGTCGTCCGCACCGTGCTCCTGCCCTTGCGGAACGCGTGGTCGTTCTTCACGCAGTACGCAAACATCGACGGCTGGGACCCGATGAATGGCTTCGGCGACGGCGCGACGGTCGCTATAGCCGTCAGCGACCGGCCCGAGCTCGACCGTTGGATCCTCTCGGTGCTCCAGTCCCTCGTCTCCGAGGTCAACACCCAGATGGAGGGGTACTACCTCAACCGCGTCGTGCCGCCGATGCTCGGCTTCATCGACCACCTCACGAACTGGTACATCCGACGCAGCCGCCGCCGCTTCTGGCGGGCCGCATCGGACGAGGCCGGTCGCGCGGACAAGAGGGCCGCTTACGAGACGCTGTACGAGGTGCTCGTCACCTTCGCCAAGGTCGTAGCACCAGTCCTCCCGTTCATCTCAGAGTCGCTGTACCAGAGCCTTGTCGTTCAGACCGGGGCCTTGGAAGGCGACCGCGACAGCGTGCATCTCTGCGACTATCCGCAGGCGCAAGCCGACCGCATCGACCCGGCGCTCGAGCTTCAGGTTCAGGTCACGCGGGACGTAGTGTCTCTCGGTCGGGCGTTGCGCGAGAAGCACAAGCTCAAGACCCGACAGCCGCTGCCCTCGGTCACGGTCGTTCACCACGACCCAGCCGTGCTGGTGGCGCTACGAGCCCACGCGGAGCTCATCATCGACGAGCTCAACGTCCGTAACCTGGAGCTGCGGGCCGACGACGGCTCGTTATGCACGGTGTCCTTCAAGGCCAACTTCAAGACCCTGGGACCCCGCTTGGGCCCGCGTATGAAAGAGGCCGCCGCAGCGATCAGCAAGCTCTCGCGTGCGGACTTCGACCTCTTGCAGGCGGGCGGCACCATGGAGGTCGCCGGGACCGTGCTGACGCTCGACGACCTCCTCGTTCAGCGTGAGGCCCGCGGCGACGTGGTCCTCGAATCGTCAGGTTCCTTGACGGTCGCCCTCGATACGCGGCTCGACGCCGGGCTCATCGCCGAGGGGCATGCTCGCGAGGTCGTCAGCCGCATCCAGAAGCTGCGCAAGGACAACGGCCTCGAGGTCACCGACCGCATCGTCGTCTCACTCTGGGTCACCGACGCGGAGATCGCCCAGGCCATCGAGACCCACCGGGAATACATCGCCTCGGAGGTGCTCGCGCTCATGGTCCAGGTCCAGTCGGGCGAGGGTCCTGACGACGCCGTGGTCCTCGAGGGCTTGCCGGTCGCGGCGAAGGTCGAGCCGAAGCGGGTGGAGTGAGACGGCGCCGAAGCCGCCGACGCCATCAAGGTTGCCGAGAGCCCCGACTTCGTCCACGTTGCCGCCGCCTACCGCCGGAGAATGGACGATGAAGAACCAGCTCGCGTACCTCGAAGCCCAGTTCGACAAGACCCTTGACGACCTCGCCGCGTTCTCACGCATCCAAAGTGTGAGCGACAAGAACTTCCCCCCGGAGCCGGTTCTGGAGTCTGCCGAGTGGCTCAAGGCCCGGCTGCTTCGGGCCGGAATGCAGACGGCCGAGGTCATCACGTTCCCCGGCGCGCACCCCTACGTCCTCGCCGAATGGTTAGGCGCGCCCGGAGCGCCGACGCTCCTGCTCTACGCCCACCACGACGTCCAGCCGCCCGGGCGACCGGAGAAGTGGCTGAGCCCCGCCTTCGAGCCCACCATCCGCGATGGCCGGATGTACGGACGCGGCGTGGTCGACGACAAGGCCGGCGCCATGATCCACGTCGCGGCCCTCGAGGCTTGGCTCTCCACCGAGGGCCGCCTCCCGGTCAACATCAAGTTCGTGATCGAAGGGGAGGAGGAGTCGGGCAGCGAGAGCCTCGGCGCCTTCCTCGAGGCCTATCGGGATCGCCTCTCCGCAGACTGCATCGTGCTGACGGACACCGCGAACCTCGAGACGGGCTTCCCCTCGATCACCTACGCGCTTCGGGGCCTCGTCGCCGTCGACGTCGAGGTCGCCTCAATAGACCATCCCATCCATAGCGGGATGTGGGGCGGCCCGGTGCCCGATCCGGTCATGGCCCTCTGCAAGATCCTCTCGCGCCTCACGGGCGACGACGACCGCATCCAGATCCCTGGCCTCTACGACCAGATCCGCGACGATCAGAGCGCGCGGGACCGGCTCGCGGCCCTGCCTTTTGATGAGGCCCGATTCCGTGAAGACGCCGGCCTGCTTGAGGGTGTATCGCTCTCCGGGGAGGCCGATCGCACGGTCTACGAGCGACTCTGGACCCGACCAGCCCTCACCATCACCGCGCTGGAGGCCCGCCCTCTGGAGGGCGCGATTAATCAAATCATCGAGTCGGCGCGGGCCCGAGTGACCATCCGTGTCGTGCCCGATGTTGATCCGATGTGGGTCCAGGCGCGCCTCATCGAGGCTCTGGAGACCTCGCCGCCGCATGGCGTGCAGGTGACGACGACGCCGAAGTCCGTCGGGGGCTGGTGGGCGACCACGCCCGAGGGGCCAGCCTTCGAGGCGGCGACCCGCGCGCTTGAGAAGGGCTTCGGGCACAGGGTCGCGTTCATCGGCTGTGGCGGCTCGATTCCGTTCGTGCAGCCGTTCTGTGACGTCTTGGGTGGGGTGCCCGCCTTACTACTCGGACTCGAAGATCCCATTTGCAACGCACATGGCGAGAACGAGAGCTTGCACCTCGGCGACTTCAAGAAGGCGACCGCCGCGGCCATTTACCTCTACGACGAGCTGTCACGCGCCCTGGGGAAGAACACATGAAACGATCGATGAAGTGGTCCGGAAAGTGGTCAAGCATCTTGACCTTGTCGCTGCTCGCCTGCGCGGGTGAGCCTGAGGATACGGGCAGCTCGCCGGACGTCTCGGTCCGCGCCGATGGGCCCACCGTCCAGCTCGACGCCTTCGTCGCTCAGCTCGACACCTCGCCGGCGGTCGACCTCCCCATCGCGACGGATCTGGGGCCGACGGTCGACCAGGCTCTGCCCGGCGACGCGAGCGCCGACGTGACCAACGACGGCCCCGCGGCCGATCAAGCCGTCACGTCCGATGTCTCGAGCGCGCCCGATCTGGCAACCGACCTGGCAACCGACCTGGCGCCCGATGGCCCACCGCCACCGGACCTCGGCCGCTTGCTCATCAACGAGATCGACTACGCCCAAGACGGGGTGGATGTCTCCGAGTACGTGGAGATCTTCAACGCGGGTGAAGGCAGCGCGCGCCTCACGGGCCGCGTCCTCGAGCTCGTGAACGGGGCGACGAACGCCGTCTACAATGAGTTCGC
>SHZC01000198.1 GCA_009692505.1 Myxococcales bacterium
GCCCATCACTTCCGGGTCGCGTATGCGCGCGGCGACCGGGCCGATGAGACCCGCGTCGGGCTGGCCCTCTGCCTCGCCGCCATCGGGCAGGTCGACCTCGCCGAGCGTGTGCGGGAAAACCTCGCGCTGCCCCCAGGCTTTGAGGAGCTGAGCGACGATGTGGCGGCGGCGCATGAGGCGCTTCGACGAGTTCTGGCCGCGCCGCTGCCGCCGAGGGGCACGCCGGCCCTGCTGCCCGGGGAACGTCCGGTTTCGGCCACAGAAACGCGACCTACCGCGGCTGGGATTCGAACGGTCACCCTCGCGCCGCTCGCCGCGCCGGCCAGCTTGGGGCAAGTGACGGATCCCGCTCGCGAGCGGCGGCCCGTCGAGCCCGCGAGCACGGCACCCCCGCCTGTCCCCGCCGAGGTGACCCCCCCGCCGTCGGGCCGGCGGCTGCCGGACTGGGTAGATCACATCGAGAGACCGCTGGCTCGACCGCCGGCGTCCAACGTCGGCCCGAGCGCCGACTGGATCGAGGACTCCACCGTTCGCGATGTCCGGGCTGCGGCACCTTACCCCGCCGGTAGAGGCGGGCCGATCGCGATTGAGCTCGGCCCCTCATCGGACGAGGCCTTCACCATCGGCGACGACCCGGGCGAGCCGGCCATGACGGTGCGTTCACCTGTAACTGGGCGCGCCATTCGGCCTCAGGACGTGAGCGCGGCCCGTGTCGGCTCGCGCATGCCGGAGATGGACCGTCGAGTGGACTTGCTGGAGCAAGCGAGGGCCTTCGAACGGCCCGACGGCGCGCGCCTGCACTTCGCCGTCGAGGTGCCGGGGCCCGTCTTGACGGCACCCGGGATCGCGCCTCGCCCGCTCTGCAAACGCATGGCGTTCGCCGCGAGTGATCAAGACCTCCTCTTTCGCGATCTGGACCGTGCTGATGTGCCGCTGGTCCGCCTCACACGCGCCCAGCTCTCCCGCATCGATGTCCTCAACGACGAGACGCAAGCGACGCTGACCCTCCGTGACGGGCGCCAGATTCATGTCGATCTCCGGTCCCTCGTGCGGCACCATCCGCCCACAGCGCGCGTAGTGGTCAAGCGGATTGTCGAGTTTGGCCGGCTGGTCAGCGACTAAGCGAGGACCTCGCTTGCTCTCTGCGTGAGAAACGTGACGAATCGGTGGGCTCCGGTACTAGAATCCCGCGTAATTTCCAGCCCCCCGGGGTCGAGGTGACGGTGATGCGCCATCTGTTCTTCATGACTGCAGTCTTCGTCGCCAGCGCGTGTGGGGGTCCGCCTCCCGCGCCGCCCGCGCCGCCCGCGCCGCCCCCGCCGGCCCCGCCGAGCGAGGCGCCCCCCGTCAATCCTTGCGCGGCGGCGACGCTCGATCCCTTTGCCAATCCCTGCGCGCCGCCGAGCGCGCCGTCGCCGCCGACCGTGCCGAGCGCGCCGGCGAGCGCGCCGCCGACCGCGCCGTCGCCGCCGACCGTGCCGAGCGCGCCGCCGACCGCGCCAAGCGCGCCGTCGCCGCCGACCGTGCCGAGCGCGCCGTCGACCGCGCCGAGCGCGCCGTCGCCGCCGACCGTGCCGAGCGCGCCGTCGACCGCGCCGAGCGCGCCGCCTCCCGCATCGAACGGCGCTGACGGGCCCTGAAGTGAGCCTGGTCGACCGCGTACGTCGCAGCGGCTTCGCGCTGCGGTTGGAGCAGGGCCAGGGTCGCCTGGTCCTCTCTGAGCGGACCATCGGCGAGCTCTTCTTCGTCGAACAGCTCCAGCTCGGCCTCCTGGAAGTGCCGGCGCGCCTCGACATGAGCCAGGGCGTCGAGCGATTCCGGCATCAATACGCCCGCCTCGAGACCCTGTCTTTGTCCATCGACGAGCAGGAGGCCAGCCAACGCCTTCGCGCTCGTGCGGTCGGCGCGTCGCTCGGGGACCTCGAGGTCCGGTTCTTGGACGGAGAGATCGTGGTCGTCGGCGAGCTGCCCGATGGCGTGCCGTTCCTTCTGCGCGCGCGGGTCGAGCCCGCCAGCCTCGCCGGCGATCGCACGCTGCTCGTCTCGGTTCACTCCATCAGAATCTACGGGCTCTGCCGATACAGTGCGCCCGAGCTCGCCCGCCTCGTCCTCTGCGCTGCCGGTCTCGAAGAGGCGCTCGTCGGCCCAACCTGCGCGCTCTTTGATCCGGTCGACGCCGCGCTCTCGGAGATCTGCGCCGACGTCGGCTGGAAGATGCCCGAGCGGTCCTCTTCGCGCTTGACGGTCGCCTTGGCTGAGGCGGGGCGTTTCCGACTCGTCGCCGCACGTCTCGAGACCGGGCGACCGACCTTGCGAAGCGTGAGCCCGGGCGAGACGTCCGACGCCACCGGGCGACCGACCTTGCGAAGCGTGAGCCCGGGCGAGACGTCCGACGCCACCGGGCGACCGACCTTGCGAAGCGTGAGCCCGGGCGAGACGTCCGACGCCGCCGCTCGTTATCGCCGCTTCTTGTCCGACTACGAGGCCAAGTCGCTCTACGTGGGCGTTGAAGCGGACATCGAGGCCGGCCGCATCGACCGCGCGGCGAAGGCTTATGAACGTCAGCTGGAGCTCCACCCGGACCACCCTTTCCTGGTCGCGCGGCTCCTCCAGCTCTGGTCGGCTCGGGCCGAGACGCGGGGCGAAGCGCTGGCGCTCGCGCGGGCTCGCCTTGAGCGATACGCCGACGACTTCGACGCCCTCGTCGCGTTGGGCGTCGCGCAGGGTTCTCTGGGAAATTCGACGGCCTCGGCCGAGGCTTTCGCTCGGATCGCCCATCTCGCCGAACAAGCCGGTGACGTGCTCGAGGCAGCCCAGGCGCACTGCGCGGTGTCGCGGGTCCTCAGCCCAACCGATCCGGCCCGCGCCATCACCGCCCTCGACGCGGCCCTGAACCTGCGGCGTCGCCTGCCCATGGCCCTTCGAGCCTTGGCCGAGCTGCACACCCGCGCAGGCAACGTCGCCGGCGCCATGGCCGCTCGCGAGCGCCTGCTGTCGACCGAAGGCGACGTGGCCGAGCGCACGCGGCTGATGATCGAACTCGGCGAGCTGGCGATGAATCAGGTCCAGGATTCGGCGGCCTCGACGGCGTGGTTCGAGCGCGCGATCGAGCTTGCCCCCGAGTCCGTCTCGGCGTTCTTGGGCTTGTCTCGGGCGCACGAGGCGGGCGGGCGTGTCCTGTCTGCGGTCCGTTGCCTCGACCGGGCGGCTCAGCTCCTCAAGAGCCGCGGCGACGACGTGCGAGCGGCCCGGGTCTTTGTTCAACTCGGCGATCTCTGGCGTGCCATGCCGGAGGGGGGACGCTCGCCCGCCGCGCTTCGGTATCGACAGGCCCTGCTGCTCCTACCCGGTGATCCGCGGGCGCTCCTGGGTCTGGCCGAGCTCGCCGCAGACGACGGCGATATCCATCGGGCGCGGACTCACCTCGAGGAGCTCCTGCGGGTCATGCCAGCAGGGGGCGAGGAGTCTCGGCGCAAGACGATCGAGGGGTCCGCTGTCGATCGCATCGACATCCACCTCAGGCTCGGCCGCCTGCTCGCCGAGTCGATCAATGAGCCGCTGCTCGCGATCAGCCACTTCCAAAAGTCGCTCGAGGGCAGCGACGCCCAGATTGATCAGGGCATCGACGCCCTCGCCGCCCTGTACGAAGCGCAACATCGTGTCGACGACCTCTCCCGCTTGCTTGAGCTCGCCATCGAGCGGTCCCGCGATGACCGGGTGCGCGCCGCGCGTTCGCTTCGCCTGGCGATCGTTCTGCGCGACACGGTCCACGACTACCGCCGTGCGGCCACGCTCGCCCAGGAGGCCGCGCACCTCAGCCCGAATGACGACGCGCCGCTCCGGGTGCTCGTCGAGCTTCAACGCCGGCGCAAGGATCCGGCCGCGCTCTGCGAGGCGCTCCTTCGTCTGTCGAACGTCGTCAACGATCCTGCGGAGCTCGGCGTCTTGTACGCGGAGCGCGGCGAGCTCTTACGCACGCGGCTCAACCGGACCGACGACGCCATCGAGGCCTTCAGCCTGGCCCTCGGGTGCAACCCCTCTCAGCTCGGCGCGCTCGAAGGGCTGTGTGACATCTATCGGGAGCGCGAGCGGTTCGCCGAACTCCTGCCGCTGCTTGTGCGGTGGGCGGGGCACGAGGTCGAGACGCGCGTCCGCGTGGCGCTGTATCTCGAAATCGGACGTATTCACCGGGCCTCCGCCGCACGCTCGGAGCCGGGTATCGGAGGGGTCGCCGGCGCGATGGACGCTTATGAGCGCGCGCTCACGCTCGCCCCCGAGGACGTCGAGGCGCTGCGGGGCCAAGGTGACCTTCACTTCGAAGGCGGGCGTTTCCGCTCGGCCCTCGAGGCCTACGAGCGGCTCCGGGTTGTCTATGAGGCCGAGGGCTATGACGAGCCCGTCGCGGGGTTTCAGCTTCGGCTGGCCGAGGTCTGCATCGGGCTGGGCCGCGCCGATGAGGCCCTCTCGCGGCTGGCCGATGCGCGGACCCACGATCCGGACCGCGAGGCGACCTATGAGGCGGCGCAAGACCTCCTCCTTCGAAAAGGGGACGTCGAAGGCATCGTCTCGTTCTTCGTGGCGGGGCTCAAGACGGCGCGACGACCCGAGGTCCGCGCGCTGCTCGCGCGGCGGGCGGGCCGTCTGCTCTGGCGTGAGCTCCGACAGCCTGAGGCGGCCGCGCCCCTCCTCGATCTCGCGCTCCAACTCGCCGGAGCAGACGACGACACGGCCCGGCTGCGGCTTGAGGTCGCGACCTCCCTGGACGAGTGGCCGCGGGTGGCCGAGCTGCTCCGTGAACAGCTCGCTGGTGCCGTGGCCGAGGACCGACCGGCCCTGCTGACCCGGCTCGCGGAGCTGGCGTTCGGCGCGCTCTCTCGACCCGACGAGGGGCTCGCGCTTTTGCGTGCCGCCTTGGCCGATGACCCGCTTTACCTCCCGGCGATCTCTCTCCTGGCCGAGCGGACCTTCGAGGCGGCCGACTGGGGCACTGCAAAGGCATCCTACGTTCGGCTGGCGTCGATGGACTCAGCAGTCCTGCGACCGGAAGACAGCGTTCGTTGGGCCCTCTGCGAGCTTTATACCGGGGAGCCTTTGGCCGCCGCACGCCGCCTCGAGGCACTTCACGCGACCGGCGGGAGCCACCCGGAGCTTCTGCCGACCTGGGCCGAGGCGTGTGTTCAAGCCGACGCGCCTGAAGAGCTGTCCAAGGTCCTCACGCCCCGCCTCATGGCCTTCGGCGACGATGACCTCGGCCGCGAGCGATTCCTGCGTCGCGCCTCGTCTGTGTTCGAGCGTGCCGCGATGGGGGATCAGGCCGTTCGACTGCAGGAGGCGATCCTCGAGCTCCGTCCGGGAGACGACGAGGCGACGGCCACGCTCCTGCGCCTGACCGCACCGAGCCCCGCGGTGGCCGTTGAGCCGCCGGTGGCCCCTGAGCCGACCGTGGTGGCTGAACCTGCCTCCACCCGCACGACGGTCCATGTGCATGGGCCACATCGGGAGGTCGGAACTGCTGTGATGGCCGACGGCTCTCCGGACACCGACAAAGCCTCGGGTCAGCGTCAGGCCTTGGAGCTCGAACGCGAGGCCCATGCCGCCACGCCCGGCCCCGCTGCGGCGGAGCGGTTCCTCACCCTGGGCGAGTTTCGCCTGGATACCCTCTACGCCCCGGATGAGGCTCTGCCGGCCTTCCAGCGGGCCCTCGACGAAGCCGTGCCCGGGTCGTCCGTCTGGCTCGCCGCCGAGGAGGCACTCGAGGAGCTCTTCGGCGGTCGGAACGACTGGGCGTCGCTGGTGATCTTGTATGCTCAGCGGCGGGCGCTCGGCGTGGGTCTTCAGGTGGAGCTGATCCTGCTCGAGGCGGGTGCCCTGCGGCGGCTGTCGCGGGTGTTGGAGGCCATCGCGCTGGCCGAATCCGCCTTGCCCGATCGTCGGGCCGCGGAGCTGCTTGCGTCTCTCCATGAGCACGCTGGCCAGCCCGAGGCCGCCGCCCGCGCGCTCTTGTCGAGCTTGGACGACGGCCCCGATGGGGATGACCTCGATTCGCGTCGGACCCGCGCCCGGGCCGCGGCAAAGCTCGCTCCGTCTGACCAGACGTTGGCTCTTCAGCACCTCGTTCGCGCGACGACGGACACGATGGACGAGGAGACGCTCGATGCCTTCGTCGCTTGGGCGCGGAGCCGAGGTGATGCCGGCACTCTCGCCACGGCCCTCGAGCGTCGGGCGGCAGCGTACGGACGTTCAGCGACGGACCGCCTTCGGTGTAGTCGGCTGCGCTTCGAAGCCGCAGAGCTGCTCCTCTCGTCGAGCGACCAGCTCTCCGGTCCACGGGCCCTCCTTGAGGCTGCCCTCGAGGCCTCCAGCGAGAACATGGAGGCGATGGACTGCCTCGCCCAGGTCCTCGAGCGCCTCGATGACACGCCGGCCCTGGCGCGGATCCTCTCGATGCAGATCGAGGCGGCGTTGCCCGGTCCCTGGCGTGATCGCGTCGCGCAGAAGCTCTCAAGGCTCCTCGATGAGCACCCTGCCGCGCCGGACGTAGCCGCGGGCGACTTGGACGACGCGCCGGACGTAGCCGCGCTGGGGGCCCTCCTCGAGGCGGTCCCGATCGGCGTCTCCGAGAGTGAGCGTCGCTCGACGCGGCCGACGGATGACCCTCAGCGTCTGGTCGCATACCAGGCCGAGCTGGACCTCAAAGGCGCGGGGGTCACGCTTGAGGCTCGCCTCATCGCGTGGCGCACGCTGACCGAGCTCCGCAACAGATTGCCCGATCTCCAGCGACTCGCCGGCCTGATCGAGTCACGGATCTCGGCCTCCAACGACGCGGTCGAGCAGGCCGTCCTGCTCGCCTTGTCTGGCGAGCTCTACCGCTCACGCCTCGGGAACGCTGAACGCGCGCGGTTCGAGTTCGAGCGCGCGCTCGCTCTCGACGCTGCGTGCTCGAGGGCCCAGCTCGGGCAGGGCGTCCTCGCGATGGAGCGCGGCGCGTTCGCCGAGGCCGCCGTTCACTTGGAGGTGGCCCTCGCTCAGCCCAGCCGGCCAGGGGAGGGCCTGCCCGCCGAGGACGAGCTCGCGGCGTTCCATCGGCTGCGGCGGGCGCTGACTCAGCTCGGCCGCCTCGACTCGCTCGAGGAGGTCTCCAGCCGCATCCTCGCGGGCAGCGCGACCTGTCGCCCCGCGCTCGAAGCGCTCGATGTCCGCCTGACCGCAAAGGGAGATCACGCGCGCCTCCTGGTCGCCTACGACGCGGCCATCTCCGAGTCCGAGGAGCCTCGACGGTTGTCTCGACTCTGGCGCCGCCGGGCCGACCTTCTCGTCCTACTCAACTCGCCGGCGTCGGCGCTCGCGGCGCTCGGAGAGACCCTGCGACTCAACGTCGACGACGTGCCGAGTCGACTCGACGCGCTGGAGTTGGCCACGAGCCTCAAGGACGTCCCCTCCGCCCTCCTGCACCTCGACGCCCTGCGAGCGCAGCCCAGCGAGCGGTGGGTGACGCAGGACCCGAAGAGGGCCGATTATCTCCGCAGCGTCCGCGCCCTTGAACAGCATCGTGCGGCACTCCTCTCGGGCACGGACGGCGGGCCGAAGGCGCGTTGACGGTCCTACACCTGCGTGATAGAGACCCGCCGCGCCCGCCCGATTCCGCTGGCTTTTTTTCGAGCACATGGAGCCCGACGATGACAACCCGACTCATGATGGCGACCTTGGTCGCTGCTGTCTCCCTGTCCGCCTGTGGCGGTCGCCAGAGCACGCTGGTCGACGAGGGGCCAGCCCCGCAGAAGGCCGGTGACGCGACGACTCAGCTCGCCGCAGGTGACGCAGCTTTTGCTTTACGGTCCGACAAGGCCAAGGTCAATGAGGCCATCAAGATCTGGGAGGAGGCGCAGGCCGTCGATGGGACCGACGCGCAGATCCCCCTGAAGCTGACCTATGCCTACTTCTTCCTCGCCAACGCGCACATCATCTGGGAGGACGACGAGGACGCCCTGAAGGTCGCCTACGACAAGGGGGTCACCGCCGGAGAGCGGGCGATCAAGCTGCTCTCGCCCGACTTCGCCAAGATGATCAAAGACGGCAAGACGTGGGAAGAGGCCATCCCTCACGTCAAGCGCGAGGGGCTGCCGGGCCTGTATTGGTATGCCACGAACCTCGGTCGCTGGGCCACGCTCGATGGCATCACGACGCTCCTGTCGAACAAGGACCGCATCTTCGCGATCATGCAGCACTGCGAGAAGCTCGACGAGACGTTCTTCCACGGGGCGCCCCATCGATACTTCGGCGTGGCGTACACAAAGATCCCGTTCCCGAGCGGCGACCTGCCCAAGTCCCGCGGCGAGTTCGAGAAGGCCGTCGCCATCGCGCCGACCTACGCAGACTCCAAGGTCCTCTTCGCCGAGACCTACGCCGCCAAGGCCGGGGACCGCGCCTTGTTCAAGAAGCTCGTCGAAGAGGTCCTCGCGCTGCCCGACGACGTGATCCCCGAGCTCGTGCCGGAGACCAAGAACGCCAAGCGCAAAGCAGCCATTCTGCTCGCGGACATCGACGACAAGTTTTAGGGCACCTGGGCAGCGGTGGCGCGGTGTCCGAGTTCTTGGGCGACGATGGGTGAGTCGGTGAGACTGCGCCCGTGACGGTTCGCTTCACCGCTCGCCCCGACCTTGCTCGACATGCCTGCCGGGGCTGTCGCTGCTTTGCTCGCTCCGGATGCGCGCCGCACTACGCTGACGGAGCTGATGGACGCGGTGATCGGGGCGCTCCGCGATCAGGACGGCATCCCGGTTGATCGCGCGAGCTGCTCGCTGGCGATGTTGCACCCCGAAGTGCGTAGCACCCAGGTGATCTGGGAGGCCGGAGTGGGGGCGCGTTCGATAAAGCGCACCCACGATGCCGCAGCCGCCGTTATCTATACGCGCAGCCCGAATTTCGGGGCCTCATAGGATCTTCGTGGGTCATCCAAGGCTCGGACGGCGAGGGAGATCAATCGCAAGCCCGCCGAGCTTGAGGAACACAAGTGCGATGAGGGCGGCGGCGCTGTGAAAGCCATGAGCGAGCCTGGTGAGCAGACGGATCTGGTCGTTCGTCGCTTCCACGCGACCGTTGGAGACCCTGTGGATGAGGCTGGCCTC
>SHZC01000199.1 GCA_009692505.1 Myxococcales bacterium
CTTGCCGAACTTCGTGCCGTCGGCCTTCAGCACGAGGGGCTGCGTCAGGCCGAACGCCTCGACCCCCCGCGAGCGTCGGATGAGGTCCGTGCCCGAGAGGATGTTGCCCCACTGGTCGCTGCCCCCGAGTTGCACGCGGCAGCCGAGACGGTCGTAGAGGGCGAGGAAGTCGTAGCTCTGCAGGAGGATGTACGAGAACTCGGTGTACGAGAGGCCCTGCTCACGCTGGTAGAGGCGGTCGCGCACGGCGTCGCGGGCGATCATCGTATTGACCGAGAACGTCTTGCCCACGTCGCGGAGGAAGTCGATGAGCGCGAGGTTGCCCAGCCAGTCGTAGTTGTCGACGAGCACGGCGCCGGTTGTTCCCGAGAAGTCGAGGAAGTTCGAGAGCTGCTTGCGGAGGCCCTCGAGGTTCGCCTGAAGCACGTCTCGCGTGAGCAGCTGCCGCTCGTTGACCTTGCCCGAGGGATCGCCGATGAGGCCCGTGCCGCCCCCGACGACGGCGATGGGCCGATGCCCCGCGCGCTGCCATCGCATGAGCATCGTCACCGGCAAGAAGCTCCCGATGTGCAGGCTGTCGGCGGTGGGATCGAAGCCGATGTAGCCGGTGAGCGAGGTCGTTTGGAGCAGGCCCTCCAGCTCATTGGACGTCATCTGATGCACGAGGCCGCGCGCGCGCAGCTCGGGGAGAAAAGCGGGGTTGGGGCTGACCATGTCTTGGCAAATGCCCGAGGGAGCGACGGAGTGTCAAGGTGGATGCTGCCTGCGCCCACGGGGGGGCCGCATGGGTCCGCATCGGCCCGCGGGGCCTCCGCACGTTGACCGCTGCCGATGCATCAGCCTACGGTCCTCTGGTGTCGGAGACCCCCCAAGCCCCTCATGACCCAAGCCTCGAGGGCGCGCTTCGGCGCACGCTTCAGCCTTGGACTCGCCGCCGCGTCATCGTGGGCGCTGGGCTCGCTGGCCTGACGGTCCTGCTCGGCTTCCGGGCGTGCGCGCCTCGTGTCTCGACCGAGGCGCGACCCGGGCTGCCGTCACTCACGGGCACGCAGCTCGCGATCTTCGAGCGACTCTTCGCCCTCATGATCCCGACCCGGCTCGGGGCGCTCGTGCCGGTCGCCAATGTGCCCGTGCTCGCAAACGCAGACGCCGCCGTCGCGCGCCTCACACCCGAGGTTCGCCTGCTCCTTCAGCGCGCGATGTTGGCCTTCGATCTCGGGGCGATCGTCACTTCGGGCGAGGGCACGCGGTTCATCAACCTTGGGGACGACGCCGCCGCGGCTTACCTGTCGCAGTGGCAGCACGGGGGCGAGATAAGGCGCGCGGCCTATGGCGGGATGCGGCAGGTCGTCATGCTCAGCTACTACTCGGATCCAGCCGCGTGGGTGCCCCTCTCCTACGACGGCCCCGTCACCGAGTCGCGCGGCATCGTCCGCCTGGGGCACGCCCCCTTGCCCGAGGTCTGAACCGGATGAACCCACCGACTGAGCTCGACCGACACGCGCCCCTGCCGGTCCTCGACGCGTCCAACGTCCAGGGCGACCTCGTGTCTCTCAAGACCGACGTCGTGGTCGTCGGCTCCGGAGCGGGCGGCGCGACCCTCGCCTATGAGCTCGCGCGCGCCGGGAAGTCCGTGATCATGGTCGAGGCTGGGCGCTACGTCCGCTCCAAGGACTTCAGCGAGCACCTGCCTGATATGTTCGCCAAGACCTATCAGGACGGCGGCGGGCAGACGAACGCCGACGGCGACATCATGATCGTCCAGGGGCGCTGCGTGGGCGGCTCGACGGTGGTTAACGGCGCGGTCTGCTTCCGCACGCCCGAGGCCGCGCTCCGTGACTGGCGCGACGAGTTTGGGCTGGTCGACATGACGACCGAGCGGCTCGCGCCCATCTTCGAGGCGCTCGAACGTCGGCTCGGCGTTCACGTCAATGGCGCGCATGAGATCAGCGGCAACAGCCGAGTCCTGCTTCAGGGCTGCGAGGCGCTCGGATGGTCGGCCCACCCGGTCTCTCGAAACGTGAAGGACTGCGCGCTGTCGGGCTTCTGTTTTCACGGCTGTGCCTCGGATCGCAAGCAGTCCGCGCTCGTCACGCATGTCCCTTGGGCCATGGCCCACGGCGCCAAGGTCCTCGCCGACACCTTCGTCGAGCGGGTCCGCTTCGAGGGTCGTCGCGCGGTCGGGATCACCGGACAGATGCGCGACCCGTTCACGGGCGAAATCAAGGCCCGGGTGCACATCGACGCGGAGCGGGTCGTCGTCGCCGCGGGCCCCATCCAGACGCCGCTCCTGCTCTTTCGCAGCGAGGTCAAAGACCAGGGCGGCCACCTCGGGCGAAACCTCGCGCTTCATCCCTCGGTCTTGATCACCGCCGACATGGAGCAGGAGGTCATGGGACATCGCGGCGCGAGCGTCGGCGCGTGTTGTGACGCCTTCGTCGAGCCGGGTGCCGGCCGGTTTCTCTTCGAAGGCGGGATGCCCTCGCCGGAGGTGTTGGCGCTTCACCTGCCCGCCCACGGCGAGGAGCACGCCGAGACGATGTTGCGATATCCGCACATCGCGGCGACCGCGTGCCTCATCTGGGACCGCAACAACGGCTCGATATCATACGACGGGAAGGTCAAGTCGATTGACTATCGCCTGGGCGATGAGGAGAAGGCGCGGCTTCGACTGGGGCTCGCCGCCGGGGCGCGGATCTTCCTGGCCGCCGGAGCGCGCTCGGTCTTCCTTCCCACGCCCACGGCCACCCGCATCCGCAGCCCCGAGGAGGTCGGTAACGTGATCTCCGCCCTCAGCCTCGACCCCGGCACGATGCAGATGATCTCGTACCACCCTCAGGGCACCTGCCGGATGGGCGCGGATCCCGCTCGTTCGGTCGTCGGACCCGATGGCGCAGTTTTTGGCTATGAGGCCCTGTATGTGGCCGACGCGAGCCTCCTGCCCACGGCCATTCTTCTCAATCCGCAGATGACCGTCTACATGATGGCCGCGCGTGTCGCGGCGCGGATGCTCGGGCAGTGAGAGCCCTCGGAGTCGCCCTGTTCAGCCTCCTCGGCATCGCCGGGCTCCCGGCCGCGGTATCCCCGGCCTCGGCGGCGCCTTCGAAGTTTGCCTCCTCGAATGACCCGTCGTTTCACCTCGTACCCATGCTCGATGTGCCCTTGCTCGCGCTCGACGCGGCGGTCCTGCTCGGCCTCAAGGCCGTCGTGCCTCAGCGACATGAAGATGGGCGGCTATCTGACCTCTTCGCCCTCGACGCGCCCGTCGCCCGGAACGGCCGCGACGACGACGCGCTTCGCACCTCCGACTTCGGGGGCCTCATGGCTGGCGCCTTCGCGCTCGTCGACGCGATCGTCACGGCCCGCCACAACGATCTCGACGCAGGGGTGATCACGTTGGGGCTCTATGCCGAGAGCGCCATGACCACGGCGGCTGTCACGGAGGTCGTCAAGCTCCTTGTGCAACGTCCGCGACCGTGCACCTACCAGATCGACCGGCGGGAGCGACCGCCCCTCCACTGTGGACAAGACGACGACGACGCCTATCTCTCCTTCTTCTCGGGGCACACGGCGGTGACCGCCGCGCTCTCGACGACGGCGACGTATCTGGCGTTCGAGAGGGATGCCGACGGCTCCCGTGCCGCGTGGACCGTGTCGGGAGGCCTCGCCCTGACCAGCTTCGTCGCCGTCGAGCGGATGCGGGCGGGCAAACACTTTCCCACCGATGTGATCACCGGCGCGGTCGTGGGCGCCGGCATCGGCTTCCTCGTCCCGCACCTCCACAAGGGCGGCGCGCAATCGGCGACCGGCCTGTCGAGCGATGGACGGATGCTCACGCTCGCGAGCGGCTTCTAATCAGACCCTCTGGGGGCAGACCCTCTAGCGGTCGCTGTCGCCCTTGCCCTCACAGGACCGCTCACGAATGAGCTCGGAGACCTCCTTGCGCTGAGTGGGCGTGAGGACCGCGTGGGCTTTCAGGCCCGCATCGGCGACCTGATGGGCCGCCTTTCGGAGGGTCTCGATTCGCTGGTCGATGGCGGCGTGGACGGCCTTGGCGTCGGGCTTATCGGCCCCCCAGAACGAGAGCATCTGCTCACGCGCGTCGCTGCGCTCCGTGCGAAGCACCGTCACCTGACCGATGACGCCCTCCGCGATCCCCTTGACCTGCCTGCGTTGGGTGTCCGTCGCGTCCAGATCGTCGAGCTTGTCCTCAAGGAAGACCATGGCGTGGCGGGCCATCTTCGCCGGGTCCCGGTCGCAGTTTCGGCGCCCATGACCAAAGCCGACGAGCAGCGCTCCGACAGCGATGACGGCGGGAAAGAGCAGGTAGGTCTTACGAAGCTTCATGGCGCGGACTCCCTTGGGTGAGCGGTGATGTTCCAGCCAACACCCATACTCCGTCTCAAGATTCCCGGCCACCGCCAAAAGTGCCGTCCGGGGCGACGGTTAAGGGTCGCAGGCATCCCCTTGACCATCGCTGTCGCGGTCACCCTGGCTGAAATTGGCGTCGCTCGGGCAGTTGTCGCAGGCGTCGCCGATCCCGTCGTTCTCGCTGTCGCGTTGGTCCGGGTTGCGGACGGTCACGCAGTTGTCGGTGGCGTCGGGCTCACCGTCGCCCTCGTCGTCACCGGGCACCTCGCAGCCGTCGCCGATGCCGTCCTCGTCGCGGTCGCTCTGACTGAAGTTCGCCACGGCGATGCAGTTGTCGCAGACGTCGCCGACGCCGTCGTTCTCGCGATCATCCTGATCGGGGTTGAACACCTCCGGGCAGTTGTCCACGGCTCCGAGGACCTGATCCCTATCCTCGTCGTCGGGGTCACATGCGTCGCCCGCGCCGTCGCCGTCGAAGTCCTCCTGCCGATTGTTCGCCGCGAAGGGGCAGTTGTCCTGCTCGTCGTTCACACCGTCGTCGTCGCTGTCCCCCCCGGGCACAACGGCGCGGTCGGGATCGGGTGGGCTTGCGTCGTCTGCGGGAGGGAGCCCATCGGCGATCTTGGCATCTTCGGTCGGCCCCGCGTCCGTTCCGGAGCGGTCCGCTCCCGGCCTGACCGGCGCGCCCCCGCCGCCACTCTGACCACCACCCGCGCCCTCCATCGACGCCGAGTCCGTGCCGTCTTCCGTCGGGCCCAAGCAGGCGCCACAGACCGCCGCGCTCCATACGAGAGCCATCACGGAACAACTGATTAAACGATTTCGTTTGCTCATGCAGCGGCGTATAGCGCAGCCGTTCGGCTCTTTTCCAGAACCCTGCGGTTCCCACTCGGGCTACTGTGTGCGCCTCATGCTCCGCGCGATGATCTTCACCCTCCTCTTTTGCCTCGCTCAGGTCGCCCCCGGCTTGGCCTCCGTGGCCTTCGCCTTGCCCCCGGACGAGTCGACGATTCAGGCCGCCTCGACGCGGGCGAACCATATCGCCGACGAGCTTCGTAGCCCGTTTTGCCCGGGCAAGACGCTCTTGACCTGCACGAGCGGACAGGCGTTCGCGACGCGGCAGGAGATCCGCGACCGCCTCCTCGCGGGAGAGTCCGAGCCGCAGATCATCGCGGACTTCAAGCTGCGGTTTGGCGATGAGATCGAGAACCCCGAACAGCCTTGGTACACCATTCTGGGGCCTCTAACGCCGCTCGTCATGGGGATCGGCCTGCTGCTGTTCATCACGTGGCGGTGGCGTCGTGAGCGAGCCTCACAGCCGCCCGAGGGCGTGAGCGCGGGCGCGCCGGACACCTCGGACACCGGGGACGACGGCGCCCCAGATGAAAAAAGAGACGACGAATTACGACGCGCACGCCTGCGCCGACAGCTCGATGATCATGACTGAACGGAGATCCTTGATGACACTGCGCCCGCGCCTGACCCTTCTCCTGACTTGCTTCGTCGCCACGAGCCTCTCGGCTTGCAAGAGTAACGAGGCGGGGCCCTCGACACCGACCCCTGGGGCACCCGGCAAGTCGTCGAGCCCGGCCCCGGCCCCAAGCCAGGAGGCCAGGATCGTCGCAGGCCCCGATCTCTCGGGTAACCAACCCTCCGGCAGCCAGCCCTCAGCCGAAGGCGGCGCGGCCCTGCCCCCGGGTCACCCTCCCGTTGATGCGACCGGCACCGCCCCGGCCCCGGCAGCCGGACCCTCGGGCACGCTCAAGGGCACCTTAACCCTCGACGCCGCCCGCACCGCCGACGTGAAGGCCGGCTCGACGCTCTTCCTCATCGTTCGGCGCGACGCCGGCGACGGGCAGAAGGGCATGCTCGTCGCGTCGAAGAAGATCCCGGTCAGCGGGTCGGACATGTTCCCCATGGACTACGAGATCACCGAGCGGGACGTCATGATGCAGGGCACGGCGTTCTCGGGCCCGATGCGCGTGGACGCCCGCATCGACGGGGACGGCGACGCTCTGAGCAAGCTGCCCGGGGACGTCGTCGGTGCCCATCCGGCCGCGGTGATCGTCGGCGCGGAGAAGGTCGACGTCGCCTTGAAGGACAAGCTCTAAGCCGATGCTCCGGATGTCCCTCCTCACACTGTGCCTCTTCGGCGGCGCTGTGCTTAGCGAGGGACAGCGTGTTTGGGCGGCCGAGCCCGCGGCGATCCCCGAGCTTGAGGCCGGCGCGCCGCAGCTGGCCAATCAGCGGTATCTTCAGGGCCGGGAGGACTACCGCGCCGGGCGGATCTCCGAGGCGGCGACGGCGTTTCAACGCGCGCTCGACGTCTTCCCCGAGTCGCCGCGCCTGGCCTTCAACCTCGCGCGCTCGCTTGAGCGGCTGGGTCGACTTCGCGAGGCCGCTGCCGCTTATCGTCGATACGTCGAGCTTTTGCCCCTGGCCGAAGACGCGCAGACCGTGTCGCGGTTGGCGGCCTCACTCGAGGAGCAAGTGCTTGCCCGCCGACCGAGCCTCATCGCCTTGACCCGACCGGGTGGCGCCACCGTCACCGTCGACGGCTTGGCACTGACGGAGAAGACGCCGCTTCGGGCGCCGGTCGAAGCCGGAGTCCACCTCGTCCTCTTTCGGCTGGACGGGTTCCTCGACGAGGCGCGGTCCGTGACGATGGCCGAGGCCGAGACGCGCACGATTGATCTCACCTTGTCCGCGGTCCCGGTGCCGGCACCGGGCGTCGCCCTCTCGACCACGGTTCCGCCAAAGGATCCACCGCTCCGCCCGGTCTTGGGGTGGTCCCTGTCGACCTTGGGCGCGGTGTCCACGGCCCTGGCCATCTCCTTTCACGCCCAGGCCCTGGAGAGCTCCGCGGCGGCTGAAGGCCTCACGGCCACCGTCGACGATCGGACGCGGTATGACCGACTGAACGCGGACTTCAAAGACCAGCGCCTCGGGGCGGCGTTCGCCTATGGAGCGGCGGTCGCGCTGCTCACAAGCGGGCTCTATCTCTTGCTGACGGACTCGGACGAGACGGAGACGGTCAAGTGAAAATCCAACTCGCAAGCCTAGCCGCCGGCCTCGTTTTCGTGTCCTGCCTTCGGATCGGTGACCGGCCGAACTGTAACGCGGACGCCGATTGCCTTTTGGGGACGACGTGCGAGGAGGCGACGGGGGTCTGCGTGAAAATGCCCCCGGTCATCGTCGCGGAGTCCTTCTTTCTCCGGGACGTCCCGGCCCTGGATCTGCTGCTCGTGATCAACGACAGCGCGACCATGTGTGAGGAGCAGGCGGCCTTGGCGCAGGCGTTCAAGAATATCGCGAATTTGCTTGAGCCCGCCGATGGCCAACGGCCGTTCGACTACCGGATCGCGGTCGTCACCACCGATCTGGTCCCGGTCACCGCCGGGCAGTTTCGAAGCCAAGTCGCCCCCGACCTCTCTTGCGAAGAGCCGGCGGCCGAGCAGAGCTGCGCGGGCCTCTTCAACCCCGGCACTGGAGCCTTCACGTTCGACCCGATCCTGAGCCCCGAGGTGGCCGGCGTCGGTCGCAAGACCCCTGCTGAGAACCTCTCCCAACTCACGACGTGCCTCATCTCCGCGGGCAAGGGCGGCGGCGGTTTCGGGAAGGGCCTCGAGGCGATGCGCCTCGCCTTGGCCTGCGACGGACCCAACAGCTTGCGCTTCGGCGAGTGCTGCAAAGACGGCGTCTATGACCCACTGTGCGCCCCGAAGGTCTCTCCGGACTTCCTGCGCCCGGACGCGATCTTGGGGGTGATGTTCCTCGCCGACAAGGATGACTGCTCGACCCCCAAAGACGCTCCAAAACACGCGGGGCTCGCCATCTGCAAGCATGGGCCGCTCGAAAAAAAGGCGTTCGAGGACACCGTCCTGTGCGCCGGGAAGACGCCGAAGCAGTGCCTCGAAGCTGAGTGTGGCAACGACGAACCCATGGCCTGTCATAGCCGCCGGTGCGATGTCGACGTTAACGAAGACAGCACTTGCATCTGGAGGCGCGATACAGCGCTGACGCCGACGAACGACTACCTCGACTTCCTCCGGAGTCTGAAGCGCAACCCCGACGAGCAGATCACCGTCGCGAGTCTCGTTGGTCCCCGGGCCTTCGTCGACGCCTTCGAGGTCTCGTACAATCCGGTCTCGGCCGAGGAGCAGACGCAGCAGGATGAACGGGTCGTGGCGTGCTTTTTGACGCCAGGACCGGACTCGGACCGAAGCGACATCAACCCTGGTTGCTGTCCACGCGGTGATTGTTTGGGCTGCATACAGCCGTCGTGCAAGTCGACGACCGGCACCGCCTACGCCGGGACCCGATACCTCGATCTCGCGAACGCCTTTGGCAAGAACGCAGTCGGCTGCCCACCCGACATCGAGCGCCGCGGCGAGTGCCACTCCATCTGCGATCTCGACACCAAGCGCTTCGTCGAAGACGCCGCTGCGGCCATGCTCGACTTCATCCCGGAGGCCTGCTTGTCCCATGCTCCGGCGTGCAAGGCCGACTCGCCGACCTGCGCCTCGGCTGAGGGGGCGGAGGGCCGAGACGTGGAAGGTCGAATCAAGTGCCCCGATGCCGAAACAGGCGACATGCCCGCTGCCAATTCCGACCCTTGCGCCGGCGCCGCTGTCCAGGTCTTCGCCTCCGAGACCTGCCCGAGCGGCTTCGGCGCCCGACCGACCAAAGAGGTGCCCACCGGCTCGGCGATCGTGCTCCGCTATCCGAAGTACGTTG
>SHZC01000200.1 GCA_009692505.1 Myxococcales bacterium
CGTGAAGAGGTTGAGGACGATCTTCTCCCACATCCTGCGGTCAACGAGGACCAGTTCCTTGATCGCCTCACAGTGGACGACGAACTGGAGACCGGCGCTCTCGACGAGCGAGCGAAAGGTGCTGGCAAGGTTAGAGGTGAGGCCCGCCAGATCGGTGGGCACCTTGTGGATTTCATGTCGCCCGGCCTCGAAGCGGGCCAAGTCCAGGAGGTCATTGACCCGCTTGAGCAGGCGGAGGGCGTTGCGGTGGATGGGCAGGAGGGCATGGGTATCGAGAGGCTCCGCCTTGTTCGCCATGAGCTCCTCGAGTGGGCCGAGGATGAGGGTGAGCGGGGTCCGCAGCTCGTGGCTGATGTTGCTGAAGAACAGCGTCTTTGCGCGGTCGAGCTCCGCGAGCTCCCTGGCCCGAACCGCCGCGTCTTCGACGATCCGGGCTTGAGTCATCGCAGCCGCGAGTTCGCCGGCGGTCGCCTGGAGAAACCGCTCGTAGCGGGGGTCGAACTTTCGATGCGGGCTCAAACAGGTGACCGAGAACGCCCGAGGCTTTGGCAGCCCGGCGGCGTTGATGGGCAGGACAAACGCCGACTCGGGGCGTTCGCTCCACGTCCCCTGTGGAAGTGGACCAAACCGCGTCTTGAGCCCCGCGAGCTCGACGGGCGCTCGCGACCGCAACGCCTCGTAGAGAGGCCAGCGCGCGGCGAAGGCGCCCTCTTCGACGCGGACGCTCTGGGGCATCGCCGGACCAACGTAGTCCGACCAACCGCTGCTCGCGACCAGGTGTGCCAAGTCGCCTTCCCGGTTCAGGGCGTAGAGGCGCGTCAGGGGAAGTCGAGGTCGTCGCCGGAGAGGACCTCCGCGGTCAGGCGAAGGACTTCGTCTTCGGACGTCGCGTTCGTGGTCCGCGTCGCGAGCTCGTGCAGGGTCCAAGTCTGGCGCTCGCCCTGCACCTTCGCCGTCGTCTCCTGCACCGTGTTGAGCAGGCCGCCCATGCCACCGTCGTCGCCGTGAACCAAGCTCTGGGAGAAGGTGAAGTAGGCCTCCTCGGCCATCTCCCCGCCCGTGATCAACAGCCGCTGGTCCTCCGTATAGATGGCGGGGCCGCCCGCAAGTACGCTCGCGGCCATGGGGCCCGTCACATGCCAGATATCCGCCCATACCTCCGCCGCGGGCGCGCCCAGGGACGCCGGATGTCTCTCGCGCAGGATGGGTCGATGAGCGCACCCATCTCTCCACCGCCGGCGAAGAGCGTCTCCGGATTGATCTCATTCCGTGCTTTGACCACGCTCGCCTCAACGGAATCATAGCGAATTCTGTGGGGCGCGAGGGGACGAGGGCGCGCCCAGTGTGAACGAAGAAGGGGGCGTCGATGCCGGAACCACGAAGGCGCCAGACCCCGCAGACGTCGACCGCTCATGCGACGACGGCTGCGACCCGCACGCCTGGCCCCCAGGCTTCGGCTGGACCGGGGCACGCCGCCTCCAGCCGGGGTGCGTTCACGCAGTCGGTTCGCGACCTTCAACCCCAAGGCGGGCCGGCCTCACCGCTCCCGTCCGAGGGGGCGGGCGAGCGCGCACCTTCACTCCTGCCCGGCGAGTCGGAGGCTATCGCGGGTTACGCGAAGACGGCGGCCGTGCAGGCCATGCCGGACGGCTCGCTGCAGGTGCACGGCGTTCGGGTTGGGCCCCTCTCGGCCGACCACGCAAGGGCGCTCGCCGGGCTCCTGCAGACGGTCTCGCCGACTGAGCTCCGGTCCGCCAAAGCCAGCGGGCGCAGGGTCAGCTTCGGCGGTACTGACTTCGAGTTTGACGCCGCGGACGCGAGCGCCATGGGCAAGTGCAAAGCCGAGGAGGCCGCCGTGGCCGTGGCCCAAGCGCTCGATGGGATGTGGTCGAAGGGTGTTCATACGGAGAGCGGCCGCCGCGTGCTCCCGCGTAACATCAGCCCCGGCGCGCTCTACGCCTTTGCCAAGGCCGTCGTGACCGAGCCTGGGCGAGCCGCCGTAGAGGGAAAACCGGGACAGGTCACGGTTCCCGGGCTTCGGGGCGTGAACCCCGAGGGCATCTCCGATCCCAAGGTCGGCGCGTAGGATGATCTGATCATCCCGATCGTGATTGATCTTGAGGGGCGGCCACACGCTTTGCGGCTCTCCGGCACAGTTGATCCGGGGAAGACTGAGGGCGGGCCCGTGCAGCTCGGCGATGCGGCGCAAGAGTTTGAATACGGCACCTACAGCGGCAACCGCAGCCTGGTGAATACGCCGCTCATGCGTCCCATGAACGGCGGCATCGAAGGGCGACAACCATCGCCGCAGCAGGGCACGCTCATGCACCACGGCACCTCGCCGAAGGACTCGCTCGGCTGCACGGTCATGATTGACGGGGGCCACTTCGAGACGCAGCGCAAGCATCTCGCGGGCGTGGGCAAGTCGGGCATGCATCAGCTCCCCGCCGAGCAGCGGGGCGCGGACGCGGCGACGCTTGAGCGGGAGATCGCTCTGGAGAAGCAGAAGGCCAGGCCGGATCGCGCGAAGGTGTCACGGCTCGAATCTCTACTCGAGATGCGATACGCCGAGCCCGCTCATACAGCGACGACCGCCGGTGAAAAGGCCGTAGCGCAGCGACAGACGGACACGGCCGCCGGGCGCAAGGGCAAGCGAAGCGGGCAGGGGATCGCCGAGGTGATCACCGCGCCGAACTACAAGGCGTTTCTCTCGATGGTCCTGCGGGACCCCGATATGACCCTGCGCTACGTCACCGTCGAGCGCTCCAAGGTCGAGGCCTTTGGAGGGCGAGTGCAGACGCCAGAGGTGATCTAGGCGGCGACCCCGGCGATGGCCCAGACGGGCAGGCCGAGCTTACGAAATCGGCGAAGGAGGGCGGCCAGTCGAGTTGTCATACAAAGCTCCAGAGACGCGGTTTGGCGCGACCCCGAGCAAGGCTTGTGCCGGACGTGACTTTAGACTCAGGTGGTCGCGCCGCCGCAAGAGCTGCCGTTGCCCGCCGTACACCCGAAGCAGTGTCGGCCGGTCACGATAGACCGCGAGGCGAAGCGCGCCGGATCGAAGTCCCGGACGTGGCCGAATGGCACCCGCCCGTCCTGGCTCTCGAGGTCGAGCATCTGGTTGAAGTCGCAGTCGAAGAGGCGGCCGTCGAAGGAGACGGACAGCGTATTGCGACACATCAGGCCGCCGATGGCCGCGGGGTTGAAGGCCGCGGTCAGCCGTTGGAGGTAGGCCTCGAGGTTGCCCGTATCGAGCAGCCACTCGAGGAACCGCGAGATGGGCATATTGTTCAGGCAGATGAGCCGATCGAAGGTCAAGCCGTGCTCGCGCTCGAGGCCCCGTTTCCACTCCAGCTCCAGCGCGGTCTGATCCCCCGCGAGGAAGGCACCGGCGGGGTTGGACATGAGCGTGAGTCGCCGACGGGGGTCGCCCTGTCCGTACCCCGCCGCATTGAGGATGCGTAACGCCGCGATGCTCTTCTCGAACGTGCCGTCGCCCCGCTGCGCGTCGGTGTTCCGCGCCCGATAGTGGGGCAGCGAGCAGACGATCTCCACGCCGCGCTCGGCCAGGAACTCAGGCAGCCCTCGCAGGCGCGGGAGCAGGAGCACGGTGAGATTGCAGCGGTCGATGACGTGTTTGCCCCGCTGCGCACAGGCCTCGACGAGCTCGCGAAACTGCGGATGGAGCTCCGGGGCGCCGCCGGTGAGGTCGACCGTATGCGCCGTCGTCCGGTCAAGCGCCGTGAGGCAGTCCGCCACCGTCTGGGCGTCCATCATGGCGTCCGTGCGATCGGGGCCCGCGTCCACGTGGCAGTGTCGGCAGGTCATATTGCAGAGCTTGCCGATGTTGATCTGGAAGATGTCGAGCGCCGCCGGGCGCAGCTCAGCGAGGCCTTCGAGCGCCAAACGCGCCTGAAACGTCGCGTGGGGCGCCTCAGTCTCGTGCAAGACGCGAAGCTGCTCCACAGGTGAGGCCAGCGGGGTCCGTCGGCTCCGCAGCGTAGTCGCGGGTAGAGGCCCCGCCCTTCGCTCCACTCACATGCCCTTGCGCTCGACGTGCTCAAGCATCTGGATGCCGTGTACGAGCGTCGCGCCGCCCCTGATGGCGCACGCGACGTGCACCGCCTCGGTCATCTGCTCGAGATCCGCGCCCTTCTCCTGGCAGTCGGTCGAATAGGCGTCGATGCAGTAGGGGCACTGAACCGCGTGCGCCACGGCGAGGGCGATGAGGCTCTTCTCGCGGGCCGTCAGGGCTCCCTCGGCGAAGACCGCGCCGTAGTAGTCGAAGAACTTCCGGGCGAGCTCGGGGTTGCCTTTGCCGATCTCGCCGAAGCGAGAGAGGTGCTCATGTTTGTAGTGGTACTCGGCGGACACTCAGAGCTCCAGCTTGAGGAAGACGCCGGCGTCCCAGTTGACGCCGGCTTTGTCGCCTTCGACCTTCTTGTCGGCGCCGATGGCGTGGCCGAGCTCGTCGTAGGCCTCCTTGATTTCGTCGTTGCCTCGGGTTTCGGGCGGGAGCTTGGCGCGTTGGGCCTCAATCAGGGCCTTCTTCGCGTGGGCCGCCTCCTCCTCGCCGCTCAGGACGTAGTGGTAGCCCGCCCCGCCCTCCGCGCCGAGGAAGACCAGCGGGATGAGCTGATATTCGAGCGTGAGGCGGGCTCGGGCGTTCCAGCCGAACAAGGTGCGACCGGCGGCCTCCTCCTTGTCGGCGAGCTTGCGGTACTCGGTGCTGATCGTGTCGAGCACGGGGATCCCGATGCGGTCCTGCGTCTCAGACGAGAGGCTGTTGCGATCGAAGCCGGAGATGCTGCCTGGGTCTGGCAGGACATAGATGAGGGGTCCGGTGAACGCGCCGAGCCCGACTCGAAAGTCCTCGCCGAAGCTGAGATCGAAGCCGAGGTTGGCGGTGAAATAATACTGATCGGGGGCGAACAAGAGCGCCTCGCCGAAGAGGTCAATCCCGAGCGTCTCGACGCCCCCTTCAACGCCGTAGCCCAGGCCTCCGTCCCATCGATCGCCGATGAGGCCCGTTGCCCCGGTGGTCGCGGTCTTGCCCGCCGCCCAGACCGTGAGCAGATCGGCGCGGGCCTGCGTGGGCGCGGCGAGGAGACCGATCGTGGCCGCGAGGCCGGCTGCGGCACCGTTGGAGAGGTGAATGTGCTTGACCATCGTTGAGTCCTCCTGAGTCGATTTCGGGGGATGAGAGACGCGGTCGCCGGACTACGTCAAGCGGCGCGCACGGCGTTCATGAAACGAGGGCCGCCGTGTTAGGCTGTGGACGATTGAATCCATGAATCAGGACTGGACCTATGGCCCCGATTGACGATCCAGCCGATGACCTCGCCGAAGACAGTGCTGAGACGACCTCCGAGCATGAGAAGGCCCAGTCGTTGCCCGCCGTTTCGACCGAGGTGGACCTGGATTTGGTGATGACCATCGCCGAGATGACCAAGCTGGTGATCCGACAGAGCGAGGACGACGGCCTCGTCGACGAAGCTGAGGTGCCCGACGTCACCCATGCCGGTGGTGCCTTCGATGAAGAGCTCGGTGATGAGCCCGAAGACGAGTCGGAGCAGACGGCCGACGAGTGAGCCGTCGGTGCTTCGCTCAGGCGACTTCGATCAGATCGAAAAGCCGGTCTCGACGAGCAACTTGTAGCGGCCGCCCTTGGCCACGAGCTCATCGTGGCGACCCTGCTCGACGATGCGCCCCTGATGGAGCACGACGATTCGGTCGGCCCGGGTGACCGTCGAGAGGCGATGGGCGATCACCACCACGGTCTTGTGCGCGAAGAGCTCGGAGACGGCCGCGTCGATGGCCTTCTCGGTCTCGGAGTCCACGTTTGCCGTCGCCTCATCGAGGACGACGAAGGGGGCGTCGCGGACAATCGCCCGGGCGATGGACAAGAGCTGGCGTTGCCCGGCAGAGAGGTTGGCGCCGCGCTCGGTGACGCGATGGTCGAGGCCGTCGGGGAGGGAGGCGACGAAGGCGTCGAGCTGCGCCGAAGTGGCCGCCTGCTCAATCTGCGCCCGTGAAATCTCGGGGCTAAAGAGGCCGATGTTCTCCGCGAGCGTGCCGTCGAAGAGGAAGCTGTCTTGGTGAACGACGGTGACCTGCCGGCGGAGGCTGTCGAGGCTGACAAGGCGAAGCTCATGGCCGTCGATCGTGAGGCTCCCCCGGTAGCCGTCGTACATCCGCAGGATGAGCTTGCCGATCGTGGTCTTGCCGCTGCCGGTCGCGCCGACGATCGCCACGACCTCACCCGCGTTGATCTGCAGGTCGATCTCCTTGAGCACGTCCGGGCGGTCCTCGGAGTACCGGAAGGAGACCTTGTTGAAACGCACGTCGCCTTTGGCCGACTCCAGCACGACGTGACCGGGCGTGATCGCCTCATGGGTGTCGAGGAGGTCGAAGACGCGATCGAGGGCCGCCGTGGACCGCTGGAGCGTCGCCACGTTGCCGCTGAACTCGCGGATGGGCACGAAGGCCTTGCCGAGGTAGTCCACGAACGCGACGAGCAGGCCCAAGGTCACGCCGCTCTCCGGCGATAGGGTCTGACCCGCGCCGTAGTAAAGCATCGCCCCGATGGCAAACGCGCTCATGCCGTCCATGATCGCGTAGAGGCCGGCGTCCCACCAGTTGGACCGGCGGTAGGCGTCGGCGTACTCGAAGCCCAACGCTTGAAAGGCGTCGCGGGTCTTTTGCTCGGCGCCGTAGAGCTGCACGACGGTCATCCCGTGAATCCGCTCGGCGAAGAAGCCATTGACCTTGCTCAGCGAGGCGCGAATCACCACCGACCACTTTCGGATCTGTCGTCGGAAGATCTCGACGACTCCAATAATAAACGGCGCGACCGAGCACGCGACGAGGGTGAGTTTCCAGTCAAGGAGGAGCATGGCGATGAGCGTGCCCACGATGGTCAAGGCGTCCGTGACGAGGCCAACGGCGCCCATCGCCAGGCTCTCGTAGACCGCCTCGACGTCGTTGGTGGTTCGCGTCATCAGGGCACCCGTCGTGCGCTTGTCGAAGAATCGCTGCCCCTGAGAGGTGACGTGCTCGAAGATGGCCGTGCGGAGCCGCGTGAGGCCCTTGAGGCCGACGAGGGACAGGCCGTATTGGGCGAGGGCCCGCGCGCTGAAGCTCAGGGCGATGAGCGCGACGTACGAGGCGGCGACGGTGCCGAGCCCGTCGAAGCGGTTCACGGCGATGTGCTCGTCGATCGCGCTTCGCAGGAGAAGGGGCTGCCAGAGGCCCAAAGCCACGCCGATCGGGGTGAGCACGGCGACCGCCCATAACCACCGACGCTCGGCCTTTACGAAGGGCCAGAGGCGCGAGAGGAGCTCGAAGTCAGAGGGCTTGCGCTTCATACCGGCTCGACCTCGTCCCCTTCGAGGTGGGCGGCGGCCATCTGGAGGCGGTAGGCGCGAGCGTACGGACCCTCGCGAGTGAGGAGCTCCTCGTGGCGACCCTCGTCGACGATCGACCCGCCCTCGAAGACCACGATGCGCTGCGCCCGGGCGACCACGCTGCAGCGGTGGGAGACGATGACGGTCGTGGCCGCGGTGCTTCTTCGATAGACGGCGTCGATGAGCTGCTTCTCGGTGGCGTGATCTACGGCGCTCATGACGTCGTCGAGCAGGAGCAGGCGAAAGTCCTGGTAGAAGGCGCGGGCGAGGGCGGCGCGTTGACGCTGACCCCCCGACAACGTGATGCCCCGCTCGCCCACGACCGTCTCGAGCCCATCGGGCAGGGCCGTGAGATCGACCGTAAGCGCGGCATCGTCGACGGCGCACCGCAAGCGCTCTTCGTCGATCTCCCCTTTGCGCACCGACAGAGCCACGTTCTCGCGCAGCGTCGTGCTGAACAAGAAGGCCTCCTGCGGGACGTAGGCGACCTCGCGCCGCCACGCCTCGACGGGCAGGTCTCGGAGGTCAAAGGCGTTTAGCCCGTCGAGCCCGTGGAGAAAGACCGTGCCTTTGGGCGGGTCGTAGACGCGGGCGAGGACCTGCAGCAGCGTGCTCTTGCCGGAGCCGGTCTGCCCAAAAACGCCGAGGGTCTCGCCGGGTCGGAGGTCGAGGTTCAGACCTCGCAAGGTGAGCTTGTCGCCGGCCGTGGGATAGGCGAAGTCGAGGCCGCGAATCTGCAAGCCGTAGCCCCGTGGATCGGGCGCCGGCAGGGTCGTGTGAGTGGCCGGGGCAGCGAGCGGGGCGTCGATGACGTCGTAGAGGCGGCCGAGTGAGAGGTAGCCTCGTTGCACGGCGTTGACCAGCCAGCCCAAGCCCGTCATGGCACCCACGAGGAGGTTGACGTAGACGGTGAACGCGGCGAGCTGCCCAATCGTCAAGTGACCTGACTGAACCCGTTGTCCCCCCACATACAAGACGATGACCACGCAGAGGTTGCCGATGACGGACACGATCGGCAAAGACCAGGATCGGATGCGGTTGAGCTCTTGCCCGAGCGACTGGATCCGGTGGTTGGTTTCGCCGACGTGGGCCCGGGCCCCCGAGAGCGCGCCGAAGGATTGCAGGACGCTGATGGCGTTGTAGCTCTCGAGGATCTGGTTGCTGAGGTTCGCGACCTCGACGTTGAGCGCCTGCACGCTCTTGAACATCGCGGCCACGGCCTTGCGGAGCACGAGTGCCGCGAGGAGGAGCGGGCCGACACAGGCGAGCGTCAGGACGAGGTCGGCGTGGAGCATCTGCGCCAGCGTGATGATGAGCGTGAAGACCACGTTGAAGAGCTGGAGCATCCCGAAGCCGACGAGGACGCGCATCCAGTTGGAGTCGTTCGTGCCGCGGCTGATGATCTCGCCGGGGCGCATCGTGTCGTAGAACGCGCGGGGCAGGATGAGCAGACGATCGAAGAGATCGTTCTTCATCGTGAACTCGATCGTGCGGCCCGGATTGAAGAAGAGCGTCCGGCTCAGGGTCCGTACGACGACGATCCCCAGGCCGGCGGCGATGATGCAGAGTGCCCAACTTGAGGCGTCGTCGACCCCTCGCTGCGTGCCGGTGGTCAAAGCGTCCACGGCGGATTGCACGAAGCCGGGGATGGCCACGGCGAGCGCGTTGGTCGCCACGAGGAA
>SHZC01000014.1 GCA_009692505.1 Myxococcales bacterium
CCCCGGTCGGCGGCGAGGAGCCCCCGGTTGGCGGACAACCGGGCAACCCCTGCGATGGCATGAGCTGCCCCGTCGGCGAGCGCTGCGTTGAAGGCGAGTGCGTCTCGAACAGAGGAGGTGAGATCGCCGGTCCTTGCACCGACGACGCGCAGTGCCCGGACATGGACTGCACCACCGAGGTCGAGAGCGAGGGCGGGACGCCGGGTGGCTTTTGCCGCAGCGACTGCCGCAGCGATCGGGACTGTGGTGCCGGGCTGCGCTGCTTGGCCGCGGGTCAGGCGACGATCTGCTTCGCGAGCTGCGAGGACACCTCCGACTGCCGCGATGGCTGGACTTGCGCCGAGCTCGGTGATGGCACCGGTGGAGCCTGCTCTCCCGACTGCCGCGTCGTCGGCTGCGGCCGCGGCCAGGTCTGCAACGACAACACCGGGATGTGCGACCTCGGCTGCCCCTACGCCTGCGACCCTGGCGAGGAGTGCAGCGTCGGTCACTGCGTGCGCCTCGACGGCTCCTGCACGACCAGCTATCACTGCGCGGCGGACACCGAGGAGTGCCACGAGGGCCGCTGCGGACCTGTGCAGTTCACCGATTGCACGGCCGATCCGGCCGCCTGCTCCCCGTCGCAGACCTGCGTCAACGCCGGGATGAGCTCCATCTGCCTTTATTCCTGCGCCGACGACACCGGCTGCCCCGCCGACCAGATCTGCTTGGCCGATCTCGCTGTCTGCTACTACGCCTTCTGCGGGCCCGGCGACGCGATGAGGCCGGCCAACGGCGAAGTCTTCGGGGCGTGTGCCGCCGGCGGTCAGCAGCAGTGGGAGGGCACTTGCCTGCCGCTCGCAGTGGGCACCAATCTTCCGGGCATCTGCCTCGAGGCCGGCAACGTGGCGGAGGGTCAGGCCTGTAACGATCAGTCCAATGGCCGTGATGTGGCGGCGCGCAATGAGCAGTGCGGCTCGGGCATGTTGTGCATGGACGACCCCGATGATCCGCTCGATCCCGATCAGCGCTGGAACAATACGGGGATCTGCTCCGAGATGTGCGACCCGCGGCAAGGTGCCTGTGATGGAGGCCAGTCCTGCATCGACTTCTCCCAGGGAGACGACCCCCAGACGCTGGACTTCGACGAGACGCGCGTCCTCGGGAGCTGCCGGACCTCGGACTGTAGCGCGGGCACGGGGGGCGCCCCTTGCGGCCCAGGTCGCCAGTGCCGGCCCTTCGGCCTTATCGACGATCTCGGCGCCTGTGGACCGGCCGGCGTGGCCGCGGCCAATGAGGCCTGTCGCACGAACGTGGACTGCGCCGACGAGGTCTTCTGTGGGGATCCGGGCGGCGGCAACATCTGTATCAAGACCTGCGATGAGCAGAATCCGGACTGCCCCGAGGGCACGATGTGCGTCAACAACGGCTGGGGATACGCGCTCTGCCTTTGAGCTTACGCGGAGCCCAAAAAAAACGGCCGGTGGCAATCGCCCCGGCCGTCTCTTTTTGAACCGCAGGTCGCGGCTCAGTTCTCGTCGAGATCCACCGTGAGCTTCGGCCCCTTGTCTGGGGTCGTCGTGGCCTTCGGTCCGCCCTTGCCGCCCGTTCGCTTCGGACCCTTACGCACGGCCTCCGAGACGGGGGCTGCGGCGACGAGGACCGGCGCCGGTGCCTGCGTGACGGGCGCGAACGTCGGCGGCGGAGGCGGCGCCGACACGACTACGATGGCGGGCTGGAGCTGCTGGATCGGCGGAGGCACCGACTCCTTGCTCATGATGAGCACGATGAAGACGCCGGTGACGCAGAGCACGGGAAGTCCGACCACCGTGAGGTAGAAAGACGCGCTGCGACCAGCCGGGGCCGTCGGCATGAGAACCTGCGGCGCGGGCAGGGCGTGGCTGACGACGGCAGGGGTCATGAGGACTTCGACCCGCGCCGGCTCCTCGATGATCTCACCCCGGGCACGTCGCTCTTCGATGTCAAGCTGTCGCGTGCGAGCGGCGCGTTCGTCGTCCGCGGCGCGCCGCCGAGCCTGTTCCGCGGCGATTCGAGCTTCAATCTCGAATCGCTGCAAGGTCGAGGTCTCAAGCACCTTGCGGGCCTCCACCTCGGCCGTCACCAGCCTCTCGGCATCGAGACGGCTCGACTCGGCCGCGGCGTCCTCGTTCATCAACGACCGGAGGTCGCCGAGCAGGGACTCCCGGTCATCGCTCGTGGGTGCCGGGGCTCGTCGGGCGGCGACGGGCGCGACCTTTGGGCGGGCCGGGGCTTCCGGCTCGTCGGCGGTGATGTCCTTCAGCTCTTTGAGGCTGAAGAGGACTGAGTTTTCCTTACGGTCAGCGGCCATCGTCGTCTCACGTGCTCCGCCGTTCATGCGGCCGCCGGTAGAGTAGGCCACCGCTCCGAGGGGGTCAAGCCGCGGGCATAACGGGGGTGGGGGCTGGAATTCATGGGCAATCCTCTCCGGGTCGCGGATACTTCAGGCCATGGAAACGCCCACGCGCCGCCCTGGCAAAGTCGTCTGCATTGGCCGCAACTACCGAGAACACGCAGCCGAGCTTGGTAACGCCGTGCCGACGGCCCCGATCTTTTTTTTGAAGCCGACGACCTCGGTCATCTCCGATGGGCACACGATCCGTCTGCCGCCGCAGAGCGCGGAGGTCCACTACGAGGCCGAGCTCGCGCTGATCATCGGACGCCGAGCGACGTGCGTGCCCGAGGCGTCCGCGCTCGATTATGTTTCGGGTTATGCGGTGCTCAACGACGTGACCGCGCGCGATCTACAGCGGGCCGACAATCGGTTCACGCGGGCCAAGGGGTTCGACACCTTCTGCCCGATCTCCCACGCCGAGCTGTCCACGCCCCCGCCGACGGGCGCGCGCATCCAGTGTTACGTCGACGGTGTGCGCAAGCAGGACGCCAGCCTCACGGACATGGTGTTTCCACCGGCTTTTCTGCTCGCCTACGTCAGCGAGCACATGACCCTCGAGCCGGGTGACATCATCGCCACGGGCACGCCCTCAGGGGTGGGCCCCCTCCGAGCAGGGCAGCACGTCGAGGTGCGCCTCGTGGACGCGACTGGCACGGCCCTTTTGTCGATCGTCAATCCGGTTGACCACCGCCGGTTGACCATCGTGTGAACGCGAAACGAGAAGGGTGACTGCCTTAGCCCAGTCGATGGACGGCGGCGACGAGATGAATCCATCGAACCGACCCGAAGGGGCGCCTCGAACACGGGAATGCAGGGCCGCGAGCGCTACGTCGGTTGCCGCGCCATGCCGAAGCAGGCGAGGCCACGCAGCCCTCGAACAACACGCTGCGGCGCGAACGCGGAGCACATCTTCAAGGTCGATTCGACCGCACGCTTCGTCACTTGGCCTCCGGACCCACAGGACCGACACCCACCAGCTTCTCGCGTCGCGCTCACACGACGGACTTTCAAGGAACGAAGGTCAACTATTGTCCTCCGCCCGCTGAAGTCAACCTAGGTGGTCAACGAAAGCGGTAACCGAGCCCTGCGGTCGCGCCGATAGGCCGGCCAAGGTCAAGCTCGGTGGTCTCGAAGAAGTACTCCGACCCGCTGAAACGCAACGCGAAGTAGAGGTCGTCAACGAGGTTGACCGAGGCTCCGGCCGTCAGCCCGATCCCGGCCACGATGGCCCCTTCGGTCGCGTCTACGCTGGACGGCGGGCAGCCGTCATAGCCTCTGCCGTCTTCGGGGACGAAGTGCTTGCAGGCAGAGTCGGTCGTCGTGATGACCCGCCCGATGGACGCCACCTCGCCCCCCAAGTGACTCTCGAAGCGAAAGGGGCCGGCCTCAAAGTGGGCGCCGGCGCCGACGAGCCCGCGAAACGTCAGGACGTCGACGCGGAGGTGCTCCTCCCGGTCTCGACCGCTGTTGGTGAGCTGAAGCCCGAGCTCCATCGACATGTTCTTCGCCAAGAGGTACGAGACGTCGAGTGCCGCCCCCACGTTGCCGAAGACCTCGAGGGGGTTCTCGGCGAAGATGAAATAGGCGTACCCCACGTCGACGCGCGCGAGGTCTCTGGCCGTGCGTCGGGTGCTCGGCTCCTGACCGAAAGGCAGGCAGGCCCAGACCCGGCTCGCGAGTCGGCTCGGGGCATCAGGTCGGTCGAGGGCCTCGGTCTCCTGGGTGACGCTGCCCGTGGGTGAGACGATGGTGGCCTCGATGGACTCCGGGTGATCGGTCGTGGCCGGCACGAGGCGCGACCGCACGATGTAGACACCCAGGCGGCGCGCGTCCTCCAGGACGGACGGAGGGACGGCAGGGACCTTCCTGAGCTCGTCGAGCAAGTCGAGTCGGGCCCTCTCCAACGCGGCAATCGACTCGGCACGGTCGAAGTCGGGCCGGAGTCGTATGCGCGGATCGGCGCGCAGCGCGGCGACAAAGGCCGGGCCCGCGTCGGCGACCTCCGTCTTCTCCAGCAAAGCGAGTCCGCGAGTCAGCTCGATGCGGGCCACCGACCGGGGATCATCGAGCTGGTGATCGAGCTGGGCGTAAAGCTTGGCGGCCTCGCGAAGGTGGCGAATCGTGGCGTCGAGTCGGACCTGCTTGAAGTCCTCCAGACCCAGGGCTGCTTGGCTGCGGGCAAACGCCAGCTTCTCCGCAAAGCCGGGCTTGGAGCGGGCGCGCGCGCGGACGTTGGCAGGCAGGGAGACGAGCAGGTTCTTCCGGGCGACGAGCTCCTCGACGAAGATCTCGAACGCCGGCGCGGGGGCGGCACCCTTGACTTCGATCGGCGACAGGAGGGGCCGGAGATCGAGCAAGGGATGAAGGTGCACGGGGGTGCGCCGAAACTCGGCGGGCAGGCCCTCGTTGAGGCGTCGGGCGTCGCTCTGCGGGGCGGAGAGGCTACTTCCGGGCATGAAGATGAGCAGCGCGAACATCACCTCGAGGAAGGGCGCCAGGAGGCTGTTCTGGTAACCCGCTCTCAATCGCCGCTCCCAGCGTCCGGCTCGAGCCTGGACTCGCAGGCCTCGTCCGCCAAGCAGGTCCGCCGCACGCGCCCGCTCTTGGGGACGAAGTCGAAGGTGCCCAAGCTCTGCCCATCGCAGGCCAGCTCGCCTTGAAGCCGGTCCTCGTCCCCGTCGAGCGTGAAGGACAGCGCGCGGCAGGGGGGATCGGCGATCGCTGAGCGACAGGTGGCGGAGTCGAACAGCGCGCCTTCGGCCGGCAGGCCATGGGCGCACGGCCCCTCGAGCTCGACGCGGAACCCGATGCTCCCGTCGCGAACCCGTCCCCCATCGATGACAAAACAGCCACACTCGTCGCGGCTATCAAAGTCACCGAGGCCCGCTCCCGCCTTCAAGTACCGGACGGCCAGCCCCGTCACGTCATCGCCGTAGCGACCGAGGTGCAGCGCGAAGACGAACTCGGAGCCGAGGCACGTCAGCGAGTCCGTCTCGCAGTCCTGCTGCCAGACCCCGGAGAAGCCGCGCTCGGGCCCGCAGGACAAGAGCAAGGGCGCTACCGCCATGACCCATCGCGAGGGGCGCCTCAGTTCAAAGGCTATATGAGAAAGCAGCACGGCAGGCAAAGCCTCGCACCTTTGCCTCGCGGGAACCAAAAGGAAAGCGTCGGCCGGCCAAGGCCCCGTCAGGGACCGTCGTCTGGCGCGTCGTCCGGGCCATCGTCACTTGCGCCTCGGAGGTTGAGCTTCTTGAGGAGATACTCCGCGCTCTTGCGATGAATCCCGGCTACGCGCGCCGCCGCGCTGATGTTGCCTCGGGTCCGGTCGAGGAGACGGGACCAGTAAGCGCGCTCGAAGGTGTCGATGAGCCTCGCCTTGGCGTCCTTGAAGGGCAAGGAGTCGTCGAACTCGGCGACCGCCGGTCCCGTCACGGCCATGGCTCGGACGGGCGACTCGTCTGCGGCGGGCTGGTCACCGGAGCGTGTATCCCCGAAAGTCGGGGGCAGGAGAAACTTCGTCTCCAGTCGATTACCCGTCGTGAGCATCGAGGCGCGCTCCACGAAGTTTCGGAGCTCGCGAATGTTGCCGGGCCAGCGATGTTTCTGGAGCTTGACGATGGTGTCGTAGCCGACCTGCACCGGCTCGGCACCCGCAGGCGTGAGGTCCGAAACGAAGTGCGCGACCAGGAGCGGGATGTCCTCGACGCGGCGGCGGAGCGGCGGGAGGATCAGGCGGATGACCGCCAGTCGATAGTAGAGGTCCTGGCGGAAGTGGCCGGCTTCGACCTCCTTCTCCAGGTTCCGGTTGGTCGCGGCCACGATGCGGGCGTTGAGCTTAACCGACTTGTCTCCACCCACGGGCTTGATCTCCCGTTGCTCGAGCGCGCGGAGCAGCTTGGGCTGAAGGTCGAGCGGCAGCTCACCGATCTCGTCGAGGAGCAAGGTCCCCCCGGCGGCGCGCTCGAAGGCGCCGGCGCGGTTGGCGGTGGCCCCGGTGAACGCGCCCTTCACATGGCCGAAGAGCTCGCTCTCGATGAGGTTGGCCGCGACCGCCGAGCAGTCGAAGACCACGAGGGGTCCGTCGCGTCGCTTGTTCTGCTGGTGCAGCGCGTCGGCGATGAGCTCCTTGCCTGTGCCGCTCTCGCCCTCGACGAGCACGGTCAAGTCCGTCGGCGCGACGCGCTCGAGGATGGCGAAGATCTCCCGCATCGCCGCCGATCCACCGATGATCTTGCCGAACGTGTTCGAGCGCGACATCTCATACTCGACAGTCTCGGTGCCGGGTTGGAAACGGAGTCGATTGCCGCCCATCACCAGCAAACAGCCTGGCGTCAGGTAGGCGTCGCGCACCCGAAGGTCGCCGATGAGCGTCCCGTTCTTGCTGTCGTTGTCGATGAGGCGGTGACCGAGGGGGTCCACTTCGATGCGCGCATGAAAGCGGCTCGTGAGCCCGTCGTTGACCTCGAACTCGTTGTCCGGGCTCGTACCGATTCGGAGGCAGCGAGCGCGCGTCGTCAGCTTCTTGCCACGGTCGGGGCCGTCCGTGACCTCGAGGGTGTATGAGCAGGCGCGCAGGCGCTCGACGTTCTCGTGCATCTGGGTACGGGTCACCGCCGCGTCGCTCATGGAAGGGCCTCCTCATCGGGCTCGGTCTCGTCTTCGGGGCGCGTGAGATCCATCGGGGGCAGCTCCAGCGTCACGCCCGCCTCGACGGTGATCTTGCGCGTCGTCTCCCGATTCTGAAACCGGGCCATGAGCACGTGGTCGCCGGCCGGCACCGCCCGGGTCGTCAGGACGTGCGTGCCGAGGTCGCGGCCGTCCAGGACCAGGGTGCCGGCGGCGGGCGCGACCCGAACGCTGACGAAGCCGGGGGGCAGCGCCTCGAGGGTGACGAGCTCGGCTGTCGTCCCAAAGGCGTGAACTCTCAACGACTGCTCGCGGTGGCCCGAAAATCGAAAGACATAGGTCGTGTCGACCCTCGGGGCGGCGAGGCTTACGGGGGTGCGCCCGACGACTAAGGGGCCGGCGGTCACGGTCGCGCCCTCGGGAGAGCTCCGCAGCTCGAGGAGACGCGCTCGGTTCGCCGCTGCGGGCTCGAACCGTGCAGGCCCGGGGGCGGAGCCCGGGTCGACTCCGCTGGGCGGGGCCGGAACGGAGCCCACGATGGGCACGAGCTGCTCGATGAGGGTCCGGTCGTCGTTGAGCGTGAAGAGGTCATACGACTTGACCAAGGTCTGGTGGCCCTCGGCTTCGTAAACCACCTTGACCTTCTCGACGAGCTCGAGGTTCTGGGGCGTGCCCTGTGTGAAGGGCTCGGCCTTGCCCTCGACCACGACGCGGGTGTTCGCCGGCGTCGCCCGAAAGGTGACGAGCGTGACCTTGGGCTCGAGCGCGAGCACCACCGTGTTCTCCGAGGTCTTCACGCGAATGGCGGTCTTGCATCGGGGCTTGAAGTCCCGTGCCCGGGCGCAGACCTCCACCCTCGCGCCCACGCCAAACTCATCCGTATGATCGAAGGGCGCGCCATTGACGGTGAGCTCGACGTCCCTCGCTCTGACGGGCGTGACACTCACGTCGAGCGTGGCGACACTGCTCGTCTGAAACCAGAGCACCGCCGAGACGACCGAAGTCAGGAGCACGCCCAAGGCAAACCAGAGCAGCCTTCGTCGGCGACGCTCCGGAGCGGAGGTGGCGGTTGACAGCACCGAGACCTGGCTCTGGGGCGACGAGAGGTGGCTCTGGGGCGTCGGGAGGTGGCTTTGGGGCGCCGCGCCCGGACCCGAGGCCGCAGCGAAGGCTGGCGTCCCGGCGCGGTGCTGCCCTGCGGGCCCCGTCGCGGTGCGGGTTTGACCGAGGCCCGCAGCACTTGGCGTGAGCGCGCCCAGCTGGAGCTTGAGGGCGTCGTCCATGGACCGCGGGCCCGGCTCCGACGCCGAAGGCACGACCCCCTCCGGGTAAAGCTCGGCCAGAAAGCGGCTCATCGAGCGCGCGTCGACCGGACTTCGGACGCCCGCGAGGTAGGTGGCGAGGGCGTGACGCAGGGCGCCGGCACTGTCGTAGCGTTCGGTGCGATCGGCGGCGAGCGCAAGCCCGAGGAGCTCGTCGAGGCGCGAGTCAAGCTCGGCCCGTTGGGTCGACGCCTTGGGAATTACGGCCACCCGGACGCGGCGCAGCGTCTCGGTCTCGGTCTCACCCTCGAAGGGCCGTACGCCCGTGAGCATTTCGTAGAGCACCAGGCCGCAGGAGAAGACGTCGGTCCGGGCATCGACGGAGACCCCCTCGGCCTGCTCGGGGCTCATGTAAATGAACTTGCCCTGCAAGGTGCCCGAGACGCTCTGATGGAGGCTGCCCCGAACGCGCGCGATGCCAAAGTCAACCAGCTTGACCTCCCCCGCAGCGCCGAGCACGACGTTGGAGGGGCTGATGTCCCGGTGCACGATGTTCAGCGGCAGCCCGTCGGTGCCGGTCTTGCGGTGCGCGTAGTCGAGCCCGTCGGCCATCTCTGCGGCCACCCACACGGCCAGGTCGATCGGAAACGGCCGGCGCTGCGACTTCGCGCGGGCGAGCACCGACTTGAGGTCCCGACCGGGCAGGTATTCCATGACGATGAAGAGCTCACCGCCTTCATCGGCCAACTCCAGCACCGGCACGATGTTGCCGTGATGAAGCTGGACCATGACGTTGGCTTCATCGATGAATTTGCTGACGAAGGACTGGTTCGAGGCGAGGTGCGGCAGGATGCGCTTGATCGCCACGGCCTTCGTGAAGTTGGCCGCGCCCTGAACCTCTCCGAGGTAGACCTCACCCATGCCGCCCACGGCGAGTCTGCGCTTGAGCAGGTAGCGACCGAGATGGCGCAGGGGCTCTTGAGACATAGGCTCGCGCCTCGATTTTCCGGTCAGCGACGCCGCGAGGAGGCGGCGCGTGTCCGGGGATGGGGCATCCGTGGCATCTGAGGCATTTTGGGTTCCTCGAGGGCGAACTGGTACCAGAGGTCGCCGTAGCTGCTCATGCTCATCTTCTTTCCGTTTTGCAAGGCCACGAGGTTGTCCCGAATGGCCTCGTCATCGGGCATGGCGTCCTTCGCCCGGGCCAGAACGGAGATGGCGGCGTCCCGCTCGTCGCCCTTCCAGAGCAGCCAAGCGTAGATCTGCCAGGGCATCGGCTCCTTCTTCAGGTGCTCGATGAACTTGTCGAAGACGGCTCGGGCGCCTGCGAGGTCCTTCTTCTTGAAATGCGCGACGGCGAGCATGGCCCACGCGGGCCACAGCCCTGAGAGGAGCTGAACCTTACGGCCCCCGACGAGGGCGCGGGTCAGGTAGGGAATGGCGTCGCCGATCTTGGCGTTTTGCTTATCAATCTGAGGCTTCATGAACAGCAGCATGCCGATGCGGGCGTTGAGCATGAGCGCGACCCCGAACTGCCACTTCGTCAGAAAGAAGCCCCGTTGGTAGATCGCCACCGCCGCGTCGATTCGGTCCGTCAGGAGCGCGGGGTTCCGCAGGTTCGGCCGCGTCGCCATCTGCTGCGCGAGCTGATTGAGCTGCGCCATCTCCGCGTCGGCGGCGGCGTTTACGGCCTCGAGTCGCTTGGAGATCCGGCGAGACAGTGCGATGAACGTCACGATGCCGAGCACGAAACCCGGCAGGAGCGTCCATTTCAGTGCCACTTGAAGGGCCGCGGGGATGGCCAAGGTGAGAGTCAAGACCACGAGCGCGCAGATCAGCGTGTACATTTATCCACCACCGGGGGGAGTCCCGGAAAAAAAGCGCGGGTCCGTACCACGTCGAGGGACAATCGGCAATGACGGCGAGTGACAACCAGCTTCGCAGGGTCTCTTTCTTCAGCCTCTGCGCCTTCGTTTTTTTCGGGCCGGGCATGGGGTTGTTCATCGGGTGCGCGCCGCGGACGGTCGAGACCCCGGTGCGCCTGGAGCCCGCCGCGCCGGTCGAAGGTCTCCCGCCCATCGTCAAGTCACTTGACGAGTGGGCCGCCCGCCTCACGCCCAGCCAGTTTCACGTCCTCCGAGAGCAGGGCACGGAGGCTGCGTTCACCGGCGAGTACTGGGACCACCACGCGCAGGGGACTTATCGCTGCGCGGGCTGTGGCCTGGAGCTGTTCTCGTCCGCCGACAAGTTCGACTCCGGGACGGGCTGGCCGAGCTTTACGCAGCCGGTCTCCGAGTCGGTCGTCCAGACCTTCAAGGATACAAGCGCGGACGCCGTGCGGGTCGAGGTCCACTGCGCGCGCTGTGGGGGACACCTCGGCCATATCTTCGACGATGGTCCCAAACCCACGGGCCTTCGATATTGCGTCAACTCCATCTCCCTCGGCTTCAAGCCGGCGGCTTCGCCATGAGGTCAAGTCGCCGGTCAAGTAAATTGACCATCGGTGTCGCGTTTTGCGTCTGCCTTTTGGCGTGCAAGACGGCCTCGACCCAGGTGCTCTCCGCCGAGGCCAAGCCAACGCTCGCCGAGCTCGACGCGGGCCTTTCCACGGGTCGGTTTGCCGAGGCGTTCCTCGCCGGCGGCTGCTTCTGGTGCATGGAGGCGGACTTCGAGAAGACCATCGGGGTCGTAGAGGTCATCAGCGGCTACCAGGGGGGGCGAGAGACCGCGCCCACCTACGAGCAAGTCTCGTCCGGTCAGACGGGGCATGTCGAGGCCGTGCGGATCCTTTACGACCCCAAGATCATCTCGTATGCGAAGCTCCTTGAGGTCTTCTGGACCCACATCGACCCCACGCAGGACGACGGGCAGTTCTGCGACCGCGGCCCGCAGTATCGCTCGGCCATCTTCACCCGGAACGAAAACGAGCGGGAGACGGCGCTGGCCGGGAAGCGTCTGGTCGAACAGGGCGGGCAACTGCCCGGGCCCGTCGTGACGAAGATCGCCAATGCGGGTCCGTTCTACCCGGCCGAGGCCCACCACCAGGACTTCCACGTCCTGCACGCGGAGCATTACTTGGGCTACCGGGTCGGCTGCGGTCGGGATCAGCGGCTGAAGACCCTCTGGGGTCCGCCCCCGATACATGGAGGAGTTCGGCCTTGACCAACCCCAGGCCGACAGCGAAAGCTCGGGCCCATGCAAAGTAAGCCGTTGACCGTCCTCGTCGTCTTCGCGCTCGCGTCTGGCTGCGCCGCCGATTCACTTCGTGAGGCTCTGCCCGCGCCTGAGGTCGGTCCGGATGAACCGGCCAGCCCCGACCTCGTTCTCCGTGATACGACCTCTGAAGACCTCCAACGAGGCGACGCGCGAGTCCCCACCGATGCCCCGATCGACGCGTCCGACGTCGACGTGCGAGTCCCCACCGATGCCCCGATCGACGCGTCCGACGTCGACGCGCGGATCCCCACCGATTTGGCCACCGCCGCCCCCGACGCTCCGGATGCCACGGCCCCCTGCCTGGACGGGGATGAGGACGGTCATTGTGGTCAAGGTGACTGTGACGACGCCGATCCCGACCGCAATCCGGGCTCGACCGAGCGATGCAACTCCCTGGACGACGACTGCGACGGCGCGATCGACGAGGGCATCGACTTGGAGACGAACGTCTTTCATTGCGGGACATGCGACTCGCCGTGTCTCGTCGAGCTCGGTCAGCCCGCCTGCGTGGAGGGTCGATGCGGCGTGCGGTCCTGCAACCGGGGCTTCGCGGATCTCGATGGCCTCTACGAGACGGGCTGCGAGTATGCCTGTCACCCGACGCGGGACGGGGCCGTGGGGCTCGAGGCCTGCGACCTCATCGACAATGACTGCGACGGTGAGGTGGACGAGGGCTACGACCACGCCGTGAACGGGCTGCACTGCGGCGCCTGCGGGACCGTCTGCGACCTGGACATCGAACGCTGTGAGGCGGGCCTGTGCGCCCCGAGCCGCTGCGCTCCGGGGACCTACGACGTCGATGGGCTCCCGGGCAACGGCTGCGAGTATGCCTGCGTGGCCCTCGGCGACGAGGTCTGCGATGGCGATGACGGCGACTGCGATGGGCGCGTGGACGAGGACACCGAGCTCGCAACTGACGCCTTCAACTGCGGGGCCTGCGCCCGGGTGTGCGACGCTCCGAACGGGAGGCCGGCTTGTGCGCTTGGCGTGTGTCGTGTGGGGAGCTGTGATCATGGCTGGAGCGACGCCGATGCGGACCCGGTGAACGGCTGCGAGCACTCCTGCCTGCCGACGCGCGAAGGGCGCGAGGCCTGCGACGGGATCGACAATGACTGCGACGCCCGGGTTGATGAAGACACGAACTTCTCAGGGGATCCGAGCCACTGCGGGCGGTGTGGCTATGTCTGCTCGTTCGACGCGGCGATCGCCGTCTGCCGCGCCGGGGAGTGCGGGGTCGCCGGTTGCGTGCCCGGCCGCGTGAACCTCGACGGCGAAGACTTCAACGGCTGCGAGTACAGGTGCACGCGGAGCGCCGACGCGGTCGAGAGCTGCGACGGCGAAGACGATGACTGCGACGGTTCGATCGATGAGGGCATCGACATCAACTCGAACGTCGACCACTGCGGGGTCTGCTTCAATCCCTGCCAAGCCGATCACGGTCTCGCGGCGTGTCAGGAGGGATCCTGTGCGGTCGCTGCCTGCGACTACCCCTTTCTGGACGCCGATGGCCTGCCAGACAACGGCTGCGAGTACGCCTGCTTGCCCACCCGAGGCGGCCTCGAGTTCTGCGACAGCATCGACAACGACTGCGACGGGCGTGTCGACGAGGCTTTCCCGCGCCTCGGTGAGCCGTGCGGCGTATCGGTCGGGCAATGTGAGGGCGGGACGATCGCCTGCGTCGACGGCCTCGAGGCGTGCGCGGGAGGCGTCTTGCCGACCGACGAGGTGTGTGACGGGCTGGATCAGGACTGCGACGGGGCGACGGACGAGACGTTCCCCGAGCGGAACGCACCATGCGGTTCAGACGTCGGCGAGTGCGTGGCCGGTCGCCGCGCCTGTCCGCAGGGACAGCTCATCTGCTCGGGCGAGGTGGCGCCGGTCGTTGAAGCCTGCAACGCCCGGGACGACGACTGTGACGGCATGGCCGATGAGCCGGAGCCCGCGCGCGGCTTTCTGTGTCCCGTCGAGCAGTGGGTCTTCGCCAACTACGACGGGCAGCCGTTTCGACCCAACGTCCAGTACAATGGGTCGATCAACTGCGGACAGACCTGCGCCACCGTGGGCCTCAGAGCGATCGGCGCGAGATTCATCTGCAACCTCGCCGGCAGTGGACCGACGGAGGGCTGCGACGCGGCGAACGATGGTCAATACGGGCGTGCGAACTGCGACGTTTGGATCGACCACGGCGTGCGCCGCATCCTGGCAAACGGTGAGGACTGCAGCAACAACATGGCCAACTGCGTCGCCGGCGCCTGCAGCGAAGGCGTGACCTATCACGCGATCCAATGTCAGTGCGGGTCTTAAGGCCCACCTCATGACCGACGTGCTCAACCACCTTCGGCTCGCCGTCAAGCGAGGCCAGCTCGACGCCGCGTCCATGCTCGCCTTATTCGAAGAGCTCATCCTGCAGGGCCAGGGCAGTCAGATCGAAGACGCGCTCCGGGCCCGGGGGCTGGGGCCTCTGGACTCGGTCGGGCTCTCGTTGGAGGCTGCCTCCATCGACGGGCTGGACTCGTCTCGGTCCGGCAGTTGGCTCAACGCCGAGGAGGGGTCGGTCGGCGGCGGGGGTGGGCAGCACTTCGCGCCCGAAGAGTTCATGGAGAAGATCGCCTACCTACGGGCGCATCACGCCGGCGACTCGAGACCGCCGGAGCGGTATGCCTTCGGAGAGGAGATCGCTCGCGGCGGCGTCGGGGGGATCAACCTCGTCCGCGATCGTGACCTCCTGCGCACCCTCGTCATGAAGACGCTGCTCGAGGGCAATAAGGTCTCCGACTACGTCCTCAAGAAGTTCATCGAGGAGGCCCAGATCACCGGCCAGCTCGAGCACCCGAACATCGTCCCGGTCCATGACTTCGGCTGCTTCAGCGGGGGCGAGGTCTTCTTCACGATGAAGCTCGTGAAGGGGCGCACCATCAAGGACATCATCCGCCGCCTGCGGAAGCCCGGCGAGTTCGTCGACGCGGACTGGTCCATCGCCGAGTTCACCCGCACGCGCCTCGTTCAAATCTTCCAGCAGGTCTGCCTCGCCATCGGCTTCGCCAACAGCCGCGGCGTCGTGCATCGGGACATCAAGCCGAGCAACGTGATGGTCGGCGACTTCGGCGAGGTCCTCGTGCTCGACTGGGGCGTCGCCAAGGTGATGGGGCGCAGCGAGGAGAGCGACCCGGCCGATCGCTCAAGCGACCGCTCGGCGTCGTCGATGGGCCTTCAGGCCCCCGGCGCGCAGTCCGGGGAGGCGGTCTCGACCTTGCGGAGCCGCTCGCAGGACTCGACCCTCATGGGCGTGGTCACGGGCACGCCCTCATACATGGCCCCCGAGCAGGCGGCGGGGCGTGTGGATGAGGTGGACGCCCGGTCGGATGTCTACGCCCTGGGCGCGCTGCTGTACGAGATCCTGACGTATGTACCGCCGTTTCGAGGCAAGAATTTCAGGCAGACGCTGGCTGCGGTCCTCACCCAGCCGGTCACGCCCCCGAGCGTTCGCGCGCCGCAGAATGAGGTGCCGCGCCTGCTCGAGGATATCGTCATGCGCTGCCTCCAGAAGCGTCGCGAGGATCGCTACCAGTCGAGTCGAGAGATCGTCGCCGATCTGGAGCGGTACCTCTCCGGCGTCGAAGATCTGGATCGCCGCTCGCGGCTCTCTCGTGAGAAGGTCGATGAGGGTCTGACGCTGTCCGCCGCGTTTCGTGCGGCCAGAGCGCGGGTCGAGACGCTTCGGACCGAGGTCGCCGAGCTGGAATGGCATCTTCACGGCCACGAGCCGATCGAGGCGAAGCGCAGCTTCTGGTCGCGGGAGGCCGACGTCACAGAGGCCGTCAGCGAGATGCAGCGCCTCTATAGCGGCGCCGCCCAGGCCTTCATGGCGGCGATCGGCTTCGATCTGTCGAACGATCAGGCGTCCAACGAGCTCGCCCGACTCTACTGGTTCAAGCTGCGTGAGGCGGAGCTTGAGGGCGATGAGGCCGCCGTCATCGCTCATCGCTTGATGGTCGCCACCTACAACCGTGGCTTCTTCGATCAGCAGATGAAGGGCGAGGGTCGCGTCGTCATTCGGAGTGACCCGCCGGGCGTGAGCGTGACGGCCGCGCGATACGTCGAGGTCGACCTCCAACTCCAGGCACTCATGGAGGAGGAGAAGGGCACGACGCCGCTGAACAACATCCCCTTGGCCGAGGGAAACTGGCAGCTCTGCTTCGAGCATCCCGGCTATATGGAGGTGCGCTGCCCCATCCAGATTGACCGCGGCGAGGTCTCGGATGTGGTCGTTCGTTTATTCCGCCCCGAGGAGCAGGGGGAGCACTACCTCTATGTGCCCGGCGGGAACTTCATGATGGGAGGGGACGACGCCTGCGTCTCCGCTCGGCATCGTCGCGTCGCCCATGTGCCCGACTTCTTGATGGCCCGATACCCCGTCACCTGCATCGAGTATCTCTCGTTCATTCAGGACACCGCGATCGTCAATCCGGAAGGCGCGCAGGCCCGGTGCCCTCGCCTGAAGTCCTCCGAGGGGTTCCTCTGGACCGTGTCTGCCACGGGCACCTACGACTTGCCGGCGCGGGACCGCGAGGGTCTTGAATGGCAGCCCTATTGGCCCATCTTCGGCGTCTCTTACGATGACGCCAGCGCCTACTGCGAGTGGCATACGACGCGGGTCGGCCTCGCGGTCCGGCTGCCGACCGAGGAGGAATGGGAGAAGGCTGCGCGCGGCCCGGACCGCCGCAAGTACCCCTGGGGCAATCGCTTCGACGCCACGTTCTGCAAAATGGCGAGCTCGCGGCCAGGTCGCCCGTCGCTTGAGCCCGTTGGCTCGTTCATCGCGGACTGCTCGCCCTATGGCGTCTTCGACATGGCGGGGCTCCTGAGCGAGTTCACCGACTCGTCGTTCGCTGCCGATCCGGCCCTGCGGGTTCTTCGCGGCGGGAACTACGAGACGAGCAGCGAGAACGGTTGCCGGGTGACCTATCGCGTGCCCGTTTGGGCCGATGAGACGAGCTTGACCTCTGGGTTCCGCCTCGTCCGGGACCCGCCCGCAGCCGCGCAGAGCATGACCCAACGCAAGCTCGTCCGCCCCCAGTTCGTTTGAAGCGTAGGGCGCGAATCAGAAGCTCCGGGAGCTGTCCAGGAGCAGCGTGACCGGACCTTCGTTGACGAGGTGCACGTCCATCATCGCCCCGAATACCCCCGTCTCACACCGAACGCCCTTTGCCGCGAGGCCCTCGCAGTAGAGGTCGTAAAGTCGGCGGGCTTCGTCGGGCGCGCAGGCCGTGTGGAAGCCGGGCCGCCGACCGCGCCGAGCGTCTCCGTAGAGCGTGAACTGGGACACGGCCAGGACGGCGCCGCCGATCTGTCGGACGTCCAAGTTCATCTTGCCCAGGGCATCGGCGAAGATTCGCAGCGTCAGCGTCTTGTCGACGAGGTAATCGACGTCTGCCTGCGTGTCCCCTCGCCCCGCCCCCACGAGGACGAGCAGGCCCGCCTCGATCCGACCCGTGATCTGACCGTCGACCTCGACCCTCGCGCTCTTGACTCGCTGAACGACGCCTCGCACGGCCCCTCCGTATGGTTTCAAATTCCGAATCCGTTGTGCTAAACGCTCGCCCCGCACGATGCCAGTGGATTCTCCGCGCCGTGTTGCTTGGCTCTAGCGAAATCGAGGGAAAAATGTCCGATCAGAACCGGAAGACGCTGCGCAGCTTCTACTGTCGCGACTATCTCTGGGAGCTCTTCGAAGTCATGACCCGCGATCTCGGCTGCTCGATGGACTACCTGATCAACGAGTCCATGCGGCACTACGCCCGCAGTCGGAACTACAGCTTGGCCGCACCCAGAGCCGAGGGCCAGAATACGCCGGCCCCCGCAGCTCTGCGCCCGGCCCCAGCACCTTCCGCCCAACCTCAGGCACCCTCTCCGCCCCTCAGGCGCGCGCCGCCACCGCTTCCGGGGGGTGGAGCAGCACCGGCGGTCCCCGCGGCCGAGCCACAGGAGGCGGCGGGGGCGCGTCCACCGCTCTTCCTCTTGTTCAACGGTCAGCGTTACCGCATCGACAAGGAGAAGTTCATCATCGGGCGCGGCAGCCAACAGACCGATCTGACGATCCGTGACGGCAACATCTCCCGCAAGCACTGCGCGGTCATCTACCGAGGCGGCCAGTACTTCATCAAGGATCTCGACAGCACCAACGGCATCGAATTCAACGGCAAGCGGATCGAGCACAAGCGGGTCGAAGAGGGGGACACCTTCTTCCTGTGTGACTACGAGCTGCGCTTCACCTACCGCTGAAAGACGAAAGGCACCCAGCTTTCACCGGGTGCCTTTCGAAGAAGATAAGGACGGCGACCCCTGGGGTGAATCTCGGGGTGCTGATTAAACCCACTGACCTCTGTGAGGTGGGTAAGGTGAATGGCTGCTTCAGGCTTCCGACGAGACTAAAGGTCGGCATGCACACCACAGTCAGGAACCAAACCCGTTGCAACGGGTACAGGGATTAATCTAGTCCCTCACACTCCCATTGATCGCGGTCCTGACTCGAAGTATAGGGCTCCTTTTAACTTCGACAAGGGGGGATCGCCGTTTTTTTTCCGGGCACGCGAAAAACGGTTGTCGGCGGTGTGGCCGTTGCGTCACCGAGCGGTCACGCCTATCAATATTGGCCGCATGAAAGCCGCGTTTTTCCTGACTGCCCTCATCTTCTGGGCGCCCGAAGCCCACGCCGGTGATCCTCCGCCGCCCGATCCCCTCGATGGCCGCCTCGATGACCGCCTGCCCACGGCCCTGACCCGCCTGACGACGAGCAATGGGCACGGCGCCGCTGTCTACGACCTGACGACGCGCCGCCTCACGGACTTCTGGCCGGCGATCTACCGCACCGAGTCCGCGGGTCGCGACGTGCCTGAGCTTCTCTACGACGCTTATCTTGGCGTGCGTCTCGGGGGCGTGATCACTTGGCTGACGGACGTGCCGATCCTGACGGCCGGCTATGAGGCCGGGACCAACATCATTCATGTGCGGCAGAGCGTGGAAGGTCGCACGGTCGATGCTTGGTATTACAGCCCCTGGGCCGCAGGAGGGCCGGCGTTCGCGTATGCCGTCCAGATTGACGGCGGACCCGGCGCGACCATCGTCAGCTTGCACAACCTGCAAATTGGCCGACCGACCGTCGATGGCGACGTAGGGGCCGAGGAGGTTCGTCCCTTAGGCAACGGTGCCGTTCGCGAGGCGGGGGATCGGTTCACCGTCGTGCATCGGCCGCTCGTCGCGCCCATCGGTTTGGCGGTGCCGCCGAACAACCCCTTTCGTCTGGGTCCGGGCTCAAACTTTCCTCCCCCTGGGGACGTCGAGCTCACGGTCTCCGACGACGCGGTCATTGGCTTCGAGTTCGCCGAACGGTCAGGTGACTTGACCATCGGTGCCGCGGTCATCGGCGTCGGTGTCGAAGGCGATTCGCTCACGCTCGACGACGAGCGGCGGCAGTGGTCGGTCTGGCAAGCCTCCCTTCGGGGTGTTCGCCCCCCGGCCGACGGCTTCGAGCGGCAGCAGGCGGCGTTCATACGCATGGCCCAGGTCCGGACGGCGGGGGGTGGCCAAGGCCAGATCCTCGCCAGCCTGCCGCCCGGGATCTGGAACATCGCCTGGGTGCGGGACATGGCGTACGCGACCGCCGCGCTCGCCCGAATCGGCGCGCTCGAGGAGGCCTGGGCGGCCCTGAGGTTTCAGCTCGAGGCCAACGCCGGCCAATACGTGGACTATGTGGGCCGCCCGTACCTGATCAGCGTGACGCGATATTTCGGCGACGGGACCGAGGAGACGGACTTCAACGCGAACGGGCCCAACATCGAGTGGGATGACTTCGGCCTCTTCCTCTGGTCGATGGGCCACTACCTGGACGCCGGCGGCGACATCAACCGGCTCGCCCCCTACTGGCCCCGGATCGAGGCCCTCGTCCTGGAGGTCATCGAGTCGCTCGTAGACGAGCTGGACCTCCTCGTGGCGGACAGCAGCATCTGGGAGCGGCACTGGATGGGCGGAGACTTGGACGATGGCCAGCGGCAGCGGTTCGCCTACTCGAACATCGTCAACGCCGCGGGGCTCTGTCACGCCGCAGCAGCCTCCGAGCGGCTCGGCGTCGACGGTGAGCGATGGCGGAACCTCGCGCGCCGACTTCGGCGGGGCCTCCTGACGCAGATGGTCACCGACGACGGCGTGCTCGGCTCGAGTCTCGAGCAGGTCGAGCGCGGGTCCGGCTTCCACGATCTCGCGGTCGTCGAGGCCTTCACGCTTGGGCTCATCGCGCCGGACGACGCCGTGTCTGCTTCAACTTGGGACGCCCTGACTCGCGCGCTTCGGGTCGGGCCGGGTCGAGGCTTCAAGCGCAACGACGACGGCGAGTTCCGGGGCGGCGGTCCTGGTCAGGCGGGCTTTTACGATGAGCAGGAGTGGGTCTTTCTGGATCTTCGGACGGAGGTCTGGCGACGCGCCGCGGGTCTTGTTGGGCCCGACCTCTTCGCGGGGCTCCGGGCCTTCGCTGCGGACGCGGCCGGCGTCTTGCCGGAGCTCCTCACCCCGGAGGGCGCGCGGTACGAAGGGGCGATGCCGATGGTCGGCTTCGGGGCAGGCGCATATCTGCTCTCACGCGACGCGGTCCCGGAGCGATTCTGCCTTGGGGGCGAGGCGAGCCCTGACGCCGGGTTGCCCGCTACGGACGCCGCGGTCGGTTTGGACGCTGCGGTCCCTCTCGACGCTTCGGGCCGGTCCGACGCCTCGGGGCAGTCCGACGCCTCGGGCCGGTCCGACGCCTCGGGCGGAGCCTTCGACGCGGGTCTCGACGGGTCAACACCGGGTGACGCCCACACAAGCTCCGACGCCTTGGGCCCACCTCAAGATGCCCTGCGCTCGCCCACGGAGGTCGGGCCGGGGGGGCCGATGTTGGAGTCGGGAGACAGAAGCGGTGGCTCCGGGGACGGCGCGAGCTCGGTTCACTGCGGCTGTTCGAGCGGAGGCTCCGGTCCTCTTTCGATTTCGATCTTGCTCCTGCTGCTCGGGCTCAGGCCTTCGCTCTCGCGACGCCAGAGATCCTGAAGATGCCTCAGCTCGAGCTCGATGCGGTCGGCAAGACCTATGATGACGGCTTCGTCGCGGTCTCGGACGTCTCGCTGGCGGTCGCCAAGGGCGAGTTCATCGTGCTCGTCGGCCCCTCGGGCTGTGGCAAGACGACGACCCTGCGGATGATCGCGGGCCTCGAAGACGTGACCAAAGGTCAGCTCCACATCGGCGGGCGCAAAGTCAACGACGTGCCCGCTCGGGACCGCGACGTCGCCATGGTCTTCCAGAGCTACGCGCTATATCCGCACATGACCGTGCGCGAGAACCTCTCCTTCGGCCTGATGCTCCGGAAACTGCCGACCGCCGAGGTAGTCAAGCGAGTGGACGAAGTGGCCGCGACCCTCGAGCTGACGACCCTGCTCGATCGGAGGCCCAAGGCGCTGTCGGGTGGGCAACGGCAACGCGTGGCCATGGGCCGGGCCATCGTCAAGCGGGCGGGGCTGTTCCTCTTTGACGAGCCGCTCTCCAACCTCGACGCCAAGCTGCGCCACCAGATGCGCGTGGAGCTCGCGCGGCTCCATCGGACGCTCGGCGCGACCTCCGTCTATGTGACCCACGATCAGGTCGAGGCCATGACGCTCGCGGACCGCATGGTGCTCATGAACGCCGGTCGCGTGCAGCAGATGGGTGCCCCCTTGGACCTCTACGAGCGTCCCGCGAACCTCTTCGTTGCCACGTTCTTAGGCAGCCCTTCGATGAACCTCCTGCCGGCTGATAGAGACGGCGAGGACTTCGTTTTCGAGGGCTTGCGGTGGAGACTCCCCAGCCAGACCTCTGCGCCTCGGGAGGTCGTGCTGGGCGTTCGACCGGAGGCGCTGCGTGTGGTCGGAACCACCCCCTCGGGGCGTGAGGCCACGCTCCAGCTCCCGGCCCTCGTCGAGGTCGTCGAGCCCCTTGGCCATGAGACCTACGTTCACTGCCGCATCGGCGCCCGGCCGCTCGTCGCGCGCCTGACGGGCCCCGTCTCGGTGATGCCCGGGGAGAGCATCGTGCTCGGGGTCGAGGCGTCGGCGGTACACGTCTTCGATCGCCAGACGGAATCGCGCTGCTCGCCATGAGAGGGCGCCGGATCGCTTGGGCCTTGGGTGTTTGCGCCTGCTCGGCTGCGACCCCGCCCGCCGTCCCGGACCCCCCCCGCACCGAGCTGACGGTCTGGCACAGCTACCGGGGTGACGAGCGACTCGCGTTTTTGGCCACCGTCTCCGCCTACGACGCGACGCGCCCCGACCTCGACGTCGTCCTGGTCGCCGTACCCCACGACGCGCTGCCCGATAAGCTCGGCGTCGCCATCCCGCGCGGAAATGGACCGGATGTCTTCGTCTTCGCCCATGACCGCGTCGGCGACTGGGCCCAGAGGAGCTACCTCGAGCCGCTGGGGTTCTTGACCGACGCGGCTCTGGCCGAGAGGTTTTACGACGAGACGCTCTCGCCGCTCGTCTATCGCGGTGACCTCTACGGCCTCCCGCTCGCGTTCAAGTGCCTCGCTTTGTATTATGACCGGACGCTCGTCACGGAGCCCGCACGGACGACCGACGCGCTCATCGCCCAGACGACGGCCCTGCGCGCGCGAGATCCAGCGGTCTGGGGGCTCGGGTACGAGGTCGACAGCCTCTACTTCCACCAGCCCTTCCTCGATGGCTTCGGCGGGGCCCTCTACAGCGACGAGCGGGACACGCTCGCCTTCGACTCAAACGAGGCCGCCGCGAGCCTCGATTTTGTCCGGGGCCTGCTCGTCGACCACAAGGTCATCCCCAACGAGGCGACGAGCGCGCTCGTGAGCAGCCTCTTCCTCAAGCACTCGCTGGCCTACGTCGTCAGCGGCCCGTGGTTTCGCGCCGAGCTTGCGGGACACGAGGGCTGGGGGGTCGCGCCATTGCCGATCGTTTCGGCGACCGGCCGGCCCTCACGCCCGTTTCTGGGGGTGGAGGGGCTCATGCTCAACCGCTACTCCAAACACAAGACGGCGGCCTTCGAGCTCATGACCGCGTTGACCACCGACGACGCCGCCTTTGTGCGCTCGCAGACCGGCGGCCAGCTCGTCGCCAATCGTCAAGTGTATTTACGAAGTGAGGTCCGGGACGATCCCTTCGCGCAGGTCTTTCGGGCGCAGCTCGGCCACTCGGTCGCGCTGAGCAATCGGCCTCATATGCGCCGGATGTGGACGCCCCTGAAGGACGCCCTCTCCCGCGCGATCGTTCATGGCGAGGACCCGGCGGCCGCTCTGCGTCTGGCCCGGACGCGCGTCGAAGAGGGCGCGCCGTGAAGAACGTCGCTGCGTTGGGGCCGTGCCTCGCGGTGATCTTCGCGACCGCGTTCGGTGCCATGGTCGTCGATCGTTACGCGAGCCACCGCGCGCTGGAGAACGGCCAGGCTTTCGCGCTGCACCTCGCCGCCTATCTCGCCCAGGAGGGCGACGTCGCAATCGCCCAGGAGGGCGACGTCGCAATCGCCCAGCTGCGCGCTCACCCCGCAGTCCAGAGCGCGGCCCTCGTGAAGGTCGTCGCCGCCGACGCCCGCTACCCCTTCCTGCGGCGGTTGGAGGTCGTCGCCCACACCGATCCCTCGCGAGTGGGGACCCGACTGCTCGCGTCCTCGGAAGACGACAAGCGGGTCGCCGATCTCGTGCATATCGGTGGCGTGACGGCCCTGTCGGATCGTCGCTTTCAGGCGGGCGTCGGATCGGCCGTAGTCACCTCGATGCCGATCACCCGCGTAGGGCTCCCGGTCTTCGGCTTGGCCATCGGCGCCCTCGCAGCGCTCCTCTTCTGGCTCGACCTCGTACGAAAACAACCGACGAGCCGGGTCCGTCCCCTCATCGGCGCGCTCCTCTGCGTCGGCACCCTCTTCACGCTGCTCGGCTGGCGGATCGTGGCGATCGACCGTCTCGAGGGCGCGGCCCGTTCGACCGCCGATCCCATCGCCGCCACCTTCCTCCTCGCCGTCGTCGTGCTCCTTCCGCTTGTGGGCACGGGCGTCTTGGGCTCGATGCGGGGCGTCGGGCCTTCACCTCATCGTCGGGCTTATGCCTATGTGGCGCCCGCGCTCGTCGGCCTCAGCCTGCTCGTGGTCCTGCCGTTCCTCTTCGGGGTGGCGCTCGCCTTTACGAGTGAGGTCGACGGGCAGACGACGTTCGTCGGGCTCGACCACTTCATCCATATTCTCTCGTCGACGGGCCGACGCCTGACGGAGCCCTTGTCCTTCTATTTCACGGCAGCGGTGACCATCGCCTGGACGGGCATCAACGTCGCGCTGCATTTGGCCATTGGGCTCGCCCTCGCGCTTGTACTCTCCGATCCGCTGCTTCGATTTCGGGGGCTCTATCGGGTCATCCTCATCGTGCCTTGGGCCGTCCCGAGCTACATCACGGCGCTCGTCTGGAAGGGGATGTTCAACCAGCAATATGGGCTGATCAATCACCTGCTCCTGAAATTCGGGCTCGAACCCGTCGCCTGGTTCTCCGGCTTCTTCACGGCGTTTGTAGCCAACGTGACGACCAATACGTGGCTGGGCTTTCCCTTCATGATGGTCACCGCCTTGGGTGCCCTGCAGAGCATCCCGAAGGACCTCTACGAGGCGGCGAGGATTGACGGCGCCTCGGCTTGGCAGCAGTTCCGCCATGTGACCCTGCCGCTCCTGCGACCCGCGCTGATCCCGGCGGTCCTGCTCGGCACGGTCTGGACGTTTAATATGTTCAACGTGATCTACCTCGTCAGCGGAGGCGCGCCGAACCACGCGACAGATATTCTCGTCACCGAGGCCTATCGCTGGGCCTTCGAGCAGGACCGATATGGCTACGCCGCGGCGTATTCGGTGCTCATCTTCCTGCTCCTCCTCGTCTGGGGGCTCTTCGCGCAGCGCCTCACCCGGGCGGACGAGTCATGAGGCTCCGAGACCTCGTTGTGCACGCCGGGCTGGTCGCCACGAGCCTCCTGACGCTGTTCCCCGCGCTTTGGGTCGTCTCGATGGCCTTTCGCCCAAGCCAGTCCTTCGACACCTCGCTGCTGCCTATCCCCGAGGTGATCTCGCTGGACAACTTTCGGGACCTCTTCTCGCGCCCGCACTTCTTCCGACAGCTCGGGAACTCCTTGCTCGTCGCGGGCCTCACGACGGCCATCGGCGTGATGTTCTCGTGTACCGCGGCTTATGCCTTCAGCCGCTTTCGATTCCCCGGCCGACGCGCGGGGCTCCTGGCACTGCTCGTCACGCAGATGTTCCCCGGCACGCTCATGCTCATCCCGCTCTATGCCCTCATCGAGTCCCTGGGCCTGCTCAACCGCTCGGCCGGGCTCGTTCTCGTGTACTCGACGACCGCGATCCCGTTCTGCGTCTGGAACCTCAAGGGCTACTTCGACACCTTGCCGCGTGAGCTCGAGGAGAGCGCGATGATGGACGGCGCCGGGCCCTTCGTCGTCTTCTGGCGGATCGTCTTACCCCTGTCGCGACCGGCGATCGCGGTGACCGCGCTCTTCTCGTTTCTGACCGCGTGGAACGAGTTCATCCTCGCGGCGACGTTCCTCAGCGAGGAGCAGGCTTATACGCTGCCGGTCACCGTCCAGAGCTTCGTCGGGGCGTTCTCCACGGAGTGGGGGCACTTCGCCGCGGGGGCGCTCGTCGTCAGCCTGCCGGTCATGGCCGTATTCTTCGCGCTCCAGCGGCACCTCGTTGGCGGGCTCACGGCGGGAGGGGTCAAGGGATGACGCTGACCCACCTGAAACGCTATGCCCCGCTCGTCGATGATCTGCCGGCGTTCCTAGAGGCCGCTGCAACGCCCCTGCCTCGGGTCGTCTGGCTCAATCCCCTCCGCACAGACCTCGACGCGACGGCCGCTCGCCTCCGCGATCGCTGCCCCGAGCTCACGCCCATCCTCTGGCGTCCGCACACCTATCGACTGCCGCCGACGTTCGCTCCGGGTCGCCTGCCGGAGTTCATCACGGGTGAGCTGCACGTCCAGGAGGAGGCGGCCTTGTGGCCCGCCGCGCTCATCGAGGCGGTGCCGGGTCAACGCGTCCTCGATCTCTGTGCCGCGCCGGGCAACAAGACCGCGCAGCTCGCCATCGCCATGGAGGACCGGGGCATCATCGTCGCCAACGACCGTCAGGCCGGACGTCTGAGCGCGCTGCGGCGGCTCGTCGACCGGCTCGGCTTAACCTCGGTCGTCGTGACTTGCCAGGACGGCGTCTCTTTTCCGTTCGAAGCCCCGGGCTATGACGCCGTGCTCGTAGACGCGCCGTGCAGCGCCGAGGGCACGAGCCGCAAGCCGGGAGGTCGAGTAGAGGAGGTGAGCACGAGCTTCCGCACGTTTATCGCCGGGGTTCAGCTTGGGCTCCTGCGCCGCGCCCTGACGCTCGTTCGACCGGGCGGCCGCGTGGTGTATTCGACGTGCACCTACGCCCCGGAGGAGAACGAGGCGGTGGTCGCGGCGGTGCTGGGCGAAGGCGTAGAGCTCTTGCCGCTGATAGCCCCCCTCGGGCTGCGCGCGAGCCCCGGCGTGACGTCTTTTCAGGGCCGTCAATTCCCCGAGGCCGTCCGCCAGACCGCGCGCCTCTGGCCACACCACAACGACACCGGTGGGTTCTTCGTCGCAGCCATGCGTCGCCTGCCCTAGCGCCCGGAGACCCATGAGATCAACCGCGCACTTTGAGCGATGCCCTCCAGAGGCCGACGCCGCCGTGCGCGCTTTTTTGGAGGGCCGCTTCGGTCTGCCCGCGTCTGTGCTCGCCCACCACACCTTCTGGCATCGACCCGGCACGCCCACGCTCTGGCTCACCACCGCCGTTGCCAGCGTGCCGTGTGGCGTCCGAGTCGAGGCCATGGGGCTGCCGGTGCTCCGCGACCCGCTGCCTGGTGGCAAGCCAACCGGGGCCTTCCTGAGGCGGTTTGGCCACGGCTGCCGCCGGAATCTCTGTCTGTTATCCGAGGACGACGGCGACCGTCACCTGAGCGGCCAGCCCGTCGCGGCCCCCCCGATTGACGACGGGCGCGGCTGGTGCCTGGTCCGCACGCCCACGCGGATCCTCGGTCGTGGCTTCTACGACGACGGCCTCGTCCACAGCCAGATCAAGAAGGTGTTCTCGAGCGAGCTTACTTCTTGATGAGCGTGAGTTCGTCGGCGCCCTTCATCATCTTGACCTTGCCGTCGGGCGTGAACGTCAGCTCGACGTTCTCCTTGCGCTCGCCCTTTTCGGTCTTGGCCGTGGTCGTCAGCTTGACCTGGCCGGCCTCATTGACCGAGTCGACGACGTAGGTCCCCTCAATGTCCTTGCCACCCGCGCCGACGACCATCTTGCCGGCCGGCATGAACTCGAAGGTCATCTTGCCGACGAACTCCGTGGCCATCTTCTTGGCGAACTCCTGCTGGTCGGGCGGCATGGACTTGAACTTCTCAGACTGAAGCACGCTCTCGAGATCGACGCCCCACTTGCCCATGGCCGGGGACATCGGATCAGGCTTCGAGCAGGCCGAGAGACCGAAGAGGAGTGCCAGTGAGAGGCAAAAAGCGAGCGTACGCATGAGGAGAACTCCGTGCTTGAGCAATCGCTCCGAAACGGAGCGGGCGCACGCTGCCAGCACTCCCGTTGAAGATCAACGACGCCTGAAGATGACGGTCTCTTCGCCGTGCCTCATGGTCAGGCGATCTCCCTCCGCGCGGAACGTGTACTCGTCTGCCTTCGCGCTGGCGTCGGTCGTGACGACCACGATCTCGCCCTTCGTTGCGGACTGGACCTTATACGTCGCCTCCTCGCGGGCCTTGGCGGTCGTCGCTACCAGGGTCGTCTCGGTGATGGACAAGGTTGTCTTGCCCATCTCCTGATCCAGGCGCTCCATCGCGGCGGCCATGGCTTCGGGCGACATCCCGTCTTTCATGCCCACAACAAACTCCGATTTGAGCATCGCCGACTTGTCGACGACCCAGTCTCCGACGAGCACCTTCTCCGGCTTCCCGCTACACGCGACGAGCGAGAGGAGGGGGAGCAGGAATGCGAGGATGAGGATGTGGGGTCGATGCATGATTTTCTCCGGGTGGTGGGGGAGTCAGATGTGGGGGCTCAGCGGGGGCGAACCGAGACGTGGTCCACCTTCACATACGAGGTGTCTTCCCAGTAGACCCGCGTCTCGATTCGATGTCCGGCCCGGCCCACGAGCGACACGTCCAGCGTGAAGTCCTGGTACTGAAACGGGACGATGAAGTCCGCCCTGGACACCGGGACTGAGGCCAGGATCTCGGCGGCATCGGCGTCGAAGACATCGAGGATGACCACCCGCAAGTCCTCGGCGTCGACGTTGTCGACGAGCATCCGAAAGCCGACGGCGATCGCCGCATCACCGAGGTCATTCGCGTAGGGCCCATAGATGAGGTGGCCCTCGTCTTCTTGAGCCGTATTGGCCGACCAGCCGTCGCCGTCGAGTCGCCCAAAGTTGTGCGCGAGGTCGACCTCGGCCTCGAAGACGCGGACCTGGGGCTCACGCGGGGCGAGGCCAGGCGGTAGGGACAGCCGGCGTCGGGCCTCTGGGCTCGACTGTCCGGCAGCGAGGGGGAGGGAGAGGCCGCCGTGAATCAGCCCGCCGCCGAGCTCAAAGCCTCCGTGCACGCTGCAGAGGCAGAACCCCACGTCGTCGTTATCGCTCGCCCCCTCATGCGAGAGCGTGACCGATCGCCCCGTCACGAAGCCCGGCGCGACGCTGAGGGACACCGGCTGGCCCATCCAAGCGAAGATCTCGTCGCCGGCGACCACGGGTCGGTCGTGGTCGTTCCAGGCTTGACGCCGCAGCGTGAGACCGTGGGCGGTGTCGGCCTGGTCTCGAAGCTCGGGCCGGAGATATTGGTCAAGACGCTTGACGATATGCGCGTTGGGCCAGCTCGTGATGACGAAGCCGCCGATCAAAGACATGGGCCCGTCGAAGGTTGGGTTGCCCTCGGGGTTGCTCAGTTGCATGAGCCGGTCGAAGGCGAAGTCGTCGCGACGAAACTCGTAGCCCACGCGGAGGTTCACGCGGCGCCGAACGCCGTCTTCGAAGAGCCAGTGGGCGTGGCAATCGTCGCCATCGTGCGTGCCGTCCCCGTCGGCCTCTTTGACGAGAGGGCCTTCGTACATGAGCCGCAGGCCACCTTCGGTCTCGTCCTCCTCGATGGGCAGGAAACGGGTCTCGAAGGTCGGCCCACCGTTGTTGCAGGCCCGCCACCACGGGATGTCCCTGTCGGTGATATTCGTCGCCTCATTGAGCGCGTATTGGTTGCACCAGTCGCCGTCTCCGCAGGTCGGGTCGTCGTTCGGCTCCGGCACGCCACTCGGGAACTCGATGTGCTCGGCCCCCGGATAACCCGGCGGGAACTGCCCGTCGCCGCGCTCGCCCACGATGAGGAAGTTCAGCGGGCGATCACCGTCCCGCACCTCGAAGTCCAGCGCGTCACCGGCCACGCCGTTCAGTCGCCAGAGGCCGTTCATCTTCCCGTAGAAGCCCGTCTCGTCGATCCAGGCCATGAGATATCGCCCCACGAAGACCCGGTCCTCGGGCTGTGGTCCGCTGGGATCGCCCGGTCCAAATCCGAGGCCGCCGAGTGCTTCGGCGATGAGCGTGGCGACTCGCGCGTCCGAGGCCGGGGCGTGGTTGTAGACGAGGGGTAAGCCCGGAAAACGACCGCGCGGGCCATCGGGCGGAGGGGGCGGGGGGGCCAGATCCGGTGCGTCCGTTGGGTCCGCGTCTGGCGGGAGCAGGTCAATCGCGGCCATGAGCGGCGGTGCCATCCGGTCGTCGAGTGGCGAGGTCGGCAGGTCCGTCAGAGACGGCGCGTCCTCCGCATCACGGCTGGCGGCGTCTCGCGGCGAGGGCCGTGGGGCGAGGTCCGGTGGCCCACGGGCGTCCGCCGATGGGCCTACTCGAGCATCGCCGCTCGTGGGCGCGGGTTCCGAGCCCGAGACGGAGAGCTCGGCGCAGGCGAGCACACACAGCGGCATCACGCCCCGGCGGACTCGCTGCATGGTCAACTTCATCGCTGCACCTTGCCACTCGCACCGCGCAAAGCAAGCCTCGGCCGAGCCACGGAGGCGGGGTCGCCGCGCCTTGACGCAGCGCGGCTTCGCAGGCTAATTGAGCCGCCGTTTTTTCTCGTATGACGGGAGCCTTGAGATGATCTGGGACCAGCGCCGCGTTCGCCGCACCTACCTCGACTACTTCGTCACCCGACCCGGCCTCGAGCACCGCGAGGTCGAGTCGTCCCCGATCATCCCGCGAGATGATCCCACGCTCTTGTTCACGAACGCGGGCATGAACCAGTTCAAGGCGACGCTGCTCGGACAGGACAAACGGGACTATGCCCGCGCCTGCTCGGTGCAGAAGTGCATGCGCGTCGGCGGCAAACACAACGACCTCGACGCGGTCGGCAAAGACGGGCGGCACCTGACCTGGTTCGAGATGCTCGGCAACTGGTCCTTCGGCGACTACTACAAGCGCGAGGCCATCAAGATGGCCTGGGATCTGTCCGTCAACGTCTACGGGCTCGACCACACGCGGCTGCACGCCTCGGTCTATAAAGACGACGACTTCTCATACGACGTCTGGCTCAACGAGATCGGCGTGCCGCGGGAGCGCATTTATCGCTTCGGGGACATCGAGAAGGGCGACGACGAGAACTTCTGGTCGATGGGGCCGACGGGACCTTGTGGCCCCTGCACTGAACTCTACTACGACCTCGGCCCGGAGGCCGGCACAGGGCCGGGCGACATCATGGGGGGGCCAGGGGACCGCTACCTGGAGTTCTGGAACAACGTCTTCATGGAGTCCGACCGCGGGGACGACGGCTCGTACTCACCGCTCGCCTTCCAGTCCGTCGACACGGGCATGGGGCTCGAACGGATCACCATGATCCTCCAGGGCAAGCTCAGCGTTTACGAGACCGACGTCTTCCAGCCCATCATCCAGGCGGCGGCCAAACTCTCCGGCGCCGACTGGCAAAACCCCGAGCAGCGGGTACACCTTCAGGTCATCGCCGACCACCTCCGCTCCTTGACATTCGTCGTCAGCGAGGGGGGCCAGTTCGCCAATGAGGGGCGTGGCTACGTCCTCAGACGCATCCTGCGCCGCGCGGTGCGGCACGGTCGGCTCCTTGGCTTCGAGGGCCCGTTCCTGCACCAGCTCGCGCCGATCGTCGCCGAGGTCTTCGAGGGTGTCTACGACCTCCCGCCCACGATCCTCTCCAACACCCAGGCCTCGCTCGAAGACGAGGAGGCGCGCTTCTTCTCCACCATCGATCGGGGCATGGCGCGCATCTCGGAGATCGTCACGGCGAGAGGGGCCGCCGTCGCCGGCGAACATGCCCCTCGCGTCGTCACGGGCCACGAGACGTTCCTGCTTCATGACACCTACGGCTTCCCGCCGGACCTGACCGCCATCGTCGCGGCCGAGCATGGCTTCACGGTCGATGAGGCTGGCTATGCCCTCGAGATGACCGTGCAGCGGGACCGTAGTCGCGCGGCGGGCAAGTTCTATGCGGACGACGGGGGCGAGTGGGTCTCGCTCTCCGAGGGGTCGGGGCGAGGCTTCGGCGGTTACAACCTCTCGGAGCTCGAGACCACGGTCGTGCGCCACCGCAGCCAGGGAGACCGGGTCGAGCTCGTCCTCGAGTCGACGCCGCTATATGCGGAGAGCGGCGGTGAGGTGGCCGACCACGGCTGGATTGAGGGCGACGGCTTCTGTGTGACCGTCGACGACGTCCAGAAGGTCAACGGCATCATCCATCACCTCGGGCACTTGACGTCCGGCTCCCTGCGCGGGCTCTCGGAGAACGCCAAGGTCCGCTGTCGCGTCGACGGGGAGCGGCGCGATCAGAAGACGATCCATCACACGGCGACCCACCTCCTGCACGCCGCGCTCAAAGAGCTCGTCGGCGGACACGTCCAGCAGAAGGGCTCGGTCGTCGAGCCGGACCGCCTGCGCTTCGATTACAGCCACACCCGGCCGCTGTTGCCCGAGCAACTCGAGGCGCTCGAGCAGTGGGTCAATGGACACGTGAGGCGCAACGAGGCGGTCGACATTCACGAGGGCGTGCCCATCGACGAGGCCAAGGCCCAAGGCGTGGTGGCGTTGTTCGGTGAGAAGTACGGCGAGGTCGTCCGGACCGTGCGGGCGGGGTCCGACTCCTTCGAGCTGTGCGGCGGCAACCACGTCAGACGGACCGGCGACATCGGGCACCTTAAGATTACCGCCGAGACGGGCGTCGCCGCGGGCGTGCGACGGATCGAGGCCGTCGTGGGCCACGCCGCCGACGCCCTCTGGCTACGGGAGCGCGCGCTCCTCCTCTCCGCTGCGCACGTCGCCAAGACCCCGGAGCTCAACCGTCTCCCGGCGCGCATCGAGCAGCTCAACGAGGAGATCCGGGCGTTGAAGCGGCAGCTCGAAAAGGCTCGACAAGGGGGGGCGACCAACGACGCCGACAGCCTGCTCGCGGCAGCCGTGATGATCGAAGGTGTGCCGGTTGTCAGCGGTGTCGTCAGCGCGGACTCCCGTGAGGCGCTGTCGGCCCTGGCCGATCGCATCCGCGACAAGAACCCTCGGGCCGTCGTCGTGCTCGGCGCCGAAGTCGACGGGCAGGCGGCGGTCCTCGCGGCCATCGGCAGCGAGAGTCGAGGCGACAAACGTTTCCATGCGGGCAACATCGTCAAGGCGCTTGCCGAATCTGTCGACGGGCGCGGCGGCGGTCGACCGGACTTCGCTCAGGCGGGCGGCAAGGCCCCCGGCAACCTGGGCGCGGCCTTCGCAGACATCCCGGCCTTGGTCCGCAAGCTGGCCTCGCCCTAAAGGCCCAAACGGGTCAATTGGGCGCGTCGGCGCGGGCCTCGACGTCGATGACCATGACGTGCTTGTAGACCTTGAGATCGATGACCTCGGTGTACCGCGCCGTGATCACCAGGTCTTTGCCGCGCTTGCCGAGGCCCTCGATTTTGAGCTCGTCGAACTCTGGCATCTCCGTAGAGGATAGAGCGCAGCGGTCCTCGACGGCCTTCATCATATAGGCCTCTGTTGTCTTGCTCCTCCGGGCGTCGAGCGCCTCATCGGACATGCACTTCGTGAGCTGAATCTGGCGGAAGTAGACGCCGGCGAACTGGATGCCGGAATAAACAATCGCCACGAAGATCCCCATCTTCAACGCCCGAACGATCAAGTCCATAGCCACCTCCCAAGTCGGCCGTAGGTTGCAGCGACGATGCAGGGCTTGCAAGATGCGCCAGACATGCGACCGATCCCAATCCTGACGCTGCTGCTCTCCTGTTCAGGCTGCAGCTCCTTCGCGACCCACGCGACGCAGTCGGCCGCCCCTCGACCACCCGTGGCCGATCCCGGCTTTCCGCACGGCTACCGACGATGGCCGACCGCCGACTCCGTGGTCGACGAGGCCGGAGGTGAGGTGCGGCACCTCTACCGCTCACCCGACGTGGGGCCCAACAATAAGGGGCGGTTCCCCGATGGGGCCGTCTTGGTCAAGGAGCACGTCGTGCCGGCCGAGGACGACGTCGTCGTGCGGATCGACGTGCGGCGACGGCTGCCGCGAGGCACGTTTGACGGTTGGGAGTACGAGAGCTTCGACCCGGCGACGCGGAAGCGACTTCAGATCGACGGGGACGACTGCGCGATGTGCCATCAGGCCGCGCCCGCGGACGGGACGTTCGCGGGCTTCTGAGCGCCGGAACGACTCGCCGCATAACGAAACACGAGAACCTCGCACTTTTTTTTGAAGTTCCGACCGGACCCGCCGATGAAGGGTTTGTGAACGGAACCGAAGGCAGCCAAGGACGGCAGCCGAAAGCTCCGGAGGCTCTTTTACAGTTTGAATGCGGCGCGGATGGGAGTGTCCCATACGCGTCGATTCGACCCGCTCGGCATGGATGCCGGCTCCCGTCGAGGCTTTTCGAAGCCTGACAGGAGGAGTTTCCAAGGAGGAAACGATGGGACTTTACATCAACACAAATGTGGCTTCGTTGAACACGCAGCGCAATTTGTTGCACAGCCAATCTCGCCTGAACAAGAGCTTTCAACGGCTCTCGTCCGGCCTTCGCATCAACACCGCGGGTGACGATGCGGCCGGCTTGGCCATCAGCGAGCGGTTCACGACTCAGGTTCGCGGCCTTGGGCAGGCCATCCGAAACGGGAACGACGCTATCTCCTTGTCCCAGGTGGCCGAGGGCGCGCTGCAAGAGTCGACCAACATCCTCCAGCGTATGAGAGAGCTCGCCGTTCAGGCCGCCAACGACGTCAACACCGCTTCCGACCGTCTGGCACTGCAAGACGAGGTCGGCCAGCTCATCCTCGAGCTCGACCGCATCGGGAACAGCACGCGGTTCAACAGCAAGCCGATCCTCGACGGCTCGTTCATCGACGCCTTCTTCCATGTCGGCGCGTTTGCCAACGAGCAGGTCCGAGTCCGCATCCGCGACTCACGGGCCATCACCATCGGTCGTCAGGCCACGTTCACGGGGGCTCCAGTCAGCCTGGACCCCCTGGCCGTCGGCGACCTGACTCTCAACGGCATCGCCATCAGAGCGACGACGCTGGTCGACGATCCTTTCTCGACCGCGCTCTCCACCTCCTCGGCTGTGGCCAAGGCCCGCGCCATCAATGACTCCACCGACTTCACCGGAGTCACGGCCCGGGTCCTGCCCGCGGTGCTCGCCTTCCCCAATCCCATCGGCGGCGGCGTCCTCGACAGCGCCAGCAACATCATCATCAATAATCAGATCATCTCGGGCATCAACATTGCCCCGGACGACGCCAACGACGAGCTCGTCAGCGCCATCAACGAGGTCTTCCCTCAGACCGGCGTGAGCGCGTCTCGAGGGGCCGCCGGCAACCTCGTCTTGACGGCGAATGATGGGCGCAACATCGACGTGGTCATCAACGGCGCGGCAGGCGCCATGGTCGGCCTCCCGGCCTCGACCACTCAGACGGCGGCGCTGAACCTCTACAGCGACGCTCAGTACGTGCTCGGTGGCGCCAACGGGGCCTTCATTGGCATGGCGAACAACCAGCTCGTCGGCGTCACCTCGGCCGAGGCCATCTCGACGGTCTCCGTCGTGACCCGCGACCAGGCGAACCTCACGCTCCTGAAGGTGGATCGGGCGATTCAGCAAATCACGGCTGACCGGGCCGAGCTCGGCGCCGTCACGAACCGGATGGAGTCGACGCTGTCGAACTTGACCAATATGGTCGAGAACAGCTCGGCAGCCCGCAGTCGGATCATGGACGCGGACTACGCTAAAGAGACCTCTGAGCTGACGAAACACCAGATTCTTCAGCAGGGCGGCATCTCAATTCTCTCCCAGGCCAACCAAGCCCCGCAATCGATCCTTTCCCTGCTTCAAGGCGGGTAAGTTCGCGGGTTCGGCTCCGGATTGAAGACCAAATCTCCCCACGGAGTCGGGGAACAGGAGATAGTTATGAACACACAGCTCATCACTCGTTCGATCAGCCAGAATGCCTCCGCCACCCCGGCCGAGCGCGCCCTCTTCGAAGGCTTCGTCGCCGAGCTCGTCTCGCGCGGCCGCCGCCAGAAGACGATCGAGTCTTATCGTAGTGACTGGACCGGTTTGTGTGATTGGTGGATTTCCTCTCATGACACGCCGTTTTCGGCCGATGTGATGGGTGGAGAGACAGCGGGGGCCTTCAAGACGGGCCTGATGGAGCGGGGGATGACCTCGGCGACCATCAACCGCAAGCTGGTCTTCCTCAAGCGCTACACGGACTTCGCCAAGCAGCGCGGGGTGGTTGCGGAGACGACGGCGCGTGAGGTGCGGGGGGTTGAGGCCCAGGTGCAAATCCCCCGTCGCCCCCGCGCCCTTTCGGACATCGAGCTGCGCCGCTTCATCAAGGAGATTGAGCTTCGCGCACACCTGAGGGACCAGGCCATCATCTTCACGTTGCTGGAGACGGGCCTCAAGGTGAGCGAGCTTTGTGAGCTGCGCCGAGAGCAGATTGGACTCGGTTCCCGGACGGGGCTTGTTCGACTCGACGCCGACACCCGCGGCCGCGCGCGGCGGGTGGAGATTGGGCCGCTCGCTCGACGCAAGCTGCGGGCCTGGTTTGACGAACGCGGTGACCACGATGGTCCCATCTGGGACGGCGAGCGAGGCTCGCTCACCGCCAACGCCGTTCAACGCATGATTCGAAAGTTCTGCAGTTTCGCCCATGTGAAGGTCTCACCTCAGGTGCTGCGAAACACCTTCGCTCAGTCCTTCCTGATCTTGTCCCGCGGGGATCTCGTGGGGCTGGCCGATGTGCTCGGTCATGAGTGTCTGGAGACGACGCGACTGTATGTCGCCGAAGAAGGGGAGAGGCAGCCGCCCGTTCGGGTGCATGGCCTCACGAGACCGGTCGCGCTCATTGGCGGGAGAGTCTGAACGATGCCTCCACAAGACACCATCGAGCGCGCTGTGAGCCAGATATCGCTCTTCAGCACCGCCTTCAGAATGATGTTGAAGGCGGCCGAACGCGAGCTGCTCCTGGCCGTCGAGCGCTCGTCCCCGAACTTTGAGTCTGTCAGGACGACGCCCATTCTAGGACGCGAGCGCCATGCGGCGCCACGACGAAAAGCCCGGCTGCGGGGCCGCTGAGCCGACTCTTCGGCTCGAACTTTCAGCGCCGACTCTTCGGCTCGAACTTTCAGCGCCGACTCTTCGGCTCGAACTTTCAGCGCCGACTCTTCGGCTCGAACTTTCAAACCAAGTCAATGCATCTCGTTTCTGCGAGGTGCCATCGGTCGCACGCTCGATTTTGAGCGTCAGCGACCAAATAGTGCCCCTGAGACACCCACGGATGGGGGTCTCAATATGTCACGGAGGACAAATCTATGGGTCTCATCATCAACACGAATATCTCGTCGCTCAACGCCCAGCGCAGCCTGCTGCACTCGTCGAACAAGCTGGCGAAGAGCTTCCAGCGCCTGTCCAGCGGCTTGCGGGTCAACTCCGCCGCTGACGACGCCGCCGGTCTGGCCATCAGCGAGCGTTTCACCAGTCAGATTCGCGGCCTCAACCAGTCGGTGCGCAACGCCAACGATGCCATCTCTCTGACGCAGGTGGCCGAAGGCGCGCTGCAGGAGACCACCAACATCCTCCAGCGCATCCGTGAGCTGGCCGTCCAGTCGGGCTCTGACGTCAACACCGACGCCGACCGCGAGGCCCTCAACGACGAGGTCGCTCAGCTCCAGGGTGAGCTCCAGCGGATTGGCGAGACGACGACCTTCAACGGCCAGAAGCTGCTCGACGGGAGCTTCACCGACAAGTTCTTCCACGTCGGCATGAACTTCCGCGAGACCGTCCGCGTTCGGGTCCGTGACGCCCGCTCGGAGACGCTCGGCCGCTGGGCCGTGTTCACCGGCACGCCCACCACGACCAACGCCTTGGCCGCCGGAGACCTGGCGCTCAATGGCGTGTCGGTCCGGGCAACCCGCGCCCAGGACGACACCTTGAGCACCTCATTCGCGACGGGGTCGGCCATCGCCAAAGCGGCGGCCATCAATGACTCCACGTCTTTCACCGGCGTATCGGCCTACTCCAACCCGGCGGTCCGCGCCAGCCAGGCAGCGGTCGCGGGCGGCACTCTTGACCAGAACAACAACGTGGTCATCAACGGCCGGACGATCACCGGCTTGCAGGTTTCGGCCGACGACGCGAACGACGCGCTGATTCGGGCCATCAACGCCGAGTTCGACTCCACGGGGGTCGTGGCTCGACGGGACGCCAACGGACGGATCGAGTTGGAGGCCCGCGACGGACGCAACATCGAGGTGAGCTTCACCGGCAACGGCGGCGTGATCTCTGGCCTCGACCCGACCAACGCGGGTGGTGTCACCAGCGGCACCGTTACGCTTCACTCGGAGAGCCAATACGAGCTGTCCGGCGCCAATGAGACCTTCATCGGCTTCGTCGATAACCAGCTCATCGGCGTGAACGCGGCGCAGGCCATGGGCACCGTCGATATCAGCAACCGTGACGGGGCCAACTTGGCCCTGCTCATCGCCGACCGCGCCTTGATGCAGGTCACGCAGGACCGCGCGCAGTTGGGTGCGATTCAGAACCGGCTCGAGTCGACCATCTCAAACCTGACTACGGTCGCCGAGAACGCCACGAGCGCGCGCAGCCGTATCTTGGATGCCGACTTCGCGCAGGAGTCCGCGAACCTGGCCAAGAACCAGATTCTCCAGCAGGCCGGCACCGCGATCCTCGCCCAGGCCAACTCGAGCTCACAGAACGTCTTGTCCCTCCTGCAGGGCTAAGACCGAGTCTAGCGCCGCTTTGATCGCAGCTCTTTAGACCCCGGCGTGCCTCGCCGGTCACTGACTCAGGGAGAACTGAAATGCAATCTTGTCAATCAACTCAGCCTCAGTCGATCGCGTCTAATTCGCGACACATTCGAAGTTCGGCGACGGCTTCGGCTCGTTCGCTGCGTCTCTCAGTCGCTCGCTCAAACTTTGAGTCCAGTGAGCCGGCTCTGCGGTGTATTCCGCCCGCCCCGCCGACCTTCATGGACGCCACGCTCGCGCTGGCCTCGGCCCGAGAGACGCGAGATGAGGTCATCAAGCACGCGAGCAGGGCGATTCTTGCTCAGGCCAACTCGACCTCGATGGATCTCTCTTCGCTCCTGGAAGACTGATTAACAGATGAGTTTCAAGCCCGAAGGCCGGTCTCGCTACTGAGGCTGGAGCGACGGGAAAAAGTGCGATTCGAGCTCAGCCGGGGGAAATGGATTCCCCCAATGTGCCACCATGGAGGACTGTTATGGGTCTCATTGTTAACACCAATATCGCCTCGTTGAACGCTCAACGAAACCTGCTCCACTCCTCCTCGAAGCTGCAGAAGAGCTTCCAGAGGTTGTCGAGCGGTCTGCGGATCAACTCGGCGGGCGACGACGCCGCGGGTCTCTCGATCAGCGAGCGGTTCACCAGTCAGATTCGAGGTTTGAATCAGTCGGTTCGGAACTCGAACGACGCCATCTCGCTGACGCAGGTGGCCGAAGGCGCGCTCCAGGAGACGACGAACATCCTCCAGCGCATCCGAGAGTTGGCCGTGCAGGCCGGCTCGGACGTCAACACCGACGCGGACCGCGAGGCGCTCAACGACGAGGTCCAGCAGCTCCAGGGCGAGCTCCAGCGCATCGGCGAGACGACGACGTTCAACGGCCAGAAGCTGCTCGACGGCAGTTACACCGACAAGTTCTTCCACGTCGGCATGAACTTCCGGGAGACGGTGCGGGTCCGGGTTCGAGATGCCCGAAGTGAGACCCTCGGGCGCTGGGCGGTGCAGACCGGCACCCCGGTCACGAGCAACGCGCTCACCGCAGGCAGCTTGGCCCTCAACGGCATCAGCGTCCGCTCAACGCGTGTCCAGGACGACACCGTGAGCACCTCGTTCGCGACCGGCTCGGCCATCGCCAAGGCCGCCGCCATCAACGACTCCACGGCGTTCACCGGCGTGTCCGCCTATGCCAACGCAGCGGTCCGGGCCGGGGTCAACGCGATCGCTGGTGGCACCCTCGACCAGAACAATAACGTGGTCATCAACGGCCGGACCGTCACCGGGCTCGTGGTCGCCGGGGACGACGCCAACGATGGGCTCATCCGGGCCATCAACGCCGAGTTCGACTTCACCGGAGTGGTGGCGAGTCGAGATTCGAACGGGACCATCAAGCTCGAGGCGACGGACGGTCGGAACATCGAGCTGACGTTCAACGGGACAGGTTCAGTCATCTCCGGCCTGGGAGTGGCGGGGGTGACCTCGGGCACAGTGACACTCCACTCGGAGACCCAGTATCAGGCCAGCGGGACCGATGAGGACTTCATCGGCTTCTCGGATAACGCCCTGATCGGGGTCGCCAATGGCCAGTCCGTCTCGAGCATCAACATCGAGGAACGCGACGGGGCCAACCTCGCGCTGCTCATCACCGATCGGGCGCTGAAGCAGGTGACCAAGGACCGCGCTGAGCTCGGTGCTATCCAGAATCGCCTCGACTCCACGATCGCGAACTTGACCACCGTCTCCGAGAACGCCAGTCAAGCCCGGAGCCGCATCCTGGATGCCGACTTCGCGCTCGAGTCCGCGGGCCTGGCCAAGAACCAGATTCTGCAACAGGCGGGCACCTCGATCTTGGCGCAGGCCAACTCGAGTTCGCAGAACGTCCTGGCGCTGCTCCAAGGCTGAGGTCGACTCATGACCCCATCCCTCCATAGAGGATGTGTCCGGTCTCGGTGGGGCGAACGCCTCTGCCAGAGACCCGCGAGAGGTCGGCGGGCCTCGATTCGACGACGAACAGCGCACGGGCATGGGCCACCGGAGGTGAAGCCCTAGCCCCAAGTCGAGTCAGGCAAGTTCACCTGACCTTCGCCACAGAGGCGGAGACCAGCACCAATCACTTCAGCCCCCCAAGCCATGGCCGGGCAGCCAACCGCACTCTGCGCGCCGTCGAAAGCGGCCGCCGCAGTTTGGTCAAGGAGGACATATGGGTCTTTTCGTCAATACCAACATCTCGGCGCTCAACGCGCAGCGCAACTTGCTCTCATCGACGAGCAAGCTCTCCAAGAGCTTCGCCCGCTTGTCGAGCGGCCTGCGGATCAATACCGCCGGTGACGACGCCGCGGGTCTGTCCATCAGCGAGAGATTCACCAGCCAGATCCGCGGCCTCGGTCAGGCGGTTCGGAACTCGAACGACGCCATCTCTCTGGTCCAGGTCGCGGAAGGCGCGCTCCAGGAGACCACCTCGATTCTTCAGCGGATGCGTGAGCTCTCCGTCCAGTCAGCCTCCGATGCGAATACGGAGGCCGATCGATCGGCGCTCAATGATGAGGTGCAGCAGCTCAAAGCGGAGCTCGTCCGCATCGGAGAGACGACGACGTTCAACCAGCAGAAGGTGCTGGATGGGTCGTTCATTCAGAAGCAGTTCCACATCGGCATGAACTTCCGCGAGAACATCAGCGTGAAGGTCGATGACGCGCGGGCCGAGTCTCTGGGTCGATGGGCCGTGAGCACCGGACAGGTCTCGAACGGCGCGATCGACGGCGCGGATGACCTCGCCATCAACGGCACGACGATTCGGAATACGAACGTTGTCGATGACACGGTGTCGACGACGCTGCAGACCTCTTCGGGCATCGCCAAGGCAGCGGCCATCAACGACTCGACGAAGTTCACGGGGGTCTCGGCCTATACGAATCGAACGACTCGTGCGGGCGTCGACGCCATCGGTGGCGGCACCCTCGACCAGAACAACTTTGTGCAGATCAACGGGGAGATCATCACGGGTCTCGTCGTCTCGGCCAACGACGCGAACGATGACCTCGTGCAGGCCATCAACTCGGTGTCAGGGAATACCGGGGTCATCGCGTCGGTCGATGAGGATGGCTTCGTTCAGCTCGTGGCCGAGGACGGTCGCAATATCGAGGTCACCTCCGTGGGCGCAGGGGCCGCTCGGACGGGCTTGATGAACGCGGCGGGCACGGACGTGACGCTCTCGAACGTGACCCTGCACTCCGAGGAGCAGTACCAGGTCACCGGAGGCGACACCGCGCTGATTGGATTTACCGCCAATCACTTGGTCGGGGTCACAAAAGTTCAGTCCATGGAGACCGTCGATCTGTCGACTCGTGACGGCGCGAACCTCGCGTTGCTCATGACCGACCGCGCTCTGAAGCAGGTCTCGTCCACGCGGTCCCAACTCGGCGCGACGCAGAACCGCCTCGAGTCGACGATCAGCAACCTCGCGACCATCAGCGAGAACGCCGCCGCAGCCCGCAGCCGAATCCTGGACGCCGACTTCGCCTTTGAAACGGCGAACCTCAGCCGCAACCAGATCCTCCAGCAAGCGGCGACGACCATCCTCGCTCAGGCGAACGCGCAGCCTCAGTCCGCGCTGTCGCTGCTTCAGTAAACCGACTGGACGGTACGAAACAGAAGGAGGGCTCGGATCATGATGCAAACCATCTGTCACTTCGCCTCTTCCGACGAAAACGTGCGGTTTGGTCAGTTCCTGGACTGGCTCTCAGCGCGGGGGCGGAGCGGCGCGACCGCTCGGTCCTATCGATCGGATTGGCAAGACTTGGCCGCGTATTTCCGCAGATCTCGTGGGCAGCCGTTCACGGCCGAGGCGCTCGACGCCGAGACCGTGTCCGCCTGGCGCGAATCTGGACGAACCAAAGGCAAGAGCCCGGCAACGCTCACCCGACGACTCGCCTTCGCCCGCACCTACGGGCGGTGGTTGGCCTACGATGGGGTGGTGTCGAGCGAGGTCGCCGCAGAGGTGAGAGAGGTCGACAACGAGAGTGCCGGTCAACGGCATGAGCCGAGAGAGGACCGATCGCCGCGCCTGCTCATGGATGCGGAGGTCAATCAGCTCCTGCGGCAGGTCGAACAGCGAGGGTGTCGACGGGATCAGGCCATCCTGTATGTCCTGCTCGACACCGGATTGAAAGTCAGTGAGCTGGTCGCCCTCGATGTGGGAGATGTGGACTTCGCCACCGGGACTTTGCGGATCGCCGATCCGCGGGTCCGGAGGGTGGAGTTGCCGACCCGAGCTGCCCGAAAGGTCGCTTGGAGCTTGGCCGAACGTGGACTGCTGAGCATCCCGGAGTCGGGGGAGATCACTCTCCCGGCCTCGGGCGGCTGGCCCCCGTGCACCCGTGTTCCCCAAGTCGATCCACGAGCGTTGCCGCAAATCATGGCGGTCCCGACGTCACCGATGCCCTTCGGTGTTGAAGGACCGCCTGCCGAGTGGCCGCTGTTTGTCGGTGAGCGCGGGCGTCTCACGTCGAACGCTGTGCAGCGCGTCCTGCGCAAACATACCGCGTTCGCCCGTGTCGATGCCTCGCCCCATGTCCTGCGGCACACCTTCGCCTTCGCCTACTGGCAGCGTACGCGCGACCTCGTAAGCTTGGCGGAACAGCTTGGACTCGAGAGCCTGGAGTCGGCGAAGGCCTATACCCAGGTCCTGCCGCTATCTGCCCACGCGTTCGCTGGAGGCGCCCATGCCTTCGCTGGAGGTGCCCTCCCGTTCGCTGGAGGCGCCCTCCCGGTCGATGGAGGCGCCCTCCCGGTCGATGGAGGCGCCCTCCCGGTTGATGGAGGCGCGCCCTCCGACGACAGAACACGCCGCCCCGCTGCGGTGGGCTGAGCCTCGCTCGGCCCCCCGCGTCTAGCCCCCAGCCGCGAAATAACGGTCGAGCAGCTCGAAGAGCGACTCGGTGAACTTCCGAAAGTTCACCGGCT
>SHZC01000201.1 GCA_009692505.1 Myxococcales bacterium
GCCGCGATAGGCGTTAGATCTCACCCGGCCGCGATAGGCGTTAGATCTCACCCGGCCGCGATAGGCGTTAGATCTCACCCGGCCGCGATAGGCGTTAGATCTCACCCGGCCGCGATAGGCCTCAGGCCTCGTTCGGTCGCCAGAGGGTCTCGCTTTTGCCCGCGACATGGTTCACGGCGCGGCTCCACACGAAGAAGGCGTCGCTGAGTCGGTTGAGGTAGGTCACGGTGAGCGGGTCGACCTCCTGCTCGCGGGCGAGCCGAACGACGAGCCGCTCCGCCCGACGACAGATCGTGCGGCACTGGTGCAGCTCCACGTTCGCCCTCGAGCCCCCCGGCAGCACGAAGCTACGGAGCGTGGGCAAGGCCTCGTTGCGCCGGTCCATATCCTGCTCGAGCGCGAGTACATCGCCCTCGCGCACACGGGGCTGCTGGGGGTGCATGTCCGCGGGCAACGTCGCCAAGATTGAGCCTAAGTTGAACAGCGCGTGCTGCACCCGGACGAGCACATCGGCGAGCTCGTCTTGAGACAGCTCCCGGCACGAATCGACGGCGGCGCCGACGAAGGCGTTGAGCTCGTCGACTGTGCCGTAGGCCTCGATGCGGAGGTCGTCTTTCTCGACCTTTTGGCCGCCGACGAGGCGCGTCTGACCCGCGTCCCCTGTGCGCGTATACACGCGATTGATCGCCACTTTCGGATCGTGAAACATCTCAGGGCTCCTCGTCGATGGTCCCATCGCAGTCGTCGTCGAGCTCGTTTTGAAGCTCGCCTTGGGGCAGGACTTGGCCCTCGCAGGCACCGGGTTGGCCGTTGACGCAGGCTTGAAGTCCGGGGACGCAGGCGCCGATCTCTCGGGTCTCGGGCGAGCCGGTGTAGCAAGCGAGGTCACTGTCTTCATCCAACTCGCCGTCGCAGTCGTCGTCCTCCCCGTTACAGATGTCGAGGGGGCGCGGCTCCACGGCGGCGCAGACCGCGTCCAAGGTGACCGGATCGCAGGCGATGACGCCCGGCAGGACACACGCACCGGCGAGGAAGTCGCAGCCCCGGAGGACGGGGAAGTTCTCGTCGACGGTACCGTCGCAGTCATCGTCCAAGCTGTTGCACAGCTCAGCCACGGGCACGATGGCCTCGACGCAGCGCGGCTCGGCGCCGGGTGAATCCGCGCAGACCTCGAACCCCGTCGCGCAGAGACCCACGCCGATGACCGCCCGATTCGCGCCGGGTGGGTAGCAGCCGGACACGCCGGTCTCGTCGACGTTTCCGTCGCAGTCATTGTCCAGCTCGTCGCAGCTCTCAATGCCCGGCGCGGTGGCTATGCCCGAGCAGTCGGCGAGGCCGTCGCCCACGCAGATGATGAGCCCCGGCTGTCGGCACTCGCCCCTCCCCGAGAGGCAGGTCATCCCCAAGCCGAGGCCCTCGTCCTCGGTCCCGTCTGCGTCGTCGTCGATGCCGTTGCAGAGCTCGGTTGGCCGGGCGTCCATCCCGGCGTCCATCGCGACATCGGCGCGGGGCGCGGAGAGGTCGAGACCGAGCTCGTTGACCGGCATCGTCCGGTCCGAGCTTGTGTCCAGAGTCCGACCCCCATCGAGGTCGATCAGGTCGGGACCGACTGGGGACCGCGTCAGGCAAAGGCCGCGCACGCACGCCCGTGTGCGTGGGCACTCGTCGTCGGCGAAGCAGTCTTGAGGTGCTCCCCCGACGCACCCTGAGAGGCACATCGCGAGGGATGCCGTGAGGGTCGTGGAGTGGGCAAGGAGCTTCATGGGGCGGAATATGGAGCAAAGCAGAGCCCGTGAGCAATTCCGCCGTGCGCCCGACTCTGGTCTACTCCCTCGCGCATGAGTGCCCCGCGCATGAGTACCCCGCCCGAGCCCGACGAGAAACACGGTCTGAGCCACCGCGTCTTGGTCGTCTGGTATCGCCTGATGGGGGCGACGCCGGTGCAGGCCGAATGGCGCGCCCGACAGCGAGCAAACGCGGCCCCAAGCGGGCCCTCGACGCGATTTAGTGACCCCCGATTCTTCTGCGTCTGCGGCCAGATGATGGTCAAGGGCGACACGGTCTGCCCGAGCTGCGAGCGCCGCCAATACCTGCCTGCCGCGCTCCGCACGCTCGGTCGTAGCATCGACGCCTCCTTGCCCCACAACGCCGCGTCGACGCTCGTCCTCGTCCTGATCGTCCTCGGGTATGCCGCGCAGAACCGCATCGGCGGGGGCAACTTTTTAGGCAGCATCTCGCCTTGGCACTTCTTCGAGCTCGGCGCGTCAACGCCGGCCTTGACGCTGCAGGACCAGTGGTTCCGCGGTCTGACCTACGTCTACCTGCATGGCGGCCTCCTGCACCTCCTGAGCAATCTCATGGCCTTGGGCCAGGTCGGGCCGATGATCGAGGGCTACTTTGGCCGCGCCCGTTTCCTCCTCGGATGGTTCGTGTCCGGGGCCGCGGGGGTGATGCTGCCGCCGCTCTTCTACAACGCCTCCGAGGCCCCGACCGTGGGCGCGTCCGGGGCGCTGTGTGGCCTCTTGGGCATGGCCTGGATCGGCGCGCGCTCGGCGCAGACGGCTCAGGGACGAATGGTCAAGAAGCTTGTCGAACGCTGGATGGTCATCACCACGGTCTTCGGGCTGATGATGGAGTTCGGCACCGGCATCGGCGTCGCGCATGGGGCGCACTTCGGCGGCTTCTTCGGGGGCATCGTGCTCGGCTGGGTCTTTCCGACACCCAACGGCCCACCCCCCCACCGTTCAGCGAGCGAGCGGCGGGCGACCCCCTTTATCGGGCTGACCGTCGCCGTCATCATGATCTTCGGCTTCGGGGCCTTCGCCAAGTGGCGGATGGACGGCGCGCCCATCCCGGAGTCGGCGCGGCGAAGCGACATCATTCGCGCCTGGTCCATCTGGCGCGAGCACCCCGAACTCTTCGAGAAGGAGCGACGATGAGACCCAAGCCGAAACTCTCAACCCCCGCAGAGATCCAAGCGGCGCTCGACACGCTGCCGAGCTGGCAGCTCGACGCGGGGACGCTCCTGTGCACGCTCGTCTTCGACGACTTCTCCTCGGCGTTCGGGTTCATGACCCGCGCCGCCTTGCTCGCCGAGCGCGCCGATCACCACCCGGACTGGCGAAACGTCTGGAACCGCGTGGAGATTCGACTGAGCACGCACGAGGCCGGGGGCATCACGCAGCGGGACCTCGACCTGGCGATGGCGTTGGAGAAGCTCTCGGAGCGCTGTACGCCTCGAGCGTGATGGGTGGGGGCGGGCGGACCGGCCCCAAGGCCTTGGGGCCTTCAGTTCCGGCGAAGGGAGACGATCTGGCCGGACTGCGGGGGCACGGCCACGACCGCGCCCGCCAGGGGTACCCATCGCAGATCCTGCGGTGCTGCAGAGCGCCCCGATGTCGGCGGGCACGTCGGCGGTCGGGCGACCGAGGTCGACGTCGTACTCCGGCAGCCAGATCGGCGGGCCGACCATGTCCGTGCCCTCGGGGTAGAAGCTGGCGAACGACGCGCGACCCTTGAAGAGGTGGAAGTTCGCGATGTTCCACCGGCGGGCGTCCTGATCGTGGAGGGGCACGCCGAAGTTCTCCGCGATGAAGACCTTGTCGTTGCCGATGAGCCGCAGGATCCGCTCGGCCGCGATGTGCCAGTCGCCGCTCGGAGGGGGGCCTCCCATCCACATGAACAGCTCGACCATGCCGCCGTCGAGGTGAGCGAGCGGGCGGCCCTCGTCCCAGCCGGTGATGAGCGGACCGAAGTTGCCGATGGCGTAATATCGCTCGGGGCCCGACCGCATGACCATCCCAGCAGGCGTCGTCGAGACGGGTCGGATCGTCGCCGCAAAACGAGCGATACCAGTCCGCGGGGCGAAACCCGTCGAGCCGGAGATGAGCGGTGTCGAGGAAGACGCCGTCGAAGTCATTGAGCGGCATGCGTCGGAGGATCTCGGCGGCGTGATGGGCCTGCCAGCCCTCGTCTCGGGGGTCAGCCAGGAAGTATCCGTCGCCGTGCTCGACGCGGGGTCCGCCGTTTGCCGGGTGATGCAGGTGGAAGCGCTCCTCGGTGCGGCGGGGGTCGTCGGGCGGGCTCGCTGCGTCGTCGGGTTCGACCGTGTCGCGCGCCCAGTCGTTCGCGCCGACGATGTTCACCTCGGTCGAGAGGCCGAAGGCGAGGCGGCACTGCAAGACGCGGAAGTCCGGGTTGATGGCCCGGTTTCGGTCGCTCACGTTTCGCGTGACCTTCTGCGTGCCGTCGGCCCGCTCGGCGACGAAGCGGACCTGGCGGTCGCTGAGCCGGTTGTGAAGCTGGTCGTAGAAGACGTGCACCCTCGAGGTCGTATCGGGCAGAGGCCGTCGATACCCTCCGGCGGGCGGCGGCTCCTCCCCCTCAGGCTCAGCGGGCAAGCCGGGCCGCGTCGGCTCCGGATCCCTCACTGTCGGGTCCTCGGGCTGCCCGATCGGCAGTCCACCCGCGAGGGGGGCGTCTGGGGTCTGAACCCCTGCCTGCCCTCCATCCGGCGGGCGGCGGCGATTCAGGCTCGGGACTTGAAGAGAAGTCCGGGGCGCCCTCTCCGGGGTCCGCCTCCAGCGATCCGAGCACCCAGCTGCAGAGACCCGCCGACAGTGTGGTTGAACCTGTTTATTTACAGCCTTCAGTCAATGAGTTCTCCACTCCGTTTGGGGTGAAGAACGGATAGTGAGGCCAACCTCGAGTCGTCAAATGAGAATCGGCCTTGCCGCGTGTGTCGCGCGCGCTCGTTGAAGGGCACGATGACGAGTGCCGAGCTCGGCAGCAGCTCGACCGTGGGACCGACGACCGCTGTGACGACCGTGCGCTGGCTCGACTTCTCACCCGAGGGCTCTACGTAGCCGACGCCGTGAAAGGTCACCTCAGCCCAGGTGGTGCCGACCGACGGCATGGGCAGGGTGAAGCGCCGCGGGTCTTGAGCGGGGTTGACCACGACGAGCGCGTTCGCATAACGCCGCTGGTAGACCCCAGCACAGGTCTTCGTCCCGCTCCCCTCCGTGCACAGCGCCGTCAGCGACGAGGCCGCGGCCGCCGCTCGGCCCACGTCGAGCTCATACTCCGGCAGCCAGACCAGCGGGCCGACCGCGTCGAGGTGGCCCGGATAGAACGCGGCGAAGCTCGCCTTGCCCTTGAACAGCAGGAAGTTGGCGAGGATCCACGTGCGCTCGGCGGGGTCCTCCAGATCGTAGCCGAAGGGCTCGGCGATGAAGACCCGGTCGTTGCCGATGAGCCGTGTGATGCGCTCCGCCGCGATGTGCCAGTCGTTCTCACCGAGGCGCCCGTCGACGAACATGAAGTGCTCGATCATGCCGCCGTCCAGTGGACTTAGGTACTCGTTGTCGTCCCAGCCCGTGATGAGAGCCCCGAAGTTCCCGATGGCCAGGTAGGGGTGTGGGCCGGCCTTGAAGTCGGCCACGAGCCGCTCGAAGTAACTCTGTGCTGGACCCTTCCAACACTCGTCGAGCTTCTGCACGACCGGGTCGCAGAAGGAGACGAACCAATCGGGCGGCGTCATGCCGTCGAAGCGAAGGTGGGCGGTGTCGAGGAAGGCACCGTCGAAGTCGTTGAGCGGCATCTGGCGAAGAAGCTCGGCGATGTGATGCCGCTGCCAGGATTCGTTGCGGACGTCGGCCAGGAAGTCGTCGTCGGCGTGCTTGACCCTTGAGGTGTGCTCCGCCTGTGGGGCCTGTGCGCCTCGGCCCGTCGGCACATGGAGATAAAACGACTCCTCTAGGTCCTTGGTGTCGTGGTCTCAGTGATCGGGCCCGACGAGGTTGGCACCGGACGACAAACCGAAAGCGAGGCGGTGCTGCAGGACGACGAAGTTGGGAGCGAGGGCCCGGATGCGCTCGGACACGGTGAAGTTGAGCTTCTGCGAGCCCGCCGCGGGCGCCGCGACGAAGGCCACCTGCGAATCGGTCAGTCCTACTTGGAGCTGGTCATAGAAGACATAAATGCCGTCGGTCGTATCCGGCAAGGTTCGTCGTCCTGCGACGGTGCCCGAAGGCGCGTCCGCGCCGGGCCCGGCCACGACCACGGGCCCACGTATTGGGCCACTCGAGCAGGCCGCGAGAGTCGATCCGGCGATGAGCTTCGCGAACATGACACCCCACGAACATGGCCCGAACTTGGAGAGAACCGAAGATTGAGACTATGATCGGACGGAACTTGTTTGGAGCGTTCGGTGAACAATCGACGCGAGTGTATTCGGTGTGGGGTCGTCGACGTGACCTTCGGGCCGGACGTCGGTGCCATCGCCATCGATGTGAGCGAGACGGGCCTCGGCTGGATCGGTGAGACGGCCCGCCAGACAGGGGATATTTTTGAGATCATGTCCGAGGACCTCTTCGAGCAGTTGGGCCTGCCTTATCGAGTGCTTACAGTCAGAGTGCGTGACGTCTACGTCCTCGACGAGTCACATTTTCGAATCGGTGCGGAGCTCGTCGCGCCGTCGACCGAGCTCGTCGCGGCGCTCCGGCGCCTGGTCCTTCGGCTCCAGCGGGGCGGCGGAGAGTGCCAGCCGGAGCTCGGAGACGTGATCCTCTGGCCATCGACGGGCGAAGGGCGCTAGCGGAGTCGATTAAACGAGTTGGGCGACGGCCATCCGGAAGGCCAAGCCGAGCCGAAGGTTATGGTACTCAAGCGCCCGCTCCATGGCCCGATGGCGCATCTCGGCGTCGGCCCGCAGAAACTCGCGCTCGGCCAGCCGGGTCGTGCGTTCGCCTTCGAGATGGAGGCGGCTGATCTCAAGTTGGGTGATCTGCGCCTGGAGATCCGAGACGAGGCGCATGAAGTGGACGGCCTCCTCGCGCAGGGCATTGAGCGGATCGACCTGCTCGCTGCGTTGGGCGTAGATGTGCTCGAGACGCCCGAGCTCGTGGCGGATGTCCTCACGAAAGAGCTCCCGAGAGTCCACGGCCCTCGCGCCGGAGTGGGCCGCATGAAAGAGGGCTTGCTGGTGCTGCTCGATCTCCTCGTAGACCGCGGCGAACTCAGAGTCGAGCGTGCGTACGAGGTCCTCGACGCGGTTGCCCTTGTCTTGGCAAATGCGGAGCCGACCTTCGAGCGTCGAGCGATCCTCAGTGAGCGTGTGGATGGCGCGCTCGATTGGGGTCAGTCGACTCTCGAGTGAGCGCGCGAGACCGTCGGCGTCGGCGCGTCGCTCGGCGAGCTCGAGGCGCAAAGTGCCCTGCTCCTCGCCGAGCTCCGAGATGGCGTCTTGTATGCACTTCACGTCCTCAGGCGCCGTGCCCTTTGGCCATACACTCTCAATGCTCGCAGCGAGGTTGCGCGCGTACCGGTTCAGATCACCGCGATTCCCGAGGGCTGGGAGCCGCAGGTTGCCGACCGACGTGGCCGTGATGTCGTCACCGACGATGCTCAGGCCTTCGTTCGGGGTGTCACGCTCGGAGAGGTCATCGAGGGCCTTCGCGAGGTCCAAGATCGTGGCGAACCGTCCTTCGGGCTCCTTCGCCAAGCAGCGCGCGATGATGCGCTCGAGCTCCTCGGGCACGTCGGCTCGGATGCGGCGGACCATCGGTGGTGCAGAGGTGAGCTGCGCCTGCATGATCTTGACCGGGCTGTGGCCGGTGAAGGGCACGTCGCCCGTGAGCATCTCGAAGAGGACGACCCCGACCTGATAGACGTCGCTGCGCCCGTCAATCTCGGCCGCCATGACCTGCTCGGGGCTCATGTATTCCGGCGTGCCGAGGGTCATGCCGGTCGCGGTCGCCGCGAGCTTGCTGGGATCGGTCGCGTCGAGCTTGGCGATGCCGAAGTCGACCAGCTTCACGAAGTCGCGGTGCCGCTGATCGTCGACGACGAAGATGTTCGCGGGCTTGATGTCGCGGTGGAAGATGCCTCTCGCGTGAGCCGCCGAGAGGCCCTCGCAGAGCTGCCTGGCGATGAAGGCGGCCCGGAGCGGCTCGACGGTCCGCTCCTGGTCGATGAGCTCGGCGATCGTTCGCCCGTACAGACGCTCCATCGCGATAAAGGCGATGCACCCCTCGGCGGTGCCATAGTCGAAGACCCGCACAATGTGCTCGTGCAAGAGCGAGCAGATCACGCGGCCCTCCTGCACGAGCCGCGCGAACGGATCCACGCTCTTTCGGAGGTCGCGCTTGAGGACCTTGACCGCCGCGAGCTGCCCCGTGGTGACGTGATGGGCATCGAAGACCGCCGCCATGCCCCCCGACGCGATGAGGCGTTTGAGGCACCAGGCGCCGATCTGGGTTTCCAGCAGGGATTCCATACGGGCCGGGACGGTAGTTGGGCCGAGCGTGACCTGCAACCGGCGTGAGGGACCGCCGGGGCGTTCTTACGACCGCCGGTCTTGCCTCCGTTCCACGGACAGTTTGCTTGTGCGGCCGACGCCGCGTTTGATCGTCACGGCCTCGAGGGAGGGAAGGCCGGGCGGGTGACAGTGCCTAGCCCTCCTCGTACCCTCCACCCATGACCCGACGCCGCAACCCTGAGGCCGACATCACGCTTGCTGATCTGGCGGGGCACGTCGCGGCCCTCGAGGAGAAGCTCGACGAGACGCCGGTGACGTTCCGCGAGGGTCGGCCGTGATGCGCGTCTTCGTGGACGCGGCGCACATCATCGGGCCAACGAACCCTGCGGATATGCACCACCTGGCCTCGCTGGCGGCCGAAGAACGACTTGGCACCGCGCACGTCGTCACGACTGACTTCGTCGCATGGCCGACATCATCTCGTTCCAGGTGATGCGGGCCTACGACATCAAGGACGTGCTGACCAAAGACCAGCACTTCGCCGCGGCCAGGTTCCGCATCGTCTGAGCGGACTGGGACGGCAGTCTGGCCGCGCGTGACCTGCAACCGGCGTGATGGACCGCCGGGGCCTTCTTACGACCTTCGATCGGCCG
>SHZC01000015.1 GCA_009692505.1 Myxococcales bacterium
GCTTGGAGCCCATGGTTCGGGGCTCAGCGTCCATCATCCGCCTTGACACGGACGGCTTGGCCAACGCCGCCTCCAACTCCACGGTCGATGAGCCCATGTCTGCGCCCTTTGAGGCCGACGCCATGGCTCGGAGCGTCGACGAGTCGATGACCAGCGGGGAAATAAGTCCGGGTGAGCTGACTGAGGCCTCGATCGACGGCGTCGCCGACTCGGTCGCGGATGATGACTCGACGATCATCGAAGGTGGTCGTTCGGCGCCTGGGGCCGAGCTGAAGACCTCGGTCCTCCAGCCCGTCTTGAGGCTGGACACCACGGTGCCTCCGGCCCCCCCGGTCAACCGGGTCCAGTTCGCCGTGGAGGGTGGGGTGCACACCGCGATCACGCGGGGGGATGTCGACCGTGCCGTAGACGCGGCGGCTGAGTCCGCGCGTGTCAGCCGAGCGGTGGGTCAGACCGATGTTGAGGCTGCCGGGCTCGGGGCAGTTGCAGCGATCCCTACTCCGGGGGCAGTTGCACCGAGCCCTGCTCCGGGGGCAGTTGCAGCGAGCCCTACTCCGGGGGCAGTTGCCCCTTTGGGGGGGGCGGGCCAAGCCGTCATTACGGGCGCGCCGCGGAGAGCCAGCGGGACCATGCAGGTCCAGCGGACGAGCGCCGTCACGAGCGCCGCCCTGGCACCGTCGACCGCCGCTCGGACCCGTTGGATCGCGGTCGGAGCCCTGCTCGCCGCCAGCCTCGGCGCCGTCGTTGCGCACTTCATGATGTGACGGACGGCGTGTCGGTGGGCGCGGGTCGATTTGCTCCGACCCCGACAGGCCGCCTGCATTTGGGCAACGCGAGGACGGCGTTACTCGCGTGGCTCTGGGCGAGGCGGCACGGCCTCCGCACGGTGCTTCGCATGGAGGACCTCGATCCGCTCGCCGTCCCTCCGGGCTGCGTCGCGCGGATCTACGCCGATCTCGACTGGCTCGGCCTGACCTACGACGAAGAGCCGCGGTGGGGCGGGCCTCTCGGTCCCTACCAGCAGAGCGAGCGGGCCGCGCTGTACGATGGCGCGCTGGAGTCGCTCAACGCGATGGGCCTGCTCTACGCCTGCGCCTGCTCCCGTAAGGAGGTCCTCCAGTCGACGCAGGCACCCCACGCCCACGATGAAGGGCCGATCTACCCGGGCACTTGTCGGCCCGTGTCTGGCCCGCGGTCGCGCCTCGAACTCCTTGATCTGCCTCGTATCGGAGGCAGGCGGCCCGCGCTTCGGATCGATGTCGCTCGGGCCCTCGAGCGGCTCGGCATCCAAACCGTTCGCTTCGAAGATCAGGTGCGCGGCTCGGTCGAGCTCGACGTTTCAAAGGATCTCGGCGACTTCGTCGTTCGCCGCGCCGATGGCCTCGCCGCCTATCAAGTGGCCTGCGCTTTCGACGACGACGCCATGTCCTGCACCCAGGTTCTACGGGGCAGCGACCTGGTTTTGTCCGCGGTCCGCCAGGTGCTCCTGCTCTCCCTCTGGGGGCGGCCGCTGCCTTCATACGCGCACGTCGGCCTCGTCCTGGGTCGAGACGGCGAGCGCCTCTCGAAACGCGACGACGCGCTGGCACTTGAGACTCTGCGGACCTCGGGCTTGGCGGCTACGGACGTCCGTCGACGCCTGACGGGCGGCCTTGGGTTGCCGGACACAGGCGACCTCGCCGCCCTCGTCGCCGGCTTCGAGGTCGGACCCAACCTCGCCCCCGATGTGCGGCTCGAGGGCTGATCTTATCTCTCTTCGACTTGCCAGCTTCCGACGCGGAGTGGCGATTGAGCGGCTCGCTCAGCCCATGTTCGCCGCGGCGAAGTCCCAGTTCACGAGCTTGTCGAAGAAGGTCTGAACGAACTTCGCGCGGAGGTTCTGGTAGTCGAGGTAGTAGGCGTGCTCCCAGACGTCGACCGTCAGGAGGGCGGTCTGCGTGGGGGTCGTCAGGGGCGTGCCCGCGCCGGTCGTATTGACGATCTTCAAGGCGCCGCCTTCTTCGACCAGCCAGGTCCAGCCGCTGCCGAAGTTGCCGAGCGCGGACGCCGCGAGCTTGCTGGTCGGGGCGCCACCGCCGTTGGGCTTCATGCTGTTCCAGAAGAACGTGTGGTTCCAGATCTGTGCGGACTGGTTAAAGAGCCCCGCTTGGCCGCGCTCGACGGCAGTCCGGATGATCGTCTCGAGGGAGGCCTCGGCGAGGTCGGTCCCGGCGATCAGCTCATTGGTCTTGTCGACGTAGGCCTTGTGGTGCTTGCCGTGGTGGAAGCTTAGGGTCCGGGCCGAGTAGTGGGGCTCGAGGGCGTCTTGGGAATAAGGCAGGGCGGGAAGTTCAAAGGCAATGGGTCTCTCCAATTCAAAAGGGGGGTGTAAGCGCGGTGAGGCGACGCCGTTTAGTTGGGTCGTGATGGACGACCATGGCGAGCGCCGCTTCTGGCTGCTATGAGACACGCCAAAACACTTGGGGAATTCGCCGACAATGGACACGCTTCGAACGATTCACGGCCACAATAAGTTCCTGGTGCTGCTGCTTCTCGCGGTCACGCTCGTCCGACTGCTGACGACGTGGCTGGGGAAGAAGGACTACGGCAAGCTGGACCGCGCGCTCTACGGCGCGACCTTGGGCTTCGTGGGCTTGCAGGTCCTCGCGGGCGTGGCCCTTATCATCTCGTTGGGCTTCGGTCCGCCTCACCGCATGGAGCACCTCGGCATCATGCTCATCGCCTATGCGACGCTGCATGTGCCCTTGCGCTTCAAGGCGCGGCCCGGACCTGAGCGCGCGCGGATCGGCGTCACCTGCATCGCGCTCGCGGCGGCACTGATCGGCCTCGGCCTCTTCCGCCTGCCGTTCCCATTTTTTCCCGGCAAGGCACCCGCACCCGCACCCGCACCGGCCAGCACCACGCCCACCCACTAACATCCGAGAAGAGCCGGAAAACCATCGTCGTCTCCTGTGCGTGTCGTCAGCACAGGAGCGTTGCAGGGGGCGGGCGGCGTCTTTGTGGGCACCCATGAACTGACCCTGGGCGCCGATAACGCGGGGCAGAGCAACCGCCTCAACGGCGCGCTCGACGGCTGGGGATTGTGGCCGTGGGCGCTGACGGAGCAGGAGAGCTTGCAGTTGTGGAACGGGGGTCAAGGCTTCGAGCCTGACTTCGGACCGCCCTGAGCAAGCTCAGGCGACGTTTTGTGACGTCTCGTCGTTCTCGCGTCGCCCCGCTGCGGCCTCGCTGATGGCCGTGAGTGTCCACTGGACGAAGATCAGGGTGACCGTCACGAAGCTCATCAAGACCGCGAACTTCGAGAGGCCTGCCAAGACCAGCACCATGAGGGCGAGGGCGTAGAAGTCGCGCCGCGCCATGAACTCGACGCGCTCGCAGAACCGCGCGAAGAGGTTCTTCTCGCCCTTCTGAAATGACCACTCGAGCGCGAGGTGCGTGCCCTTGCCGCTGGCGATCAGCTTCTTGTAGAGCAGACCGGCCACGAACCAGCCGATCACAAACGACCCGACGCCGAGGTTGAGCCAGAGCTTCTCGCCGCTGAGGCGGTACATCGCGAAGCCCAAGGCGAGCTGATAGCCGAGGTTGATGACGTCGTCGGAGATCGTGTCGAACCACTCTCCCGTGGACGAGTGCAGGAACTTCAGGCGGGCGATCTCGCCATCGCAGCCGTCGATCATCGACGAGACCTGATAGAGCACGGCACCCAGAGCCAGCAGCCACAAGGACGCGGGCGTGACCATTGCCGTCACCACGGCGGCCGCGATCCCCAGGACCAGGCCTAAGGCGGTCATGTGGTTGGGCACGATCGAGGTGTTCATCACCAGCCGCGTCAGGGTCTTGCTGAAGCGGCGGTTGATGTGGCGGCTGACCGGCCCGTCCGACTTCTTGGTGAGCGAGGCGAAGAGGACCTGCTCGGCGATCTTGCGCGAGGGCAGATCGTCGACGTCCTGCCACCAAGCGTCGCCGATGTCGGCCACGCGTGCTTTGCCCGACCGCGCGAGCGTCTGGACGCCCTCGGACAGAGAGGCATCGCCGTTCTGCTCGTAGAAGCTCGAGAGCGCGTCGAACAAGGCCGGGTCGCAGCGGAAGACGCCGGTGTCCACCGCGTCGAAGTCGGTCAGCGCCTTGCCGATCTCGGCGATGCTCTCGCGGTCGCCGATCTTGACCTTCGTGGCGTCGTCCATGTCGAAGATGGTATCGAGCTTGCGGTCGACCGCGAGGACCAGACCTCCACGGGCCGGCTCGCGCTGGAGCTTCTGGAAGATCGCGCGATCCACGATGTGGTCGGCCATCATCAGGAAGAACTCACCGCGAATGTGCGGCCGGGCGCAGAGCACGCTCACGCCATTCTTCAGGGTGTACCGCTCGTTCTTTACGAACGTGATGTCGAGGTCCGAGAGCGCGGGGTTGCCCGCGACGGTCGCCTGCACGAGCTCGCCGGCGAAGCCCGTGACGATGACGAACTTCTTCACCCCGCCGGCCTTGGCCGTGAGGATCGTCCGCTCGATGAGGGTCAGCCCGCCGACCCGGACGAGCGGTTTCGGCAGGGGCTGCTCGTTGCTCCGGATGCGGCTCCCGAGCCCTGCCGCAAGAATGACCGCCTGTTCGACATGGGTAGACATATTCAGACGTTCCCTTCATCGTAGTATTCGACCCCGAGATGCGTAATGAGCTCCTCGCCCATCATGTATCGGAGATTGTTTTTCAGTTTCGTCAGCTGAATGAACAGATCGTGCTCCGGATAGACCTGAGGCGAGGTCATCGGGCTCTTCCAGTAGAAGGAGAGCCACTCCTGCACGCCTTTTCGACCCGCTCGCTGCGCCAGATCATGAAAGAGCGCGAGATCGAGCACGATCGGGGCCGCCAGGATGGAGTCCCGGCACAAGAAGTCGACCTTGATCTGCATGGGGTAGCCGAGCCACCCGAAGATGTCGATGTTGTCCCAGCCCTCCTTGGAGTCACCCCGCGGCGGGTAATAGTTGATCCGCACCGCGTGGTAGAGGTTGCCGTAGAGCTCGGGGTAGAGCTCGGGCTGCAAGATCGTGTCGAGCACGCCGAGCTTCGTCTTCTCCTTGGCCTTGAACGAGTCGGGATCCTCGAGGACCTCGCCGTCGCGGTTGCCGAGGATATTGGTCGAAAACCACCCCGCGACGCCGAGCATGCGGGCCTTGAACATCGGGGCGAGCACGGTCTTGACCATGGTCTGGCCGGTCTTGAAGTCCTTGCCTCCGACGGGCACGCCGTTCTTCAAGGCGAGCTCAAGCAGCGCGGGCGTGTCGGCGGCCCAGCTCGGCGTCCCGTTGGCGTAGGGCAGACCCTCCATCAGGGCGGAGTACGCGTACACCATCGAGGGGCTGATATTGGAGTCGTTTTCATCCAAGCCCCGCTCGAAGGCCTCGAGGGTCTGATGCACCGGCAGAAGCTCGGCGTAGACCTCGGTGCTCGAGCAGTTCACGACGACGCAACGCTCAAGGTCGTTGAGCTTTTTGAAGTCGCGGATGTCCTGGCGCAGGGCGTTGGCCCAGTCGCGGCGGCCACCCGGCTTGATGTGCGTCCCGTTGAGCCGCCGGACGTAGTTTTGGTCGAACGCGCCGGGCATGGGCCGGATCTCGCGCAGGCCCGACTCGAGCTTCTCGAGGAGAGAGGCTTCGAGCACCTTGGCGTGGGCGCAGGCCTCATAGAGGTCGCCACCGAAGATGTCCCAACCGCCGAAGACGAGGCCGTCGAGGGGCGTGAGCGGGACGAAGTCGCGGATGAGCGGGTTGCGGTTGTCCGTGCGCTTGCCCAGACGAATGTGGCTGAGCTGGGTCAGCGATCCGAAGGGCTGGCCGAGGCCTTGGCGGACGGCGAGCACGCCGGCGACGACGGTGCTGGCTACGGCACCCATACCCTGAAGGAGGATGCCCATACGAGGCGCGGCGGGGGTCGGGATCTGGCGTTTTGAGGCGGTCATAACCGGCCCAAGAGCAGCTATCGTGCCAGCGGATCGAGATCGGGCGGCGGACGTCTTGAATACAGACAAAATACTGACAATGAGGCGAGGGCGCAGACGAAGAGAAACGTGAGGTGAGTCTGAGGGAAGGCTGGCGGGATTCGGATCCACAGCAGGAGGACCAACGCCAGGTCGGTCGCCCACCAGAGGCAAAGGCCCGGGCGCAGGGCGGGTCGTCTCAATGAGCCGAGCGTCGCCAGGGCACGCACCGCCATGAGCAGGCCGAGCGCCTGAGTCGGCTCGAACAGCACCGTGCGCGAGAGGGGGGCGAGCACCTCATGCCACAGGGCGGGGGAGTAGACGCCAAGCAGGCCGAGCACGAGGCTGCCCGTGGCGGAGAGGGTGAGCAGCGCGGCGCGGCGGCGGTCCATATTGGGGCGGGGCCATACTTCAGTCTTGACGGTGACGCCTAGAAAATTGAGGCCGCTTGCGCCAAACTCCGGGCCGTGAAGCCTTCAAGCGGTGGAGAGTCGAGCGGCCGACCCCCAAGGGTCGAGGTGACCATCATGCTCGCCGGGGTGTTGGCCCTGGTCGCCTCATGCGCGCCGGTGCTTGAGCAGGCCTGCGATACCGACCACGACTGCGCCGCCGGTCAGCAATGCTACCTGGCCCTCTGTTCCGGGCCGGATGCGCGCCGGTACCCGGTTGATGCTGTGGGGAATGTCCTTGACCTCTTGAGCCCGGCGGACCGAGGCGTCCCGGACGCGATTGGCGAGCTGACCGTCGAAGTCGACGCGGTCGCGATTGATGCCTGTGTGTCTGCCGTTGAGGTCTGCAACAGGGCCGACGACGACTGCGACGGCCAGATCGATGAGGGGCTGCCGAAGGTGACGGTCTACATGGACGCGGACGGGGACGGCTTCGGGGCGGCGGTCCCGGCGCTCGAGGATTCGTGCCTGCGTGACGGCCTCGCGGGCGTCGGCGGGGACTGCGCCGACGACGACCGCCTCCGCTTCCCGGAGGCCACCGAGGTCTGTGACGGAGTCGATCAGAACTGCGACGGTGAACGCGACCCGAGCGAGGCGGACGGCACCGCGCTCCCCTCCCTGTGTGACTTCCCTCACGCCAGCGCCCGGTGCGACGGCGAGAAGTGCGCGGAGTTCCGGTGCGACCAGGGGCGCATAGACGCCAACGAAGACGAGTCGGACGGCTGCGAGCGCGGCTGCGATGGCCTGGCGATCGGCCGGACGCTGGACGTGACATGGGTGATCTCGGCCCCGGCCCTCGCCGTCGGCTCCAATGGTGTGATCGCCTATCTCGCGACCGCCCGTATCGGGGTGCTGTACAGCGTGGGGTTCGTGCGCGATGAGGGTCGGGCCGGGCAAATCGCCGGTCTCCTGGCCAGGGAATCACCCTGGACGGGCGCGCTCATTGCCACCGACTCTGGCTTCCTCGCGGCGCTGAGCCGGGAGCCGAACATGGACATGCCAGCGGAGTCGACTCTCTTCAAGTGGCTTGGCGCTGGCGGCGTTCAACGCGGCGCCGCTCAGGCGACCGGCTTCTACAGCCGCGCCTCGATCGCGGCGCGTCCGGTCGCTGGGACCGAGGCGGTCCTCGCGGTTTATGAGCATGATGTGGACAGCAGCATCGGTGGGTACTGCGTCCTCGGGCCGATGGGCTCACGCGTGTTGCTCATGCCGGGGGACGGCTCGCCGCTGCCTCTCACCTCCTCCGCCACGCCCGTCGTAGGTGGCTTTAGCGACGGCTTTCTCCTCGCGGTCGCCGATCCCGACGGCCAGCGCTTGTACCTCCTCTTCGTCAATGAGGGCTGCCAGATCACCGCCCGCGTTGAATGGGAGGTGCAGCTCAGCGTCCTCAGCTTCGACTGCGTCACCAACGCACGCGATTTCGCCTGCGCGGCCACCGACGGCACGGGCATCGCCACGGTGGCCGGGCAGCGGGACGACCTGGAGGGCTTCGTTCTGCACGGCGAAGGGGGCTTTGTGCCCTCGGCTATCACCACGCCGCCTAGGCTCGGGGCCACCGGACGTGGCTACCTCGTCTTCTACGGGACCGGCCCCCAGGGTGAGGTCTTGCCCATCGACTTCGACGGCACTGTAGCCGCGGGCGCGACGCCAATCTTGATGCCGACGCCGGGCTCGCGGGTGGACCGGATTGACGTCGCTCCGAACCCGAGAGGCGGGCTCGCGGTCGCCTGGGTCAACGGTCCCGAGCGAGATGCCCGCCTGCCCGGACCGGTCTCGATCGCGCACTTGAGCTGCGACTGATGCGACCTTCAAAGATGAGCCTCATGGCGGTGTTCAGCCTCTTCGCCCCAGTCGCGCACGCCGCCGATCCAGACGCGCACGCGGCCAAAGACGACCGGGGACCTCGGGGGATCTTCGTCGCGGGCGGCGGCGGCTTCGCCTTGACGAGCGGAGCCGACGATGAAGGGCAGCGCGCGCCGACGGCCTACGGCTCGGGCGGCCACTTTCGGCTCGGCGAGGAGGTCATCGAACGGCTCACTTTGGGGCTGGAGTTCGGCGGCAGCGGAGGGACCGGCGACGATTTCGAGGCGGGCCTCGGCGGCTTCGCGGTGCAGGCCAGCTACCGCCCGGGGCTCCTGACCGAAGGGCTCGTCTTCCTCGTCGGCACCGGCGTCGGCGGGGGGTCACTGACGCCAACCACAGAAGTCGACGACGGCACGGCCCCAAGGGGCACCGGCGGCGGCGCGTTTCATCTGGTCGCTGTGCACTACGAGCTCGACCTCAACGGCCCGGCCAACGACGGCTTCGCGCTCTCGCCGTCGCTTCGGGTCTACCTCCTGCCCTCGACGACGGGCAACCCCGTTCGCCTGACGAGCTTCGTCGTGGGCCTCGAGTCCGTGTACTACTTCGGCCGCTGAAGCGTTCGGGTGAACAGGCTGCCGCCGCGTAAGATCATCCACGTCGACATGGACGCCTTCTATGCGTCCGTCGAGCAGCGGGACGACCCCACTCTGCGCGGGCGCCCGGTGGTCGTCGGTGGTCCGCCCCACTCCAGAGGCGTCGTCTGCGCAGCCTCCTACGAAGCGCGGGCCTTCGGGGTGCGCTCGGCCTTGCCCTCGTCGCGGGCCGCTCGCCTCTGTCCGGAGGCGGTCTTCATCACGCCGAACTTCGGCAAGTATGAGGCGGCGAGTCGAGCCATTCACGCCGTCTTCCGCGAGGTCACCGATGAGGTCGAGCCGCTGGCCCTCGACGAGGCCTTCCTCGACGTGACCGTCAACCACCTTGACGAGTTTTCGGCTGGCCGACTCGCGCGTCATCTCAAGCACCGCATCTTCGAAGCCACGGCCCTGGTGGCCTCGGCGGGCGTCGGCCCGAACAAGCTCATCGCCAAGCTCGCGAGCGGGTTCGAGAAGCCCGACGGGCTGGTCATCGTGCCGCCCGAGCGGGTCTTGAGCTTCCTCGAGCCGATGGAGGTGGGCGCGCTGTGGGGGGTCGGGCCCGCGATGGTGACGCGGCTCGCGGCGATCGGCCTGCGAACGGTCAACGACGTACGCGCCGCCGACCCAAGCGCGCTCGGCCGTGCGCTCGGGCGCTTCGGGGCCTTCCTCTACGAGCAGGCCTTCGGACGGGACGAGCGGCCGGTGGAGGCCCGAGGGCAGCCGCGAAGCGTGGGCTCGGAGACGACATTGAAGACGGATACCCGCGACCTCTCCCTCCTCTCGGCGCTCGTCTGCGAGCAGGCCACTGACGTCGCCCTTAGCCTGACGCGTGCGCATCGGCAGGCCCGGACGCTCACGTTGAAGGTCCGCTTTTCCGACTTCGAGTCCCGGACGCGGAGTCGCACGCTGAGCGAGAGCACGGCCGACACGGGGGTGATTGCCGAGGTCGCCCAGGCGTTGCTCTCCGGCCTGCTCGCGGAGGATACACGTGACCTACGGCTGGTCGGCGTGTCCGCGACGAACCTCGAAGACGACAACGCGCCTCGCCAGCTCTCTCTCGACCTCCCCGGAGTCCGACCTTGACGTTCAGCACCCGTTTCATCGTCTGGCGCTGGGCGACGTTTGCGACCCTGCTGCTGGGTTACGTCGGCTACTACCTCTGCCGCGCGAACCTCCAGGCTGTGCAGCCGACGCTCGGGACGTCGCTGGGCTATACGATGACGGAGATCGGGCTCATCGGGACGGTCTCCACGGCGGCCTACGGCGCGGGCAAGTTCACGCACGGCTTCCTGGCGGACAAGTTCGGCGGGAAGGTCATGTTCCTCATCGGGATCTTCGGCGCGGCCCTCTTCAGCGCGGCCTTTGGCATGGCAAGCTCGCTCGGCGCGTTTGTCGTCTTGTGGTCGCTCAACCGCTTCGTCCAGGCGGGCGGCTGGGTCGGCATGGTGCAGATCTGCGCGCAGTGGTACCCGCGCAACCGCCTCGGCACCTACATGAGCGTCTTGAGCCTCTCGTACCTGGCCGGTGACTGGGCGGCGCGGCAGCTCGCCGGCGCCCTCATCGCCGCGAGCTTCGACTGGCGGATGGTCTTCTACATCCCGGCCGGGCTCGCTGCCCTCATCGGCTTGACCGCGATCTTCACAGTGAAGGCCTCGCCCGAGGCGATCGCCGAGCCCACGCTCAGCGTCGAGTCCGCCGGCGAGACCCGTGAGGGCGGCTTCGAGTGGGCGCTCGTCTTGGAGCTCTTTCGTGGCCGCGCCTTCCGAACGCTGTGTGTCCTCAGCGTCCTGCTCACGGGGATCCGGGTCTCGTTCCAGGAGTGGTCGAGCTTGTACTTACAGGTCATCGGCAACGACCCCGCGAACGCCATGAAGGACTCGTCGATCTTCTCGCTCGCCGGGATCGTCAGCACGATCCTCGCCGGGATCATCAGTGATCGATTCTTCGGCGGGCGTCGGGGCCCGGTCTGCATCGCCTGCCTCGCGGTCATGTGCATCGGGCTCTTTGGCCTCGCGCTCGACGCCTCGCCCACGCCGGACCGGGCATACGCCTATCTTGGGCTCGTGGGCTTCGGACTCCTAGGGCCCTTCAGCCTGCTCGGTGGCGCGGGCTCCATCGACGTCGGCGGTCGCAAGATGGCGGCGACCGCGGCGGGCCTGGTCGACGGCGTCGGGTACATCGTCGCGCCTGCTTTAGGCAGCCTCGGGATCGCCTCGGTCGTCGAGCGATACGGCTGGAGCAACGCCTTCGGGCTGCTCGCGGTCGCCGGCGTGTGCTCGGTCGCCACTACGGCCGTGATGGCGCGTCGATGAGACCTCCGCCGTCGTCAGCGTCGGCCTCGCGCCCGCTCCTTGACCTTCTCGCGTTGCTCGGGCGGCAACTCTCGAAAGCGTGAGAGGTTCTTCATGAATCGCTCCCGCTCGGGCGGCCCCAAGTCCATGAAGCGTTTGAACAGCTGCTGGACCTGGTCCCGCTTCTCCGGCTTGAGGCGCGCCCACCGCTCGAAGTTCTCGCGCACGACGCGCCGCTCGTTGACCGCTAGCGCCTGGTATCGCTTCCAGTCCGCTCGAATGGCCTCGCGGTCCTGCTTCGCCAGCCCGCGAAACTGTCGCCACCGCTCGCGCACCTCCTGTTGGGTCTCGGGGTTCAGCGCCGTGAACTTCGCGTACCGGGAGCCGCGTGAGGTCGGTTCGTCCGGCCCCGCAGACCGCGCTTCGGCCGGGGCCGCCGCCGGCTGGGCCGCCGCTGACTGGGCCATGAACAGGCCGGCGACGTCGCTGACGACCTCGAAGGTCTCCTCATCTTGAAGGGCGTCGAAGACCGACACCTCTTCAAAGGCCTCCACGAGGTCCAGATGCGCGACGAGCGCGAGGTCCTCGTCGGGCGGGAGGCTGCTCTCGAGCCGGTCGCCGAGGACCGCGCTCAAGGCGAGGGCGACGACGGCGGCCCCGGCCAGCTTCCACATCCGCGCGCGGGTGAATGGGTGGGGTCGGCTCGCGCGCTCGAAGAGGGGGCCCTTGTGCTGAGGCAGCCGTGGGACCCGCAGCACGTCGACCGGGGGCAAACGCAGGTCGCTATCAAGGGCGAGCTCACGTCGGAGCTTAAACTGCAGATGAACGTCGAAGTCTGGGCCGGGGGTGGGTTGGTCGAGCGAGAGGAGGGCGTCGAGGGCGTCGTCGCCCGAGCTCCCGGCGACCTCCCCGCAGTGCGCCTGCTCCTCGCGTTCGGTCGCCCGCAGGGCTTCGAGTCGAAGGTCTAGCTCCGCGTCAAATACAGCGGACGGCTCGGGGGCGTCTGAGCGAAGCACCTCATCGAGGCGCGCCGCCTGCACCTCAGGATCGACATAACTGGGCGGGGGAGAGTCCTTGAACATCTCTCAGGCCCCCGTAGTCTTGGGTTCGAGAAAAGCCGAGAGCTCACTCGCCAGGGTCTTGCGGGCGCGCTGGATGAGCGACTTCACTGCGGCCACCGAGGTCTCCAGGGCCGCCGCGATCTCCTCGTAGTCCAAGCCCTCGTCGAGCAAAAGCAGGAGTGCGGCGCGTTGGTTCGGCGGGAGTTTGAGGACCGCGGCGCGCACGCCGTCTTGAAGTCGCGCGGTGTGGACGAGGTCCACAGCTCCGGTCAGCCGCTCGTCGGCGGGCTCCTCGCCGAGCGTTTCAACCGCGATGTCCTTGGCCTGAGGCTCAGTCCATCGGACCTCGTTGAGGCAGTGGTTCGTGGCGATCCGAAAGAGGTACGCGGCGAAGCGTTCGCGCGGCTCGTAGCGTTCACGGGCGCGGTAGAGCTTGAGGAAGACGTCCTGCGAGAGCTCCTCCCCACGCGCCTGCGTCCCGACGAACCGGACGGCGAAGCGCACGACCGGGAGGCGCCACCGCGCGAAGAGCTCGGTGAAGGCATCGTCGTCGCCATCTCGCAGCCGGCACATGAGCTCGGCGTCGGGCGACAGTGGGGAGGAGGGCGCCATCGAATCTCCCACTCTCTATCGGGCAGCCGCTCCCGACAATTTTTGACCGCGCTTCGTGTCAAGCAGCCGGAAGCCGATTCAGCTACAGTCCCGGCCGACCCCTCCGGAGCCCTTGATGAACCTTCGACGATCCCTCATCCTTTTGGCGACGCTCTCGGCCCTGACGTCGTGCACTCCGGTCGATTCGACCGGTGACCTCGACCCGGATGTGGGCGGTCAGGGTGGCGGCCAACCCGGCGGGGGAGACGCGGCGGCCGCGGGCGGGGTTGTGCCTTCCGGAGGCACAGGCGGGCAGCCAGCCCCCACCGGGCCGACGTTCAGCGAGGACATCGCGCCGCTGATCGCGGTCCACTGCGTTTCGTGCCACACGGAGGGAGGGGCTGGGCCGTTCCCGCTGGACACCTATGCTCAGGTGAAGGCCATGGCCCTCCCCGCGCTCGACGCCATCACGACGGGCCGAATGCCGCCCTGGAAGCCCAACCCCGACTGCCGCCCCCTCCGGGACGAACGGATCATGGCCCCGGATCAGAAGGCGTTGTTCGGCGCCTGGGTCGAGCAAGGCCTCGCCGAGGGTCGAGAGGGGGTCTTGGTCCGCGCGCTCGCCCCCCAGGGGGAGCCACTGGTCGCCGATCTCATCGCCAGCCCCCTCAGCCCCTATACGCCCGATCCCGAGAAGCCAGACGACTGGCGATGCTTCGCGCTCGATGCGGACTTCGAGCGCGAGACGTACATCGTCGGCACGCAGGTCTTGCCCGGCGCGAAGGCCATCGTGCATCACGTCCTCGTCTTCTTGGCGACGGCCGACATGCTCGAGGAGCTTGAAGTGCTCGAGGCCGAAGACCCGCAGCCCGGTTACACCTGCTTCGGCGGGACGGGCCTCGGCAACACGGGGCCGGTGGGTGCCTGGGTCCCCGGCAGCCAGCCTCAGGTCTTCGATCCGGGCACCGCCATCGTCGTCCCGGCCGGCTCGAAGCTCATCATGCAGGTCCACTACAATACGCTCGCGAACCCCCCGGCGGCCGATCTGACCGAGTACTACGTCACGACGACCGAGACGCCGCCCGAGTTCGCGATCCGCACGCAGCCCCAGGTGAACCTCGACATCCTCATCCCGGCCGGCGACCCCCACAGCGTCCACGTCCAGGAGATCAACGGGCCGGCCCGAACGCCTCTGGAGATCATCGGAATCGGGCCGCACATGCACAAGCTCGGGACGCAGATCAAGGTCGACATCCTCCGCGCCGACGGCACGCGGGAGTGCCTCGTGGACGTGCCCGACTGGGACTTCTCCTGGCAGGGCGGCTACCGCCTGCGCGCGGGCGAGCCGGCCATCGTCAACCCAGGTGACCGCTTTGAGCTGACGTGCATCTACGACAATACGCCGGAGAACCAGCCGGTCATGAACGGCGAGCGCCTCGAGACGCGGGACGTGCAATGGGGCGAGAAGACCACCGACGAGATGTGCCTCAACTACATCACCACCATCACGCCCTATTCACCGGAGGGTCAGCTCGCCTGCGCCTCGTATCTGGAGTGCGAGATGACCTGCGAACAGGGAGACACCCTCTGCCTCCTCGACTGCGGCTCCCAGGACTTGGAATGTGGGCAGTGCATCATCGGTGAGCTCTTCGGGCCGATGAAGTGCGGGCGCACCGAGTGTGGCGGTGATCTCGCGGCGGCGGCGGACTGCCTCCGGACGTGCATCCCCGAGGCGTTGACCGGCGGCCGATCGGTGAGCGTATGCATGGAGAGCACCTGCCCGATGGAAGGCGACGCGCTCGCGGTCTGCCTCGACGCGGCCATCGCGACGGGCGCCTGCGACGAGGGCCTCACCGCGTGCAATATCCCTCGGTGAATCGCCGGTATCGACGCGCCCGTCGGCTCTCCATCCTGACGGCGGTCGCCTTGGCGTTCACAAGCACCGATGCCCTCGGGCACGGCGGCGCGCCCGCCCCGCTCGACATCATCGCTTCCGATGCTCAGGGTCCGATCTTCGTCCGGACGAACATCGGCTTCGCGGGTCGTTGGCCTGGTCGGGGGCCCGGTCGGGTGGGGGACTTTCGGTTCTTCTGCCCGTCGATGTTCGACGCGCTCGGGGCGGTCCCCCTCGTCGGACGCTTCCGCTCCGGGGACTTGATCGTGCCCCGCTTCGAGGGCGTCACGGCCGGCACGATGGGCGGCTGTGCCTTTGCCCCGCTTGACGTGCCCGAGTGGCAAGCGCGCACGGTCATCGCCGTCGCGGGCGATGGGCCGGTCTTCGTCGTGACCCGAGACGAGCGCGGCTCGGCGGTCTTTGTCTTCGACGACGCCATGAGCGCGCCACGGATTGAGCGATTCGATGATGTGAAGCTCGACGACGTCATGGTGCTCGACGACGGGCGGGTGGCCTTCAGCAGCGCGCGACCCGAGCCCGCGATCTTCATCCGCGACAACCCAAACCGGCAACCGCCCGGCGATTCTGACAACCCAAGCCGGCAACCGCTCGCCCTCGAGGAACCGCCTCAGTTCCTCTCGCTCAGGGCCACGCGGGGTCCGCGACTCATATTTGCGTCCAGCGTGACGGGCGGTGCTCGACCCTATGAGCTCAACCTCGAGACCTTCGCGCTCACCGCCCTGTCGCCGGGGTTCGCCAAGCTGCATGGGCCGGTTTTTATTGGCGACGGGCTCGCCATGCTGGGCGACGGTCACCTCCTCACGATCAATGTCGTCAACCAGCTTGACGAACTGTCCATCGTCGATGAGGGCGAGAAACCGTACACCTGCTTGACCAATGACCAGTCCCACCGCCTCATCGTCTGCCAGGACCGGGAGATGTTCGCGCTCGACGCTGTCGACGCCGAGCTCATCCCGTACTTTCGGATGACCGACCTTCACGGCGTCGATCCGACCTGCCCCACGTCGACCGAGGCGAACCTTCAGTGCGTCGGGGAGTGGAGCCACAAAGGCCGGGAGTCGGGCCTCTTTCGCTTCGACGGCGGCCTCGCGGAGGTCGACGCAGGGACCGCCGACGCCGAGCCCGTGGTCCAGGACCTGCAGTCCGCGAGCCCCGGCGGGTGCGCGCTCGGGATGAAGCCAGCGAGGCAGCCGGGCACTGCACTCGGCGGGCTCGCGCTCGCCGGGCTTCTTATTTGCGGCCGACGAAGGCGAGCAGCTTCGCCACCGGATCGAAGAACCGATCGACGACGTGCTCCTTGAGCGGGATGATCGCGTTGTCGGTGATCGTGATGTTCTCGGGGCAGACCTTCGTGCAGCACTTCGTGATGTTGCAGTAGCCGATCCCCTGCGACTGCTTCAGCTCCGGCACCCGGTCCTCGGTGTCGAGCGGGTGCATCTCGAGCGCGGCCGTGTAGACGAAGTACCGAGGGCCGATGAAGTCCTCGCCCTTGTCGTGGTCGCGCAGGACGTGGCAGACGTCCAGGCACAGGAAGCACTCGATGCACTTCCGGAACTCCTGGACGCGATCGATGTCGTCTTGCTGCATCCGCCAGGTGCCGTCCGGCGCGTCGGGCGCGCGGGGCTTGAACTTCTTGATCTTCTTCTTGACCCGGAAGTTCCACGACACGTCGGTGACGAGGTCGCGGATCTTGGGGAAGGCCTTCATGGGCTCGATCGTGACGGGCTTATCGAGGGGCAGATCGTTGAGCCGCGTCATGCAGAGGAGCCGCGGCATGCCGTTGATCTCTGCCGAGCAGGAGCCACACTTGCCCGCTTTGCAGTTCCAGCGGCAGGCGAGGTCGTTGGCCTGCTCGGCCTGAACGCGATGCACGGCGTCCAAGACGACCATGCCCTCGGAGATCTCGATGGAGTAGTCCTTGAACTCGCCGCCGCTGGCGTCGCCGCGCCAAATCCGAAAGGTCGCCTGCGTTATCTTACTTGTTCTCCTCGATGATCTGCGCGAGCTCGTCCGACATGGGCGCGACGGGCTCACGACGGAGCTCCATCTCGCCTGTGCTGCCCTTCTTGACGACGAGGTTGAACTTCTGGAACCCCGACTCCTTGGCCGGGTAGTCGTCCCGGAAGTGCCCCCCGCGGCTCTCCCTCCGCTCGATGGCGCACCGGGTGATGGGGTCCGACACGGTGAGCAGGTTGGGCAGGTCGAGCGCCGTATGCCAGCCGGGGTTGCACTCCCGGTGGCCAGAGACGCCGACCTTCAAGGCCCGCTCATTGAGCCCCACGAGGCCCTCAAGCGCGCGCTCCATCTCGCCTTCGACCCGCACGATGCCGACGAGGTCCTGCATCATGTCCTGGAGGTCCTGCTGGATCTGGAAGGGCCCGTTCTCGCGGGTGTTCCCCTCGAAGGGGGCGAGCGCCTCGCGGGCGGCCGCCTCGACCTGATCGGGGTTGACAGCGAGGTGCCGCCGAGCCGATTGGCGCCGTGAAGCCCCGCGGCGACCTCACCGGCGGCGAAGAGCCCCGGCACGTTGCTCATCTGGGTGTCGGCCCCAACCTTGACGCGGCCCATGATGGAGTGGGTCGTCGGACCGACCTCCATCGGCGTCGTCGTGATGTCGATGTCCGTGAGCTGCTTGAGCTGGTGGTACATGCTCGGGAGCTTCTTCTTGATGTGCTCCGGCGCGTTTTGGACCTTCTCTTTGATCCAGGCGATGTCGAGGAAGACGCCGCCATGGGGGCTGCCCCGACCGGCCTTGACCTCCCGCCGAATGCAGCGGGCGACATGGTCCCGCGTGAGCAGTTCGGGTGGCCTTCGGGCGTCCTTATCGTCGGTGACGTACCGCCAGCCCTCCTCGGGGCTGTCCGAGGTTGAGCTGCGGTAGTTCTCCGGGATGTCGTCGAACATGAAGCGGCGGCCTTCGCTGTTCTTCAAGACGCCGCCTTCGCCGCGCACGCCCTCCGTGACGAGGATGCCCTGCACGGACGGCGGCCACATCATGCCCGTGGGATGGAACTGCTCGAACTCCATGTCCCTGTGGAAGTCGATCCCCCCATGGATGCCGTGGTCCTGCAAGGTCCGGATCATCTCCAGGCCGGTGCGGTCGCCGACGTGGGCGAGGCGGGGGTACTTATGGCCACCGAAGTTGCGCTGGAGGATCTTGCCATCGCGCGTCCGGTCGAAGACGGCTCCCCAAGCCTCAAGCTCGCGCACGCGGTCCGGGGCCTCTTTGGCGTGAAACTCGGCCATGCGCGCCACGTTGATGTACTGCCCGCCGCGCATGGTGTCCGCGAAGTGGACCTTTGAGGGGCCATGCATTTCCTGCTCGCCGAGCGCCAAGGCCTCGCTCGGAAGACCCTGTCGATCCTGCTCACGCGGTCTGGGCACACCGCCGATGTCCCGGCCGACATCGACGAGGCTATCGCGCTCGCTGCGGCCAAGCCCTTCGACGTGGCCATCGTCGATCCGGAGTTCACGCCCGGCGACCACTTTCGCCTCGTCCGCGCCCTTCGCGAGGTGCACCGGGTCCCCCGCATCTACGTCGTCGCCCACCTCACGGCCCTGGACCCCGAGATGCTCGCGGAGGCCTGGTCGGCCGGCGCGGACGACGTCATCAGCCGCGCCGTCGCCGATGACGAGCTCATCGGCCGGGCCAGCGGCCTCATTCGGACGACGCTCTGGGCTCAGCCCGGTCCCGACGGGAAGGCGCTGACGGCCGGCACGCTGCGCGAGGCCCTCAACCTCAAAGAGGTCTGTCGGTCGGAGCTCTCCGCCGTGCTCGGCCTCGACCTCGAGGACTGCGATGCGAGCCGGGTCGAGATGAGCTCGGAGATCTCCATCGTGCTCCCGCTCGAGGGCCTCGGCATCCGCCTGGCCATCGGCTTGGCAACGGACTCCTTCGAGCCCCTCTCCCAGCATCTCTTCCAGAGCCCGTCCGCCGACGAGCTCATCGACGACGCGCTGAAAGAGTTTGCCAGCTGCGTTGGTGGAGCCATCAAGCGCGCGGCCTTTGCCGACAAGAGGTTCCTGGGCATGGGCCTGCCCAGCGCGGGCAGCGGGATTGATCCCGGCGAGGGCGAGGTGATCTGGGGCTTTCGAGCGGCGGGCCTCGCGTTCTCGGTGCGCTGCTTAACCCGCGCGATCCAGACGCGAATTCTCCCCGTCGAGGACCTCCGCGAGCAGATGCTCGTCGCGCAGGAGGTGAAGGCGCCGACCGGAGATGTGCTCGCCGGGCTCGCTTCGACGCTGACGGCGAGCACGATCGGGCGGCTTCAGTCCGTCCTACGGAGCGCTCAGCTCGTTCGAGCGATGAACAGCGCCATGAATACGCCGATCTCCACCAAGCTGCCCTGAGGTCGGTGGACTCCGGGTCGCGCCACGACTTGCACTGGTGGGCCGGGTGTGAGAAGTTTCCGCCCGAAAAGCGTGGCAAGCTCGCCACGCCAATACTGAGAGTGAGCCTCCATGCGCTACCTCCGCTCGTCCGTCTTGTTCGTGGGTGGTCTGACCGCCTGCGCTGATCCCGCGCCGCCCCAGACCTTGGCCGGAGACGGCATCGAGGTTCGTTACGACGAGCAGGCCCAGCGGGTCGACGTCGTGCTCCGTCGCGCGGTCGGCGAGGGTGAGACGCTGCACGCCAGGCTTCGACAAGGCGCAGTCGGGCAGCTCGACTGCGACAGTGAGGCCGCCGCGATCAGCCGGATCGACGAAGACCCCATCGCGGGCGCCGCCAAGCCCACCTATGCCGGCCCCGAGGTCGCAGACGACCTCTTCGCGAGCCCCTACGACAGCCGCTGGCTCGAGGCCGGTGAGCCCTCGCCGGAGATGCTGGCGGCGATCGCCGGCGGCGAGTACATCATTGATGTCTGCCTCATGGGGCCCGACGGCGTCGTCCAGAAGGCCGAAATTGATCTGCGTCGGGCGCTCGACCGCGCCGGGAGCAACGGCAAGTTCGACGACTCGGGCGAGGCCCGCATCGCCAGCACGACGGCCTACGCCGAGGCCTGCGTCGCGGAGATGGGCGAGATCCCGTTCTTCCCGAAGCTCGCGGACGGCGACTACGGGACCTACAACTGCCTCAACTCCACGCCGATCCCCATGACGGTCACGGCGGCTGACGGCACGGTCACGAAGCCTTCGACGCAGGTGTCCGTTTGCGATAGTCCCCAGTACATCTACAGCCTCTGCGAGCCGAACGCCGAGAGCGGCAAGACCAATGGCCCGCGGGTGACGAGCGCCGCCAACGATCAGGGCACGCACTGGGTGCTTCTGTGTCGGAAGTCCTTGCCGACCGAGGGCACGTACAACGACATCGCGATGATCGGCCACAACCCCTACACCGGCCGCACCTGCTACTTCCAAAACGCGCTCTACTCCCGCACGGACGGCCTTCATGTGCCGCACCCCGGCGATAAGGTGGAGTCGCAGGCCTCGCCCCAGCAGTCGCCTTCGCTCTGGGAGGGCATCCACGGCGGCATCGGCAACGGCATTCAGTGCGCCGAGTGTCACGACTCCGATCCGTTCGTTCATACACCTTGGATCGACGGCGCCGTCGACACGAAGGGCGACCCGATCGTCCCGAAGATGGGCGTGGACGACGACTTCGGCCTCGGCTTCAACGACGCGCCCTACACCATCGTTAATACGGCCGGCCAGGGCTGGAAGATGCCCAAGTCCTTGACGAGCCCCGAGGCGAACGCCTGCACGCGCTGCCACCGCATCGGCGACGGCCGCTGGATGAAGAGCTGGATCAACCGGCTGGACGGGACCGAGGCCGACTGGACCGCGATCACGACCGAGGCCCACCGCGTCTTCAACAAGACCACTTGGATGCCGCCCGAGGTCGACGGCCTGGACGGGACAAGCTGGCCGACGTCGGACTTCGGCAAGGCCGTGGCCTTCATCAAGGGCTGCGCGACGAACCCCAGCGCCTGCACGTTCGCCGAGCTGCCGAAGACCCAGATCGCCGATGAGGGCGGCCTGCCGGAGATTGAACTCGAAGGGGACGCGCTCGCCAAGGGGGGACTCGCCGTCCTCGGGGCCACGCTGCTCGACCCTACCTGCACCGGCGGCAACTGCGCCACGCGCCGCTGCGCCGAGTGCCACTCGACCTCACGGTCCGGTCTGCGCCGCTGGCTCGAGGACACGGAGCGCGCGTGGAACACCTGCAACCTCGCGAAGGACCCGGAGACGATGACCTCCGCGGAGGCCTTGACCTCCGTGAACTGCCTTCGGACCAACCCCGCCGAAGCCGGCTCCGTCTTCGCCGCGGCGAACCTGGGCGTGCTGGCCACGGGCGTGCAGTACGGCTTCTTCCGTAAGCTCTTCCGCAAGGCCTTCGGCGAGGGCGCATGGCTCATCGAATACACGAAGTTCAAGGCGCGGGTCGGGATGCCCAAGGGCAACCACCCCAAGCTGAGCCAGCGCGAGTTCGCGGTCCTTCATAAGTGGTTCAAGGCCGGGCTGCCGATGCTCGATGAGGCCCTGCCCGAGGCGCCCGCGCCCGAGACCTGTGTCGACGAGCTCGACCAGACGGGCATCTCGGCCCACCTCTCGGAGATGCGGTTCGAAGGCTGGGGCGCCGTCAACACCGACGCCGGCATCCGAATGTTCGGCTGCAAGGACACCGATCCCTTGGCCTGCTTCACGGTCGGAAACTACCCGGACCGCACGGACCTCTACGGCGTCAGCGGCAGCACCGTGCGCGAGCTTTCGAAGCTCACCTTCCGCACGAGCTTCTGGACCCGCACCTCGGCCGATGGTCGCTTCGTCGGCAACGGCGGCGGCATGGCAGGCTCAACCATCACCGATCTGCTCAACGCGAAGGACATCGGCGTGGACGCCTCCTACGACCCCGGCTTCTTCCCCGACAACAGCGGGTTCATGTTCCAGGGCGCGACCGGCGGCGCGGGCATCTGCGCCCAGAGCGTGCTCGAGACCGGCGATCCGGTCATCGACTTCAAGGAGGCCGGTTGCATGACGGCGACCGGCATCAACCTCTATCAGCACGTCGCGCGTGGGCTCAGCGGCGGGGACTACTTCGTCATCAACAGCCAGTTCACCAGCGATGCCGGCCACAGCACCGAGGACCCCGCGGCGCACTTCGGCGGCAGCTCGACCATGAAGTTCACCCCGATGCTCTTCAACGGCACGACCTATCAGCCGATGAAGGAGGTCATCACGGACTCTCCGTATGAAGGCGACTCCGTCTTGTCGCCGTCGTCCCGCCTCGTCGGCAGTCGATTGGCCGGCGCGGGTGGTCGCTCGCTCGGCTACGTCATCCGCGCCGTCTCCACGACCCGGAGCGGGGACACCTACCGCGTCGACATCAGCCGCAAGCTCGGCACGGTCTGCGCGCAGGGTGCCAAGCTGAACTTCTCCTTCGACGAGCGGTTCTTCGTGACCCATCACTACGAGTCTGAGGGTCGGGCCAACCTCTTCCTCGTTGATCTCGCCACCGGAAAGCGCACGCAGATCACCGACGTGGAGATGGGTACCAAGGCTCTCTTCCCGCACTTCCGCTCGGATGGCTGGCTCTACTTCCTCGTTCGCGCCCCCGATGGGGAGTACGTCGTGACGAGCGATGCCGCGCTGCGGGTCGCGGCGCAAGATCCCCGGTGAACCGCAGGCGATCCTCCGTGAGGCGCGGCCTCATCCTCGCAGCCGTCCTCTGGGGCTGCGCTGATCCGGTGCCCGTCACGGAGCGCCCCCCCCCGACAGCGATGGACTTCCCAGCCGAGGCCACGGACGGCAAGTCCGACGTCTTCGGTCGCAGCCTCGTGGGTGTCGCCTCTCCCTACATCGCCGATCCCGCGCTCGCCACGCCGCTTGAGGACGCGCGCCTGCGCTCGGACCACCGCCGACGCCGCGAGGTCGCCTGGCAGACGCTGTACAAGGTGCTCGAGCCCGTGCCGCTGCTGGGTCTGGCACGGGGGGCCGACAGCGCCGAGCCCATCCGCCTCCCAAACGGCGAGGTCCCCAAGGTGCCGCGATGGGAGACCTGGTACGGCGTCGACGACTTCAAGCGGATGTTCCAGCACCTCTACGAGGGCATCGGACCCGACGGGCGAGCGGTCCGTGAGCCCTTTGACGCTGAGGCCATCGACGACGTCTTCATCTGGAACGCAGGCGCGGCCGAGCGTTCGAGCCAGTGGCCACTCGACCGCTACCTGAAGTACGTCAAGGACCTCGGCGTCTGCGAGCCCGACCAGACCCCCGAGGCCTGCGCGCAGTCCATCCACAGCAAGTTCAGCGGGGCGGCGCTCGGGACTGCCCGCATTGCCTACAGTCCAGCGACGGTCAAGCACCTGCTCGCTAACTACCCCCAAGTCCTTCGCTGCCTCGACGCCTTGGACAAGGTCAAGCTCGTTGACCGTCCGGCGAACGAGACGAACTTCACCGCCTGCCTCGACGCTGAGTTCCCGCCAGATGCAGTCCTCGTCAAGGCGCAGTGGGTGCGCTCCGACATCAACCGAAACCTGCCGGTCTGGGACACCGATGGCGCGGCGCTGAAACGTCGCCTCGCGGCCGAGTCTGCCGCCCACTGGGGTGAAGAAGGGGACCATAAGGCCGATCCCGGGCCCAGCGACATCTACACGATCAAGCTCCGAAACGGCGCGGTGTTCCGCCTCGCCGGTCTGCACGTCATGACCAAGGAGCTCCGGCACTGGCAGTGGATCACGCTGTGGTGGAGCGATACGCCCGACCTCGACTTTGGGGCCGACCGCCCAGCGCGGATGAAGACCGGCCTTGACCCCGTGTGGAGCCGCTACAAGATGTGCGCGGTCAGCGGCTACTTGGAAGACGACGCGGACCCCTCCGCCCGGTACGGCGACGCGCCCTCTCTTGCCGAGGCCCTCAAGGCGATCGCGAGCGACGGGCCGGCAGGGCCGAGCTGGTGCAGCAACCCGTACATCGAGCACGGCCGCGGCAACGCGAGGACGAACTGCATCGGCTGCCACCAGCACGGCGGGAGCACGGTGGCCCACGACCTCAACGCCGACGGCAAGCCCGATCCGATCGATCTCGAGAAGGTCATCGATGACGAGGCGCACTTCCCCAGGAATGGCCGTCTGCAGATCCGGGAGGTCTTCCCGGCCGATTACCTCTACTCCTTCAATCGGGTCGACGATCTCGTGCACGTCGTCTTCACGGAGACGACCCACTTCGACCGGGCCGACACGGACCGGGTCGCCCCGCGCGTGCACCTCGTGCTCGCCAGATCCGGCGACGCGGAGGCCGGCGCCACGGTGTTCGCCCAGAACTGTGTGCGCTGCCACGGCGACCTCGGGCAAGGGAGCGACCGCGCCCCGTCCCTCGCCGAGCGCGTACCCGCCAGGGACGACGACGCGCTCCTGCGCACGCTCATCCAAGGGCGCGGGGGTATGCCCGACTGGGGCAATCAGCTCGACGACGTGCAGCTCGCGGATCTGGTCGCGTTCCTGCGGTCGAAGTTTTAATGGGACGCCCGGTGGCCAGCGGGCCCCTTAGGGTCTAGTCCGCGCGGCAGCCCTGAATCTCACCTTCGGGTGTGGCGCCCGCGAGGCAGCTCGCTGCGGCGCGCTCCACGAGGTCCAGGGTCGGCAGGTGGCAGGTCCCATCGCGGCCGGTCTGGCTGATCCACTTGATGAGGCCGGTGCGCCAAGCCCAAAGTCGCGCTCCGCTCGCGTCGATGGACTCCGACTGCGAGTAGTCGTCGTTCCAGTTGAAGAACGATCCCTCCCAGTTGGTCGTGTCCCGAAGCTCGATGAGCGCGGCCGGCGCCTCGCTCAGGATGGCCTCGAACCTCAGCGCGCTCGCGTGCATACACCGCCGACCGGCGTTGCTGCCCTCGGCGTATGAGTAGGTGGGGTTGAGCCCCCCGGGCCAGCGTTGCCAGAACTCCGTGCCGCCCAGGCTGAAGCCGGTGTCGACGTCGGGGTAGGCGTATCCGGGGGCCTCGATTTCAGCCGCGAAGGTGATCGTGGCCTTCGTCACGTCGAGGGCGAGGGCGAAGGGATCGGCCTGTGCGCCACCCGCGCCGTTGGACCCGGAGTTGGACCCGGAGTCGGGCCCGGCGTCGCCGAGCTCATCGGCTTTGCCGCCATGGAGAGAAGGGGCCGTGAGGCCGCCGCCCGTCGAGGGATCGGCGGCGTCTTCGCCACAGGCCAAGACCATCGCGCCGAGGAAAAACGATCGATGAATTCGCATAAGCCCTCCAAGAAAAACGCCGAGGATCTCAACGGAATGGCGCGCGAAACTCAAGCGGCGGATCGCTATTTTGTCTCTATACTTCAAACCACCGGCTCGGTGTCGGCTCGGGGGGGTCCCGACGCTCTGGAGCTCGCCCGCGCTCTCGCTCTCGCCTTCGCCGGCAAGAACCGGCACCTCAGGCTCTTGTGCACCCAAAGGGAGCATGAGGCGCAGCGGCCTCCGCAGCTTCTTCAGATGGGAGGCGATCGCCGAGGTCGGCGTCGCGGTCGGGTGGCGGTCGAGGGTGACCTGCATCGCCTGAAATTCTGTCGCCACCTGGTTCAGCAAGGCGGTCAGATGGGCATTTTCGACCTGCACCGCCGCGAAGTTCTCGGTCGCGTCGCGGAGGTGCTCTGCCAGCGTGCGTGCGAGCTTGAGGGGAAGGCCCTTGGACGACTGGAGGAAGGCCTCGACCTTGCCTGCCGGGACCCAGATGACCCGGGCCTCCGTCTCCGCCTTGACCGAGGCCGAGCGTAGCCCGCCGAGCAGCGCGCCCACCTCTCCGAGGTAGGTGCCCGCTTGACTCACCTCGGCGACCCGTATGTCCGCCTTGTAGATGCCGAGCGTTCCCGACAGGAGCAGGACGAGGTCGTTCGCCTCAGCGTTCTCGCGAATGAACGTCGTGCCCGCCTGGATCACGCGCACATACGATCGGAGTCGGTTGTCGACGTCTTTCACGAACGCACTCTCCAAGCACGTGGGACCCTAACAGACCGGACGACTCAGCGTGTAGGATCCTCGGGTCATGTCGACGCAAACGCCGGACACTCTCTCACCCCCATCCCGCGTGCTCCAGCTTCGGGGCGGGCTCGTCGAGGCGGTCCACCCCTTCAGCTTCGTCGCGTTTGACCGCGGGCAGGTCGTCGCCGTCGGGGGTCCGCCGATGTCAACGACCTTTCGCTCGGCCGCCAAGCCCTTTCAGCTCGCCTGCGCGTTGGAGCTCTTGGGCGACCTGCCAGACGACCTCCCAGACGACCTGCTCGCGTTGGGGGCCGCCTCCCACAGCGGGCAGGACGAGCACGTCTTGGGGGTCGCCTCGCTGCTCGACCGCTTCGGTCTCGACCCCGCATGTCTCTACTGCGGGGCCCACGCCCCCACGCACGGGCCCTCTGCGGACGCGCTTGTGCGCTCAGGCGCGAGCTTCAGCGCGCTGCACAATAACTGTTCGGGCAAGCACGCCTTCATGGCGGCGGCGAGCCGGGCCAACGACTGGCCCGCTGACTATCGGCCGCTGAGTCACCCCCTCCAGCGACACATCTTCGGGGCCATCGAGGCGCGTTGCGAGGAGAGGCCCGCGACGGCCATCGATGGCTGCGGCATCCCCACGTTCTGCCTGCCACTTTCTGGGATCGCTCGAGCGTGGTCACAGCTCGCCACGGCGATGGAGAGACGCTCCACCGACGAGCGCCTTCACCGGATCGGCTGGGCGATGGCGCGTCATCCACACCTCACTTCGGGCACCGGCCGCCTCGACGCCCGCCTCGCCGCCTGCGCGCGCTTACCGTTTGTCGGCAAGATCGGCGCGGCGGGCATCTTCTGCATCGCACGGCCCCCAAACCTCGGCGTGGTGGTCAAGGTCCACACGGGATCGATGGAGGCCGTGGGTCCAGCCGTCGTCGCCGTCTTGAACCACCTGGAGCCCGGCCTGCTCGACGTGCCGGAGGGCTTCGAACCGCTGCTCGTCCGCAACGTCGTGATGGACGTCGTCGGGGCTTACGTTGCGGAGTGAAGCTTCGGAGTTTGAGACGTTCGTCAAGCGACTTGATGACTTGTCAGGAGGCACGCCGCCTCAGTCTTTGGTCCGAGCGTCCCGCTCGTTCTCGTTCTCGTGGCGATCCCTTTCGGCGGGTCTGTCCCGTTGGCCGCCCGGGGGACCCATCTCCCGATAATCTGGGCGCTCGCCCTCGACGTCCTCCAGGGTCTGCCCGTCACGCGGCAGTCCAAGGTCTTGACCCACCTCCGCGCCGGGCATGACGTCAGGCCCGCAGGCGGTGCCTGATATCGAGCTCAGGCTGATCGCGTGATCGACGGGCGCGCCCTGAAGCAGAATCGGCATCGGCAACCGGGCGCACTGGAGCTGTGCCAAGCCGTCCGCCCCGAAGGCCCGCACCTCGATGTAGTACTTCGTGGTGGGCAGGTGCAGGAAATAGAAGTCGATCTCCGAGGCCCCGTCGTGTGAAGGCCGCCGGATCAGCGCCAAGTCGCGGTCCGGGCCTGAGTCGTCACCGGGGGCCACCGAGGCCTCAACTACGCGGGCCATGCTGTCAATGCCCGTGACATGCAGGTGCAGATCGGCCGTGTTGAGCGTGTCGTCGACGTTGCCGAGGCAGGCGGGCAGCGAGACTGCGAGGTAGAGCCCTCGCCGCGCCCAGCTCAAAACGAGCCGCCGAGGACGAGCTGTTCAGGCGTGAGACCGACGGCGACCGGGGCGGAGCTGCCCCCCTCGTCGAAGAGGAACAAGGCCGCGGTCGTCGCGCCTAAGGCCAGGGCCGCGACGCCAAACCCATAAGCGAAGCGCGTATCTGAAACGAAGGCGGCGCGGTGATCGGGCGCGTCCACGCCCGTCGCGTCCACCTCGCGCCGAAAGGCCTCGGCTTGTCCTTGCGACGACCGCGCGAAATACCCCGCGGTCGCGGCGGCGATGAGCGTACCTGAGGCCGAGACGTACGGCCACGGTCCCAAATCACGCGCCGATTGACCCGCCGGAAGGACGGCGACGAGGGGTGTGGGCTCCTCGGCGAGGACGAGCGGGCCGCGGTCAAGGGCCGGCACGAACCCGGCGACCGAGACGAAGCCCGCATAAAAGTTGGGCCCGTAGGCGCTGCCGAAGAGGTGTCGCTGGAAGGCGTCGCTGACGGCCCCTCGGGAGACCTTGGAGGTGGGTCGCCAGTCCAGCTGTGTGGAGTCGACCACGCCCGGGCGGGCCGGCCGGATGACGGCCTCCGAGGGGCCGTGATGCAGGTAGTACTGCGGAGACGCCCCCAAGGCGAGGAGGACCGGGGCCTCGCCCGAGGCGTTGAAGTCAGCGTAGCGGTGGCCGTCGGCGTCCTCGAGGGAGGCCCGACCCAAGAAGCCCTTGGGCAGGTGAAGCAGGCTGGCCTTCGCCTCCGTGATGGAGATGATCGGGTGGTTCTGATTGACCTCGGGGGCCAGGAACAGCGTCTGGGGCCGCGACTTTCGATCGGGGATGGACTCGCTCGCGGCGAAGACGAAGGCGGCCAGCTCCGAGTATTCGATGGCGCCATCGCCGTTCGCGTCAGCCACACCGGTCAACCCTGACCGCACCGCGTGGCTGAAGATGCCCGCCTCGAAGGCATCCCACTCATGGGTCTCCCGCCCGCTCGTCGAGGCAAGGATGGCGCCCGTATTCGGATACGACCTGAGGTCGGCGCGCGCGAGGTAGCCCTTGATCACGTCGCCGAAGTCATCGGGCCGAAACCCCTCGTCCTCGGGTGCCGCCCCGCGGTTGAAGACCAGGGACTGCGCGTGGCACGCATCTATAATCAGGTGGTTGAAGGTGGCGCGAGAGGTCCCCACGACGCTCGACAGCAGCTCGGCGCGGCTGATCGGTCCATCACGGAGGTGCATCCGGCCTTCGCCGTTCTCGCCCGTCTCTCCATGGCCGGCGAAGACGAAGAAGAAGTCGACGACCTCGCCGCGGTCCCGGGCCGCCTGCATCTTCAGGTTGAGCGCGGCCATGCTCTCAAGGAGCTGCGCTCGTGTCGGGGGCAGGGTCGACGCGGCAGCACCCGGGTTGCCCCGCTGCGTATTCGCGTCGAGCACCGTCAGGAGGGCGACGTCGGCGCCGAGGCTCGTCAGAAGGCGGGCATATCGGAGGCCGTCGTCGTCGGCGTATTGCAGAGCCTCGAGCGCCGGCGAGCCGGCTGTGTTCTCGGCGACGATGAGCGCGAATCGCTGCGGGACGACCTCGCGTTGAGCGCCCGCAAACGCGACCGCGGGAAAGGCCAGCGGGAACAGGGCCCGACGGAAGAGTCCGAAAGTCTGCATCACTCGTGGCCTCCGACGACGTCGTCGCTCACGATAACGACAGCGCGCGTCGTAAGCCACGACTCCGGATGGTCGTCGGAGAGTTCAGGCCCACTCAGATGGGCTTCGACCTCGGCCCTCGACAGGCTCGCCGGGGCGAAGATGCCGAGAATCGTCCACCGACCGGGCTGGTGGCGGTCGAGCAGCTCGAAGCTCCCCGGCAGCGCGACCTGGCGCGCGCCGGACGATACGGGCAGGGTCTCGTCGGGTCGCGGCCAATACCACGCTCGCTCGCCGTCGGGCCCGAGGGCGACGAGGGCCAAGGAACCGATGTGCGTGAGCCGCGCGTCGACGGAATAGGTGAACTGCAAGCGGTCGTGCTGGCGGCAGGCGGCAGCGCGACCGCCCCCGGACTCCGCGGCGTCAATGACCGTCGCCGAGCCGTCTTCTGGCCGCAGGCAGAACACCGAGAATCCTGCGGACGCCTCAGTGGCCCCTCGCGCGGTCAGCCCGGACTCCGAGACCGGATCGTCGGATCGCCCGAGGCCGGGGCCGACAAGGACCGCGCCGACGCCGACAAGGACCACTCCGAGGCTGGCAACGAGAGCCGCAGACCGCCAGAGTGAGGTCGGGGCGGTCACGTCGGTTCCATGAAGGAGCGAAGCGTGGGCGGCCTTGCCTTCGAGCGCGGAGAGGAGGTCGTAGAGCAAAGCCTCTCGCGCCGAGTCGGTCGGCTCGAAGGCGTGCCCCTCGAGCTGGCTCACCGCGAGGGAAGCGTCCTCATATTCCGAGGCGCAAGCGGCGCAGGCCGATAGGTGCCCTCGAAGAGCCCGCCACTCCCCGCTCTCGAGCCCCTCGGTGACAGCCCGGTCGACCCGGCCCCGGTCGGAATCAGAACAGCTCATGACCGCCCCCCCCTATATCCCCGCTCGCGCAGGTACGAGAGCAAACCAAGCTTCATACGCGCCTCAATCCGGCGACCCTGGATCCGCGTCAAGCCGAGTTCGGCGGCGGCGTCGGTCTGGGCAAGGCCGCCCTCGAAACGCAACCCCATGTATCGACGATCCCGCTCGGGGACTATGGAGAGGAAGGCCTTGATCATCGCGTCGAGCTCATTGCTGACAAGCTGCTGGTCAACCGGCAGGATGGCGTCGGGGACATTGAGGTCCTCGACCGGGATCCCGGACACCACGAGGCCACGCCTCCGAAACTCGTCGATGCGGAAGTTTCGGGCGATGCGGAAAAGGTAGTTGCCGAAGCTGCGGACCCCGTCGTAGCCCAAGCGGGCTTTCGGCTGAAACGCGCGAAGGAAGACCTCTTGGCCGGCGCACTCGATCTCATGGAGGGACGAGAGGCCGGGCACATGAAGAACCCTCTCCGGGGTCGTGACGCTGAAGCCCTGCCGCAAGACGCGCGAGAGCGGGCCCACGTAATGGCGGTACACATCCGACAAGACATCGCGGTCCCCCGCACGAAATTGCGCTAGACGATCGGGCTCACCTGCGAAAAAGCTCATCAAGGCACCTTCGTGCTGTCCCGATCCTACGGAGACTCGATCCGCACTGGATCGTCAACCGGCGGGACTATACTCGTGGTCCGCGCCGCTCGACTTGAATCCCTCCGGCGCGTAGGGCACAAGATCGGCGATGCCCACCTCGCGCTCAGTTCAGGAACGCTTCGCGCCCCATAGCGCGTGCTTCGGCTGCGGTCCGGCGAATGCGAAGGGCCTGAGGATCCGGAGCTTCCCGTCGCCGGTCGGCGTGGGCGGCGAGGGGCTCGTTGCGGAGTTTCTGCCCGAGGCGCACCACGAGGCGTTCCCGGGGATGCTCAATGGGGGGATCTGCGGCGCGCTCCTTGATTGCCACTCGAACTGGGCGGCCGCGATTCACCTGATGGCGACCGCCGGCACGGACGCGCCGCCCTGCACCGTCACCGCGAACTTCGCCGTCGTCTTGAAGCGCCCCACCCCCATGGGCATCGTCTTGTCGCTGCACGCGCGGGTCGTCGAAGCCTCCGTCGACCGAGCTTGTGTCGAAGCGACCTTGACGGCGGCGGGCAAGGTCACCGCGACTTGCGTTGGGAACTTTGTCGCGGTCCGTGAGGGTCACCCCGCCTTTCATCGCTGGTGAGGCATGGGGCTCGTCTTCTTTGACCTCGACCGCACGGTCCTTGACGTCAACAGCGGTGAACTCTGGATGCGCGCTGAGCTGCGTCTCGGTTTCATCAGTCGAGGTCAGGCGCTGCGGGCCTCGATCTACTTGGTGGGCTATCACTTGGGCCTTCTCGATGTGTCTTCGTTTGTGCGGGCGGCGATCGGCACGCTCAACGGCGAGCGCGAGAGCGTCATTCGCGAGCGGACTCGGGTCTTCTTCGAGGCGGAGATCCGGGCGCGTATCCGTCCGGGGGCCCGGCTGGTTTTGGAAAAGCATCGCGCCGCCGGAGACCGGCTCGTGCTCCTGACGACCTCGTCCAACTACCTCTCCGAGCTGGTCTCAGCCGAGCTGGGCCTCGACGACTACCTGTGCAATCGCTTCGTGGTTCGGGGCGACGGCACCTTCACCGGCGCGCCGCGTGAGCCCCTGTGTTACGGCCCGGGCAAGGTGGAGATCGCGCAGGCCTTCGCCCTCGAGCACGGGGGGCTGCTCTCCGACTCGACGTTCTACTCCGACTCGATGTCGGACCGGCCGATGCTCGAGGCCGTCGGGCACCCCATCGTCGTGCACCCCGACCCACGGCTGCGGCAGCTGGCTCGGCGGCGCCGATGGCCCATCGTGGACTGGGGGACGGCGGGTATGAGGCCCTCTTCGCCTGGAACTGGCGCATGACGAGCGTCGAGGCGGTGAGGCGATTCCGATTCCATGTGCAGCGCGGCGATCTCGCGACTGGGTGGCAGTCGTTGATGGAGCTGCCGGATCCACATCCGCCCGAGGTCGTCCTGCACCTCGCCGAGTGCGAGCTCGCCTTGGGAGACGATGCCCGGCTCAGGCTCGCCTTGGCGCGACTGACCGCCTTGAGGTTGCGGGACGCCCCGGACGCGCTCTTGGCCTTCGGCGAGGTGCTCTGCGGCGCCGTCCTCTCCTGCCTCTGCGAGGACGCGCTCGCCCGCAGCCGGTACGAGGCGGGCTTCGCCTTCGACCCGACCTGGGCGGCGGGTGAGTATGGCGGGGCGTATGTCGCGTGCCTGATTGAGCTCGACGCCTTCGCAGAAGCCCACACCGCGCTCGAACCGCTGCGCCGCTCGAACGACCGCGCCATCGTGTACCGCACGATGCACGCGCGGCTCCTGCGTCGGCAGGAGGATCCGCAAGACGCCTTATTGGCCTTGAGGTTCGAGGAGGGGCCCGCCGACGACCTCGGGCTCGTCTTCGAAGCCGCCTGCATCTTTCACGCGCTCGGGCTGCGCTCGCGGTCGGTCGCCCTCGCGAGGCGTGCGCGCGCGCTCAACCGGGCCTGGTTCGACAAGGCCGTCTCACAGGAGCCCTCGCACCTCAGGCCGGTCACGGACTGACGCGGCCTTCCGAGTCTAGCGGCCCGGCGACCGGGGGCCCGCCGCCACCCGAACGACGGTCTCGCAGAACGCCACGGCGGCGGCCTCGCACTCGGCGAGAGATCCGGTCAGCCAGGCCGCAGCGAAGTTCGTCTCTGTCGGCGGCGTGAAGAGCTTGACCACCCGAACATCGGCCGCCTTCATTGCGGCGTCGAAGCCCATGGTCGCCTCTATGGGTGGCGCGACGAGGTATGCCATAGGTGTGCCCGGCTCGAGGCCGGCTTGCGCGCTCAGGTAGTCGCCGAGCGAGCTGATGACGTGGGGGAAGACGGCCGTCTTGCGGTCATGGTCGGCGGCATAGAAGCAGGCGTCGTGTTCGAGGCAACTGATGAGCGCCTTCAGGCCCGCCTCGACCACGTCGGGATCGGCGCCGGCGAGCACGCCCAGGATCTCGCCGGAGAGGGGACCCGAGGCGTGGCCGCTCCCGGCGTAGAAGCTCTTGGCGAAGACCACGTCGACGGGCGCGTGTTTCGTCGCCTCGTCAAGCGCCACGTACGTCGGGTCGTCCTGATCAACCGTGATGAGGCCGAGCGACGTATGCCGGGCGGGATCGGCACCATAGGCTCGGAGGATGGCCGGATCGGCGTTGTACAAGCGCTGCACGGCGAGGATTCGGGGTGGAATGGGCTCAAGCAGGGCCATCAGGGAACCTCCACCAGGCGGGTGCGCGGCTGGGGTTGACGCGGCGCACGGCTGGCCGCTTCGCCGAGCTCGGCGCTGAGGCGCGAGAGGTCGAGCGTGACGCCGGACGTGCGCTGATCGATCATCGCTTTTGCTAGGACCGCGAGCCGGTCTCCGGCCAGCTCCGGCGGCAGACCACGAGCGTGGATATTGGACATCATATTGCGATCTCCGTCGGTCTTGCCCACGCGCGGCTCATAGACGAGGTACGCGGACAAGCCATCGCCGGTGCCGAGGCCGGGGCGCTCGCCCAGGAGGATCGCGGCCACGCGGGCCCGGGTCGTCTGGCCGATCTCGTCTTCGAGCCAGACGCGGGCGAACCGAGCGCAGACCGGGGTGCCGACGCGCAAGCCGCGACGTTTACAGGCCGCGGTGAACGACTCCAAAAGCAAGAGCCCGCTCTTCATGCAGGCGACCGCCGAGAGGCCATCGGCGAGGATCGGCTGGACGTCGATCTCCTTGTCGGCCTCGGCCTCCAGTCGGCGAAGGGACGGCTCGTCGAGGCGGCGGCCAAGGTCCGGGCGGAGGAGGAACTCGCGGTGCGCCGTGACCCGAGACCGGAGTGGCAACAGCCCATTTTTCTCCGCCCAGTCATCGGGGAGGAGCGTGTCGACCGCGGCGTGGGCCACGGCCAGCTCGGCCTGAAACTGGAGCACGACCTCCGTCGCATAGCGCGTCCCGACGTGTCCGATCCCCAGGAGCGCGGTCGTGTGATGCCGGGCCTCGCGGGCATAGAGGCTCTCGGTTTCGGGCGTGCGCGGGAAGATCCTTGACGGGGCCAGCGGGATGTTCGGCAGGCTTGGGGGCGGCGGCAGCGGATCGGCGGAGATCAGGTCCTGCCGCAGCCTCTCGATGAGCAGTCGGGTGGTGCTCATGCGGGTCGGATGACTCGGCTGTCGCCGAAGCGCTCGCCGGGGGAGAGGCCGTCCATGATGCCCAGCTGGTTGAGCCAGGCATCGAACTCGGGCGTGGGGCGCTTGCCGAGCAGGCGGCGGACGGACGGGATGTCGTGATACGAGGTTGACTGGTAGTTCAGCATGATGTCGTCGCCGACCGGCAGCGACATCAGGTAGGTGCAGCCCGCCGCGGCGAGCAGGACCTTGAGGTTTTCAAGCTCGTCCTGGCCCATGCTCGAGTGGTAGGTGAAGCAGGCATCGCAGCCCATCGGGAGCCCGAGCAGCTTGCCCATGAAGTGGTCTTCGAGCCCGGCGCGGGAGATCTGCGGCCCGTCCTCGAGGTACTCGGGGCCGATGAAGCCGACGACCGTATTGACGAGGAACGGCTTGTACCGGCGGGCGAAGCCGTAGCAGCGCGCTTCGAGCGTGACCTGATCCGCGCCATGATGGGCCGCCGAGGACAACGCCGAGCCTTGGCCCGTCTCGAAGTACATGAAGTTGGGTCCACGCGCGGTCCCCATCTTCTTCATCTGGTCGTAGGCCTCGTCGATGAGCGCGATGTCAATGCCAAAGGCCCGATTGCCCGCCTCCGTGCCTGACAGTGACTGGAACATGAGATCCATCGGGCAGCCCAAGTCGAGCGCGCGCATCTGGACCCGGACGTGGGAGAGCACGCAGTGCTGGGTCGGGCAGTTGTTCTTCTTGAGGACCGCGTCGATGGCCTTCAGGATCTCGGCCGTCGACTCGGCCGTGTCCGTGGCGGGGTTGACGCCGATCACCGCGTCGCCGCAGCCGTAGGAGAGGCCCTCACGCATGCTCAGCAAGATGCCCTGCACGTCGTCGGTCGGGTGGTTCGGCTGAACACGCGAGGACAGGCGGCCGGGCAAGCCCAGCGTACTATTCGCCCGCACGACGACCTCGCACTTGGACGAGACGGTCATGAGATCCAGGTTCGACATCAGCTTGCAGACGCCGGCGGCCATCTCCGGCGTGAGCCCCGGCGAGATCGACCGGATGAGCCCGCCGCTCGTCCTCGCGTCGAGGAGCCACTCGCGGAATTGCCCGACGGTGAGGTGGCGCACGGCCTGAAATGAGGTCTCGGAGAGGCTGTCTTCGGCGAGGCGGGTGATGGCGTCGACCTCGTAGGGGACGACCGGATTTTCGCGCAGCTCGTGCATCGTGAGGTGCGCGAGCACGGCCCTCGCCGCCACCCGCTCCACTTCGTCCCTCGCGGAGATCCCGGCCAGGTCGTCGCCGGACTTCGGCGGGTTGGCCTTGGCCAAGACCTCGGTGACGGAGGCGAAGGTATAGGCCACGCCTCGAATGTTGGACGACAAGCGCATCGGCTCAGCCGTATATCAGCGGACGGTCTTTATCGACAGTCTGCGCGGGCGACGTAGACTTGGTCGACCTCCCCGACGCGCCGCGTGAACGCGAGGACGAGCCCGCCGTCGGCCGGGGCGACGCGGAGGTTCGAGGTCGACCACTCGGGGTTGAAGACGATGGTCGCGTCTATCGGCACCAGGCCGGATTCACCGAGGAGCCGAATGGAGCTGAGGCCGCCGTTCATGTCTGGCACCGTAGACGCGAGGACGAGGCCGTCCGGGGTCGCCGCCAGAGAAGGTAAACGTGCTTGACGATCTGTGAGGGTGGCCTCGCTGAAGGGGGTGTCGATGGAGCCGAGGGTGACGGCGCGGAGCTCGAGGCGACCCGCCGCGACGTAGGCGACGACGATCTCTTCTCCTCGAACTGTCGCGTCGAGGAAGTCATCGACCCTGCCGTCGAGTTCGAGCAGGGCCTCGCTGCCCGGGACCCGCCCCCGGAGGACGTCGATGGTGAAGACTTGGAGGCGAGCCGGGCCGGGCTCGTCCATGCCCGTGCGCTCGGGTCGGCTGACGCTCACGGACGCGAACGATTCGCCGACCTTGAGCGCGACGACGGCCTTCAAGGTGCGCGCCGCGCCGGGGTCGCTCTGGACGATCGAGGCCACGAGGCCCGTCTTGAGTTCGCCAACAGCCGACATGACGAGCGCGGGTGGACCGACCCCTGTCATATTGACTCTCACGACCGCGAGCGGTTGAGCCTCCGAGATCCGGGTCAGAACGAGGGCGCCCATAGACCGCGCCCCGGGTACCTCCTCCGCAATCGGGGCGACGTCGGCCATCGCAGACCCATCCATCCCCACGCTCTGGACGCAGCGTCCCTCGACACATTCGAGCTCGGCGATCGGGCAGTCCGCTCGCGACTCGCACGGACCGTCCAGCGCCGGGCTACATGAGAGCAGACCTGCAGAGAAGATGACGGTGGCCGCAGTTTGCCAGCACATCATGCGGCGCAAGCTACCGCCGCCGGCCGATGATAGACAATCGTGATCCTGCCGCCTGGGGCGTGCTCTGCGCGGGCCGCCGCCCCACCGCCGATGACTAAGTGCATGGCTATCGATCCTGGGCCTGTAACCCAGACGCCGTCTGCGAAACCAGAGACGCCCCGAGCGCCCTCGTCCGAGGTGTGGGCCGGCCTGACGGAGCCTGAGCGCGCAAGGTGGATCGAGCGCCTGGAACCCATGCCCGACAGTGAGCGTTTCGCCCCCGAGAGCGACTGGCACATCGAGGCCGTGCGGACGAGCGAGGACTCGCTGGACGCGTTCTTTCGCAAGCGCGGCCGCGGGGTCTACATCGGGCGCAGCATCACTGTGTATCATGCCGAGGAGCGCCGGTTCGCCCCCGACCTTTTCGTCGTCAATGATGTCGAGGGTCGCCGCCGATCGGTGTGGAACGTGCTCGCCGAGGGCCGCGGGCTCGACTTCGCCCTCGAGGTCCACTGGGGCGGGGACAAGCGCAAGGACGCCGAGCGCAACCTCTTGTGGTTCGCGCGCTTGGGCATCCCCGAGTACTTCATCTTCGATGCTCGACGGACCGTCCTGCATGGTTGGCACCTCGCCGAGCCGTGCGACCGCACTTACACCCGCATCGTGCCCCAGGGCGGGCGCTGGCCGGTGCGCTCGCTGGGCCTGGAGCTCGGCCTTTGGGAGGGCCAGCCGCGCTGGTACGACGGCGTGGGTATGGTGCCCTTGACCCGCGAGCTCTCGCTCAACGACGCGCTGGAGCGCCTGCAGGAAGCCGAAGCCGAGCGGGATGAAGCGACGGCGTGGGCGACGGCTGCCGAAGCCGAACTTGAGCGCCTACGGGCCGAGCTCGGGCACACTCGCGGGACGCACTGAGGCGACGCCTCGAGCAAGCGAGGTTGACGGGGCCTGCGCGGAGGTGGAGAAGGAGCGCGCCAAATTAAGGGGTGGGACATGATCTTCAGAAAACGACTGCTGGCCGTGGCCTTCCTCTGTGCGAGCTGTAGCGCAGCGGAACGGCCCTCTCGGGACCCTGCTGATCGGGCGATGACCGACGCGAGGGTGGCCGACGCGACGCTCGCAGCCGCCGATTCGGAGAGCGTCGACGCGGCGATGACCGACGCGAGGGTGCCCGACGCGTTCTTGCCCCCGCCCGCTCCGGAGGTCTTAGGGGCGAGTCTGCTGGCCGACGAAAACCCCGACCCTTCGATCTTCGAGGCCAATCTCGTCGCCGCCCCCCATCAGAAGACGCTCGACGACGGCACGAACCTCGAAATGTGGCTCTACAACGGCCAGTTTCCTGGACCCCTCGTCGACGTGCGCGTCGGGCAACGTGTCATCATCCACTTTCGCAACGAGCTCGAACTCCCGACGACGATCCATTGGCACGGCCTCCGAATCAGTTCCGAAATGGACGGGAACCCTCGCATTCAGGACCCTGTTGAGCCGGGCGGCACGTTCACCTACGACTTCGTGGTCCCGGAGGCGGGCACGTTCTGGTACCACCCGCACATCAACGCCAACGAGCAGGTTGAGCGCGGGCTGTATGCCCCGTTCATCGTGCGTGAGGCCGCCGAGGTGGTGTGGGATGTGGAGCGGGCCTTCATCGTCGACGACATGCTGCTGTTGGGCGGTGACTTCGCGCCCTTCCTCGCATCCCATCCCGAGGAGATGCACGGGCGGCACGGGAACGTTCTCGTGACGAATGGTCACATCGAGCCTCGAACCGGCGAGGCGAAGCAAGGGCAGGTGGAGCGGTGGCGTTTCATCAACCCGGCGAACGCTCGGACGATGCGCCTGCGGATCTCGGGCGCGGAGTTTCGCGTCATCGGCACGGATGGGGGTGGGGTCGCGGAGGCTTATACGACCCCTTCCGTCCAGATCAGCCCCGGGCAACGCTTCGACGTCGAGGTGCGCTATCCGGACGCCGGGGAGGTGGTCCTGGAGAGCCTGGTCGACGTGCTGGTCGGCGACTTCATCCAGGTGGCTCCCATCACCTTGTTCACCGCTCCTGTCTCCGCCTCTGAGCTGCCGGTTCCAGAGTGGCGATTTCAGCCGAGGGACCTCCCCCGCTCTCGACGCTCAGATCGCCGAGTGACCCTCGAACTCGACGCCCGCAACGGCCCGAACGGGCTCGAGTGGCTCATCAACGGAGCCTCCCACGCGCACGAGCCCCTGTTCACCTTCAAGAAGGGGGACGTCGTCGACATCACGATATCGAACCTCGCCGGCCCCGAGCATCCGTTCCACTTGCACGGCCAGTTCTTCGAGATCTTTCCCGGCGATACGCCTGAAACCGACCAGCCGGGGCTGAAGGACGTGGCGCTCGTGCCCGGGCTGTCCGACCTGCGCGTGCGGGCGTATCTAGAAAACCCGGGCGAGTGGATGATGCACTGTCACATCCTGGAGCACGCCGAGTTGGGCATGATGGCGACGTTCCTCGTCGAGGAGTGAGCCGACTCCCTCTCAATGCCCGGAGTCGCTCCAGGCGCTGACCCAACCCCCCGCGCGCTCCACGGCGGCGAGGAACTCGTCGTAGTAGGGGTGGGAGCCGAGCGTGGCGCTGTCGCCGACGACGCAGAGGTAGCGGCGCGCCCGCGTGAGGGCGACGTTCATGCGCCGCACGTCGGCGAGGAAGCCGAGGTCGCCGGCGTCGTTGCTCCGGACGAGATCGACGACGATGGCCTCCTTCTCGCGCCCCTGAAAGCCGTCGATCGTGCCGATCTCCAGGCCGCGTCGGCGGGCGTCGGCGAGCAGCGTGCGGAGCAGTCGGGCTTGGGCTTCGTAGGGGGTGATCACCGCGAGATCGGTGGGGCTCAACCCCCGCTCCAGGACTCGCTCGACCTCCAAGACCGTTCGCGCGGCCATTTGGGGATTGAACGTGCTCGGATCGCCCTCGGAGCGCTCTTCACTGAAGCCGGTGCCCGCGGTGTCGACGAAGAGGAGGGGGCCTGGCCGCAAGGGATCATCTGAGAGACCCGGCAGGTCGGAGAGCAGCTGGTCGGCGACCTCCGGGGCGGCCACGAGGGCGCCGTGGTACATCGCCCGAGACGAGAAGGTCATCAGCGCGGTGTTCATCCGGTGCTGCACGATGAGCATCGTCACGGCCTCGGGCCACTTGGCCGCGAGCCGCTCGAAGAAGGTGCCGCTCAGGCCCTCTCGACCGGCCACCTCGTCGATGACGGTGGGCGGGAGCTGGCAGGGGTCGCCGGCCATGACCAGGCGAGCGCCGCGCAGCAGGGCGACGAGCGAGACGGGATCGGGGGACTGAGTCGCCTCGTCGAGCACCACGAGGTCGAAGGTCCGCCCCCCGAGCATGAAGCTGTCTGCGCCGGCCGCGGTCGCGCAGACCACTTGCTGGCGGTCGATGATGACCTGCTGGGCGGCCTCGAGGTGTCGCTTCGCGTCCCGACGCAGGCGCCTGGACTCATGGAGCAACTCCAGGCGCTCGGCCCGATCGAGCCTTCCCCCCTTCGCCCGCATCTTGCGTCGGAGCTCACGGGCCTGGGCGTTCCAGTCTTTGGCAAGCTGATAGGCCGGGGTCTTCTGGACGAGCGTCTCGAGGCAACGCGAGGACAGGAGCGGGTCGATCCGAGCGGGGTGTCCGAGGCGCGTCAGCTCGATCCCCGCGCCGAGGAGTCGGGCCGCGAGGTTGTCGACGGCCGTATTGCTCGCGGCCGAGGCCAGGACGCGCTCGCCCCGCGCGACCGCCTGGCGGATGACCTCGACGAGGGTTCGAGTCTTGCCGGTCCCCGGTGGCCCGTGGATGAGCGCGATGTCTTCGGCCTGGAGGGCGCGGCAGACGGCTCGCCACTGATCATGATTGAGCGCCAGATCGAGCGGCGTCCTGGGCGCGTCGAGCGCGAAGCGGGGTCGAGCGCGCCCGAAGAGCAGCGCGCCTCGGTGCGCGTCGTCGGTGCCGGGGCGCGCATCACGCAGGCGCGCCAAAGCCCGGTCCCCGCGGTCGAACGTGACCTCGGGGGCGTCCATCTCCAAATGGAATCCACCGTTCTCCATACGTTCAAGGGCATCGTCCGCATCGCCATCCAACATGAGCGCGATTCGACGCTCGTCGCGGCGGGCGATGACCGAGAGCACGGCGTCACGTTCGTCCGGCGCCTGCCACCAAAGTCGCACGGGATCGCCGTTGCGGGCCCGGAAGTCGTCGGCGTCGAAGAGGTCCGCTTGGCCGGGCTCAAGCCAAACGAGGATGCGACCCCCGAGCGTCGGCTCCGTGTCGGCGACCGTCGGGCGACCCCAGGCGAGGCCACGACGCACCCGCTCGTCGAGGGTGAGGCGCTGCCGCTCGTCTTCGAAGCGGCGACGATGGGCGAGGCGCTCCAACGTCCACAGTCGCGCGGTCTCGCTGATCGCATGGGAAGCAGGCTCGAGCATCGCCCCCAACCCTACTCCTCATGAGCAGGTGCACACACGCCCGGGGCCGCTCAGACTTTGGCGACCGAGGCGTAAAAGTCAGACATCGCGCGGGCCACGGCCCTTGGATCTTCGAGGTGGGCTTCATGGCCGACGTCGTTGATCAAGGCGTGTTGACCGTCCTGAACCGCCTGGGCGAGCGCGGCAGCGAGGCCCGCATACCGGCCATCGAGCGCGCCGGCCAGCGCCAGAACCGGGCACTCGAGCTGCGCGAGCAAGGGCCAAAGACTCTCGGTCCGCCCGGGGCTGAGCCCGGCGATCGCCGCGGCCCAACCCTCCGCCGCGCCGCTCACTCGGTGCCGATTGAGAGACCGCCTCAGCACCGGGTCCAGGGGGCGCCCTGCCTTGAAGAGCGCCTGCGCCTGCCACTCGCGCAAGAACCGGCGCGTGCCGATCTCCCGGATTCGCTCGGCACGGCGGTCATCGAGGTCTCGACGCTCCGCACGGGCCGTCTCGGGCTCGAGCCCCGCATCCGCGCTGATGAGGACGAGGGACCGGACCTTCGCCTTGCGGCTCATGGCACACGCCCCAGGGCTAAGGGCATACGCCAAGGCCAAGCGTCCGCCCATCGAGTACCCGACGAGATCCACGGTGGGTCGATCCATGCCGTCGTGCACAGCCTCGAGCACATCGTCAAGGTGCTTGACGAACGCCGGCATCGAGGCGCCCTCTGGCCCGCTGAGCGGAGGCGTTCGGCCAAAGCCGGGCAGCTCAGGCACGAGGACATCCGTCGGCGTTCCCAGCGCGTCGAGCAGGGGAGCGAAGTCCTGGGCACAGCCGGTAAACCCATGGAGCAAGACCAACATCTGGGGCTTCAGTTGCCGCGCACGATCCGCCGGGCGCCGTGCTTGGACAGCAGCGCTTCGAGCCGAGTCATTTGGTCCCCTTGAACGATGACACAGACCCCCTCGACGGTCGCGCCGCAGCCGAGGGCGCTCTTGGCGAGCTGTGCCCAAGTCGCGACGAGCTCGACGGGCAGGCCGCTGACCACGGTCACAGACTTGCCGCCGCGACCTTTGCTCTCACGACGGATGACGAGCTTGCCAGCGGACTCAAGTGAGGGGCTCTGCGCCGCCTGCGCAGGTTGGCCCGACGGCACTGGGGGCGCAGCCTCGACGCTCGTGGGCAGAGAGGGGCCCGGGGTCGAAAATCCCTTCGCCCGAAGCTGCTCGCCAAAGGTCGCAGCGAAGCCGCCGCTCCCGCTGGATGTGCCGGTGTTACGCGCCATGGGCCGGGAGTTTGGCAAGCGATTCGAGTCTCGGCAACGGTCGCGCCGAATCGGATCGCACTTCGCGGCGCAGTCGCTACACTCCGCGCCCCATGAAGACCCTGATCACCGCAGTCACCCTCTCGTGCGGGACCCTCGCCGCCGGCTCTGCCGCCGCTGGAGCGTTTCCGTATCCCCTGGAGTCGACGACCCTGGCCAACGGGCTCCGCGTCGTCTTCGTCCCCTACGACTCGCCAGGCCTCGTGGCCTACTACACGGTCGTCCGAACGGGCTCCCGCAATGAGGTCGAGGCCGGGCACTCGGGCTTCGCGCACTTCTTCGAGCACATGATGTTCCGCGGCACCAAGAAGGTCCCCGAGTTCGATGGCCGCATGGCCGAGCTCGGCTGGCACAACAACGCCTATACGTCCGACGACCAGACGGTCTACACGGACTTCGGACCCTCGCCCAAGCTGTCCGCCGTCATCAGCCTCG
>SHZC01000202.1 GCA_009692505.1 Myxococcales bacterium
GACATCCTCGACCTCGTCTTCGGGGCCTTCGAGGGCACCGTGCGGGACACGGCTTCGGGCGCGATTCGAGGCTACCTGGAAGCGGAGATCGACGCGCTGTTGACGGGGGTCTTCGCCGGCCTCGACGTCTCGGCCCTCGATCAGGCGTTGTCGCTGCCGAGCCTCGGCGGCGGGCCACCCATCGAGGTCGAGGTCGGCTTCGGCTTCTCGACGCTGTTGGCGACCCCCGAGGCCCTGAGGCTCGGCGTCCGGACGCGCGCGCGCACAGCGGCCGTCGAGCTTCGAGCGATCGCCGGGGTCCCGCTGCCGCCGGGGCCGGTGTCCATCGCTTTCCAGCCCCTAAGGACGGCGGGCGCGAGCCTCTCTCTTGGACTCTTGAATCAGATCCTCACGGCGGTTTGGCGAGGTGGCCTCTTCGCCATCGAGGACGGCGCGGGGCTTACGGGTGGGCTGCCCGAGGGGGGCTCACTCTCGCTTCGGATCCTGCTGCCGCCGGCGGCCATCGCCACGGGTGATGGCAACGCGCTGCGGATCTTCCTCGGGCCGGCCCTCGCGACGATCGTGTATCCGGGGCTCTTCGACGAACCCCTGTCGCTGGAGTTCGCCGCGACCGCCCTGGCGTCGGTGTCCGTCAACGGGGGGACGGAGATCAGCTTCGGTGAGGGGGGCATCGTGATTGACCGACTCGCGCTCCGAGCCTTCGATCTCGCCTTGTCACCGGCGGCACGGATGACCCTCGAGCGCTTGCTCGGTCGCCTGCTCCAGCGGGTGCTCGACGCCTCGCTCAACGCGGCGCTGCCGAGCCTGCCGGTCCCGGACTTCGCCTTGCCCAACGACCTCGCACGATTCGGCTTCGCGCCGGGCACGCGCCTCGGACTGCGCGACCTTCAGCTTGAGAGCACCCAGTCCCATTGGCTCGTGTCCGGGAGGTTTGGCGAATGAGCCGGCTCAATCTGATCTCCGGGCTGACGTTCGGGCTGACAGCCCTTGCCGCCTTGGCCTGCGACGACTCGGCCGGCCCGGGGGCCTCGAAGGTCGCTGATGCTTTGACGCGGGCTGATGTCTTGAACGATTCCGGCGCAGACGCGAACACGGTCGAAGGGCCAGACACGACGCGACCGATATCGCCGGGGGACGCCGAGACGCCGGAGCCCGAGGACGCGGCCTTGTCGATCCTCGACCTGACCTCGGCCGACGCCACCCGCCCCGAGGTCGGGTCCATCGAGGTTGTGCTCGATCCTCGTCGAAGCCTGTACGCACTCGACAGCGAGGCGCGCGCATTGGCCACCGTCAAGGACCGTCGAGGGCAGATCCTCGGCGGCGCGGACCTCGAATGGCGGGTCGACCCTCCCGAGGCCGGCCTCGTCAATTCGTCAGGTCACTTGACCTTCTTGAGTGAGGGGCAGGGATTCGTCCGGGCCTGCGCGTTGGGGGGAGAGCCTTGTGGTGAGGCGGCCTTCTTCGTCGACGCCGGTCCACCCAAGCTCACGCTCACCTCGCCCGAGCGGGGGGCCGCGCTGGGCGGGGACCGCTCCGACACCATCAGCGTGCGCGGCTCGGCGCAGGACGGCGGTGAGCACCTCGTCGTCCGGGTCGACGGCATCGTCGCCGGGGTCGAAGACGACGGGGCGTTCGGTCTGGATGTTCCGGCGCGCTTCGGCATAAACCACGTCGAGGTGACCGCCGACGATGGCGTGCGACGGCCCGCGGTCAAGGCCACCCGAAACGTCATGTGGGCGAGCCGCTGGCTCCGCGTCGGAGCGGACCGGGCGACCGTGCCGGGCGCGGCCTCCCTCACGCTCGGCCAGCGTCTCCTCGATCCCGACGCGCCCCTGCCTTTTGACCCGCTGGCCGTCGAAGGTGACATCGAGGTCGAGGCGCTTGATCAGCTGCTCACGACGGTGCTCGCGCTCGCCGACGCCCGCTCGCTCCTCGGTGACTTCGACCTCGGCGGCGTGGGGCTCGAGATCCTGGACCTCTCCCTCGGCATTCCTGAGGTCGACTTGCTCGTCGTCCCCGGCGGCCTCGAGCTCTTCTTGCGGATCCCCGAGCTGACCCTGGTGACGGCGGGAGGCCTGGAGTTCGAAGGGGAGCGCTTGGGCCTCGACGGCACGCTCTCCGTGAGCCTCGCCGCCTACGCCCATGTGGAGCTCACGGTCGTCAATGGCCGGCTCGACGTCGCCGTGAACGCGAGCGCGGTCACCATCGAGTCCATCACCAGTCGCCTGGTTGATCCTGGGGCCCAAGCCCTGATCGCCTCGGTGGGCTCACGGTTGAGGCAGACCCTCGAGGGCCTGACGTCGGGCGTGGTCGGCGAGGTGATTGACGTGCAGGTCCCCGCGCTCTTGCGGACGGGGCTCGACGGGCTCTTGGGTGCCCTCGCGCTCGTGCCCATTGATCTCGCGACAGGCATCGACGGCGCGCCCCCGGTCTCGCTGACGCTCTCGATGAAGCCCGACGCCGTCGACCCTCGCCGCCACACGGGCCTCGGGGTTGAGCTCGGCGCGGTCGTACTTCAACAGGCGCCGGTCAGGGCACCTCACCCGCTGCCGGGCGTACCCGCGCTCGAAGACAAGCCGGCGCCGATTGATCCCGAGACACCCCTCACGCTGGCGTTTCGTCTCGAGCTGCTCAACGCGCTCCTGCACGAGGTCTGGCGCGCGGGGCTCCTTCAGCTCAGCCCGGCACTGCCTCCCGAGCTCGCGCCGCTGCTGGGCGCGGTCTTGGTCGACGGGCACTTCCCGCCCCTCATCGTGCCCACGCTGCCCGGCTCCGCGTTCCCCCTCGAAGCTCAGATCGGGGAGCTATATGTCTCGCTCGGCCAGCCAGGGGCGGAGCGCGTCGACCGCTACGTCCTCGACGTCCGCGCCGGCCTGACGCTCGTCGTCGACGCGGAGGGCACGCTTCGCATATCGACTGAGGCTGAGCCCCGGGTCGCGGCAGAGCTCATCGAGCAGGCGGGCGAAGCCCCGGTCCTGTCGGCGGACGCCCTGGCCGGGGTCTTCTCGGCCATCGTCTGGCCCTCGGTGCGTGACGCCCTCGCCGGGGGGCTGGCGCTGCAGATCCCGACCGTAGACGTCGATCCGGCGGCGATCCAGGAGTTCGCGCCGCGCCTCTCCGCGCTCGCGCTCGCGCCTACCTTCTCTCCAAATCTCCGGGTGATCGACGGCTGGGCCCTGCTTGAAGGCCACATCGTCATTCGGCTCCAGCTCGAGCCTCTGTAGGCACATCTTTCAGGCGCCCAAAGGCCTCTTCGAGCATCTCGCTCGTGATGCCCGAGGGTTCGTCGGCGGCAGGGGCAAACAAGCCGAGGAGCTCGCCGATCTTCGCCCCCCGCCCGTGGAACTCGGCCTCGAACCACTCCTCACTCCTCAACGCGGCGGCGGCGATGCCCAAGTCGGCGGGCGTCGCTTCGGGGGCGAGGCTCGCGGCGAGCGCGAACGTCGACTTGGCCGTCGCTGTGGCGCCCGCCCGCAGGCGAGCGACCCCCAAAAAGGAACTGCGTCAAGGCGGCGTCCCGGTCGGTGTGCGGGAGGACCTCGAGCGTCGCGAGCGCCTCGGTGTCCTTGCCCTCGACGAGGGAGCTCAGCGCCAGCTCTCGAGCCGCGGCCCGGTCCTCGATTCGGCGCATGAGGTAAGGCTTCAGGAGCGCCTGCGCTTGTGCCTGTTCGCCGGTTCGGATGAGCAAGGCGCAGATGCGGCGCGGCAGATCGGGAGAGCCGCGGCCGAGCGGAGACTGCAGGTTGACGAGGTCGACGAGCGCCTCCCGCTCGCGCCCGGCGGCCGCGCAGAAGTCGGCTGAAAAGCTCAACGCCGCGCCGTCGACGCCCGTTCGAACGGCGGCGTCGAGGCGCGCGCGCTCGGCTTGGTCGGTGGCCCCGAGCAGGGGCTCGAGGTGGGCGATGCGAAGCGGATCGTGGGTGGACTTGCCCTCGCGAGCGGGGACCGTCGTTTGAGCCACGGCCGTGTCGACGTAGCCGTTGAGGAGGTCGACCTTCGCCTGATGAAAGGCCCACTCCGGCTGCTCGGGTGCGCGCACGCGACCCGTGTCGATGACGTGCTGAGCGCGGGAGGCCAGCCCAAGGGCAAGTAGATTTCGGCCTCCAGGAGGTGGACCTCGCCACTGTCCGGGGTGGCCTTCGCGAGGCGCTGCCAGTGTTCAAACGCCCGCTCAACATCGCCGACGACGAGGATCAGACGAACATAGAGGGCTCGAGCGGCCTCATGCTCCTGAACGAGGTCGAGGAGCCGGTCGAGCGCGACGCCGGCAGCCTTCAGCTCACCCAAAACGATGCGGCTGCGGGCCTGCCAGAGCAAGGCCTCGCCTGGGGCGCTGCCGTGGGTGTACGCGCGAAGAAAGAGGGCTTCGGCGACGGCATATTGGCCCGCGCGCATGGCCTCCTGCCCGGCCGAGGAGATCGGGCTCTCCGGTCGGCGCGGCGGGGGAAGGGCGACCGCACGCGCCGAGTCCAAAGGCGAGCATGAGGGTCAGGGCGCGCCGCATCATCGACGGCCCCGCAGGAGACGAAAGCCGAGAGCGCAGGCGTACGAGCCGCCCTTGCTGATCGCGCGTGTCTGGGAACGGGACTCGACTTTGCGATCGTGCGCTTGCTTGCGCTCGGCCCACTGCTGTTCGGCCAGGGGGTCACGGGCAAGCTGGTTGAACCACGCCTCGGTTGGCCCGACTCCGTTGTGGGCATATCGCTCCCGAAGCGCGATGAGCTCCTCGGGTTTGACGGGGATCTAGTCCAATTTTGGGGCGGCGGCTTCGCGTAGCAAGGGTGAGGCCGGTGCGGAGGCTTGGACGTCGCCGCGGGGGACCGGCCGCTCGCCTTTGGGCCGGCCCTCGTTGGCCGTGATCGCGTCGGCGAGCCTCAGGGCGGTCCGACCGGCCTCATGCAGCTCCTCTTGTGAGAGTTGAAGGGCCGCGCTCAGGTTCTCGCGATGGCGCGCGGCGTCCTCCTGCGACTTTGCTCGCTGGGCCGAAGGACACGGCGATAGGGCTCCGAGACGGCTTCGACCCGGGCGAAGCTCACGTCAATCCCGCTTCTTGAACATGGCCTCGAGCTTGGCGCGCGCGTCGTCAGCTTCGTTTCGCTCGGTGGCGACCGCCCGCTTGAACTCGAACGAGGTGCAGAAGTTCGCCTTCTCCCGATCACGAATGTAGTGCGCCACGTTCTCGCGGCACTCGTTGTGATAGCTCCGATCCCAGAATCGGCAGTTCATGCAGACTCGGAGATCGGCGTCGCACGACGGGCAGTTGTCGTAGCGCGTCACCTTGACCGAGAGGTCGACCTCGTGGCTGCACTTCCAGCAGGTGGATGTGGGCTCTGGCTCCATGAATCGACACTATGAAACCGCGCTCGTCCACGCAAGCCAAAGAGGCGCGCCCGGCGACGAGGATTGCTGGCCACGGTCACCGAAAGTGGGCTATGCAGCGGCGGAGCGCCGTATGCCAAAAATAGAAGATCCCACCCTCTCCACCTCGACCGACTCGAAGCAGGTCCGCGCCTCCATCCGGAACGTGCGCCGGCTCATCGAGCTCGAGCCGCGCCATCGAGGTCATCGGGAGAACCTCGCTGAGCTCTACGTTCAGGACCACCGGATACCCGACGCCCTTCGAGAGTGGTTAGCCCTGGCCCGGGACTGCGCGACGGACTGGCAGTTCGACGACGCGATCTCGTTTTGCCGTCGCGCGCTCTCCGTCAGCGATGACTCCACCGAGGCCAAAACGCTGCTCGCCGAGATCTACGCCCGCGCACCACGAGGGTCGCGGGCCGGGGGCGTGATCGACGTCGTCCGTGCCGATCTGCTCGACGAGCTCGCCGGTCCGAGGGATCTCCCGCTCGATGCAGCCCAGCTCGTCGCGGTTCACTCGTCCGAGGAGGCGGGCGCGGAAGTCTATGACGAGGCCCTCTTTGAGTTATCTGTGGACCTCAGCACCGCCACCATCGACGTTGATGTCCGATTGGTAGACTTGTACGACACGCTCTCCTCCGGCGACGACTCATCTCCGGGCCTAAGACCCGTCGTGTCGACCCCGGAGCTCCGCGCTCTGCCGCCGGTCAAGGCCTTCGCCGGCCTGCCAAAGACCGCGATGGCCGAGCTCGTCAGCCAGGGTTCAAGGTGGTCGTTCACGTCGGGCGAAACCGTCATCGCCGCCGGCGAACCGGGCGACGCGCTCTACATCATCGTGTCCGGCGCGGTCCGCCTGACGACGCCCGGTCCCACCGGCACGGTCGAGCTCGGGCAGCTCGATGTGGGCGGCTACTTCGGGGACATCGAAGCGGGGGACCACGCGGCCTTCGCCTACGACGTGGTCGCCCTGACCGAGGTCGAGGTCCATAAGCTCGACCGCACGCTCATCGAGTTTCTCCGGTCCCACTATCCCGCCCTCGATCGTGCCCTCGAGCAGGGGTCCGAGATCCATCGCGTGCAGACCCTGCTCGCGCAGAACCCTCTGTTCGCGATGCTGCCGACCGGTAAACGCACGGCCCTCGCCCGCCGCTTTCACCCCATCGCGCTGTCGCCGAACGAGGAGCTGTTCGCCGAGGGAGACGAATCGGGCGGCCTCTATCTCCTGACGAGCGGCGAGCTGCAGGTGTACCGCGCGGGCGGCCCGACCATGGTCCTGCTTCGCGGAGCCGTGGCCGGCGTCGTCGCCGCCGTTCACCAAGGGCCCGCCGAGGCCACGATCCTCGCAGGGCCCTCAGCTCAGGTCGTCTGCCTCGACCCCGAAGACGTCGAGCACCTGCTCGGCAGCTCCGCAACCGTGCGGGATGCCTTCTGGCGCGAGGCGAAGCGGCGCCGCCCCTGACAGGCCTGAAGGGGACTTAGTCCCCGGCCTTGTCTTGGCGGCGTCGCTCGTTGTGGTCGAGGTTCCGCTTTCGGATGCGGATGGCCTTCGGGGTACATTCGACGAGCTCGTCGTCGTTGATGTACTCGAGCGCCTCTTCGAGCCCGTGTTTGCGAGGCACATTCAGGCGAACGTCGATCTCCTTGTTCGCGCTACGCATATTGTCGAGCTTCTTGGCTTTGCACGGGTTGACGACCATGTCGCCCTGTCGAGCGTTCTCGCCGCAGACCTGCCCGGCATAGACTTGGTCACCCGGCTCCACGAAGAGCATGCCGCGCTCCTGGAGGGACTCAAGCGCGTAACCGGTCACCTGTCCGGTTTCCAAGACCACGAGGGCCCCGTTGGAGCGTCGCTTGAACGCACCCTTGGCCAGATCATACCCGCAGAACGAGCTGTACAGGGTTCCGGTTCCCCGCGTCTGCGTGAGGAAGAGGCTGCGATAGCCGATGAGACCGCGGCTCGGGATGCGGTACTCGAGGCGGACCGTGCCGTCGTCGGAGGTACGAAGGTCGGTCATCTCGCCGCCCCGCTCGTTGAGCTCCTGGATGACCGTGCCGCTGTAGGGCTCCGCGCAGTCGATGGTCACATCCTCGTAGGGCTCTTCGGTCCCCTTGGGTCCTTCGCGGACGATGACCCGGGGCATGGAGACCATGACCTCGAAGCCCTCGCGGCGCATCGTCTCGATGAGGATGCCGAGGTGGAGCTCGCCTCGCCCGGAGACCTTGAAGATGTCCGGCGCGTCGCCGTCCACCACGCGGAGTGCCACGTTCGACTGGAGCTCGCGATCGAGGCGCTCACGGATCTTGCGGCTCGTGACGTGCTTGCCGTCCTTGCCGGCGAAGGGTCCGTTATTGGCCATGAACTCCATCGTGATGGTCGGCTCGTCGACCGCGATCGGCGGCAAACCTTCGGGCCGGTCGGGGCTGCACAACGTCTCGCCGGGCAGCGCGTCGAGCACGCCAGCGAGGCCGCAGATGTCCCCCGCCGTGCCGACCTCGATCTCGATCTGGTCGAGGCCGTGGAACCCGTTGAGCTTGACGACCTTCGCCTTACGAACGGTGCCGTCGAGGGCGACGACTGCGAGCTGTTCACTCTTGCGGATCTGGCCACGCACGATGCGCCCGATGGCGATCCGACCCACGAAGTCGTTGTAGTCGATCGTCGCGACCTGCATCTGGAACGGACCGTCCAGATCGACGGTCGGCCCCGGAACGTGCTCGAGGACCATCTCAAGCAGCGGCGTCATATCCAGCCGTTCATGCTCGAGCTTGCGGGTCGCCCAGCCCTGGCGGGACGAGGAGTAGAGCACCGGAAAGTCGAGCTGCGCGTCGTTCGCGTCGAGGGCGACGAAGAGATCGAAGATGAGATCGAGGACCTCGTCGGCGCGCGCGTCCGGACGGTCGATCTTGTTGATGACGACGATGGGCCGAAGTCCATGACCCAAGGCCTTCCGCAGGACGAAGCGCGTCTGGGGCATGGGGCCCTCGGCGGCGTCGACGAGCAGCAGCACCGAGTCGACCATGCCCAAGACCCGCTCGACCTCGCCACCGAAGTCGGAGTGGCCCGGCGTGTCGACGATGTTGATCGTCGTGTCCTTCCAACGGATGGCCGTATTCTTTGACAGAATCGTGATGCCCCGCTCCTGTTCCAAATCGAGCTTATCCATTGCTCGTTCTTTGAGACGTTGGTGGGGGGCGACGGTGCCCGAATGACGCAGCAGACAATCCACAAGAGTGGTTTTTCCGTGGTCGACGTGGGCGATGATGGCGATGTTTCGGATATCCCGGCGATTCATGGCGCGGCGATATGCCGGAACGGACCCCGACTTACAAGGGGACGGCCTGCGAATTCCGGCCGAGGGCTAATGGAGGCCTGATCATGGAACCTTATACACCCCGCCTAAACCTCCCGATCCTTGCGGTCCTCTTGGCCGCGTGTGCCCCGGACGGGCGGGACATCGTCGACCTTAAACCGCCGTCCAG
>SHZC01000203.1 GCA_009692505.1 Myxococcales bacterium
GTGGCTTCGAAACGACGCCTCGCCGGGTGGGACAGAGACTTTCTCGTCCGCACGTTGCTCGGACAGTAGGACCCCCAACACCCGCCCCTCTCCGAGTCACGACCACGACCGCCGGAGTATGCGGGACGCGACCACGGAAGCCGCCACGGCCGCGAAGCGGCCCCGAACCTGACGCCCGCAGCGTCACGCCGTCGCCTAAACCCAACGTCACAGACCCCTCGAGCGGCGCGATGACAGCCCCAAGCCGTTCCCCGCACACCCGCAGCCTCGACGCATAGGATCACCGAGCGCGGCGTTCGGATTCAAGGTGCGATTGCCCTGTCGTCGAACGCTGGAACCTTGTAGATCGCCCGCCCATGCTCATGAGTCACTTACGCGAGTTCCGCTGGTCGTTCGTCGTCACGTTCATCTGTCTCGCGGTCGCCGGGTACTGGGGGCAACGCTGGGAGCAGGGACCCTTGGCGGCCCTCTGGATCTGCATCGTGCTCGGCGTCATGGAGGTCACCCTCTCGTTTGATAACGCGGTCGTCAACGCCGCAGTCCTCCGCGAGATGGACGAGCGTTGGCGTCGCCTCTTCTTGACGGTCGGCATCATCGTCGCGGTCTTCGGGATGCGGCTCGTCTTCCCCATCGTCGTCGTCGTGGTCACCACCGGCCTGGGGTGGGTTGAGGTCGGCCAGATGGCCCTCAACGATCCCGACGAATACTCCCGCCACCTGACGGAGAACCACACCTCCATCGCCGCGTTCGGCGGGATGTTCCTCCTGCTCGTCTTCCTGGCTTTCCTCTTCGACAACGAGCGCAAGCTGCACTGGCTCGGCGCGCCTGAGCGGCGGCTCGCTCGGCTCGGCAAGCTCGAGGCCATCGGCATCGTCACCGCGCTCGGCGTCCTGTATGCCACGCAGCGTTACTTGCCCCTCACGGAGGCTCAGCGGCTCACGGTCATGACCGCCGGCGTGTTCGGCGTCGTCCTCTACGTCATGGTCGACAGCATAGGCGCGTTGTTCGAGCAGAAGGACGACGGCGACGCGGCGGTCACGGTGGTCAAGCGATCAGGCGCCGCGAGCTTCGTCTACCTGGAGATCCTCGACGCCTCATTCTCCTTCGACGGCGTGATCGGCGCGTTCGCCATCACCCGCGACGTCGTCATCATCATGCTCGGCCTCGCCATCGGCGCGATGTTCGTGCGGTCACTGACCGTCTATCTGGTCAACCGCGGCACGCTCGAGCAGTACGTCTTCCTGGAGCACGGCGCGATGTACGCCATCGGCGCGCTGGCGGTCATCATGCTCGTCTCCATCGCCCAACACATCCCGGAGTCCGTGACGGGGGCGATCGGGATCGTGTTCATCATCGCCGCGTTGATCTCGTCGGTCAGGTACCGGAGACGGCACGCGGGGCACGAGGGGCACGAGGGGGGTTAGGCGGGCGGGTTGGCGATGGAGAATTTGTGAAGTTCCAGATCGTCATTCCCGGTTCTGTTCGTGAGCAATTCTTTGCCTATGCGACCGGCCCGCGACCTGCGTGGATCGTTGCAAAGGATCTCGACGGATCTCGATCGGGAGCCTGACCGGCTGTGAGCGAGCCGGCATTGAGCCGGTGATTGGACGCTGAACCGCAGTCAGAAGCACGCGGCGTCCTAAGACTCCGAGGGCTCGCCATCACCCTCGCCGTCCCCTTCGCCGTCGCCGTCACCATCCAGCTCCGCATCGCCGGAGCTCGGCACTTCGATCTCCACATACCGCGCGATGCTGACGACCTTCTCGCCCTCGTCGAGCGCGATCATCCGCACGCCCATCGTATTGCGGCCTACGAGCCGCACATCGCCTGAGACAGCCCGCAGGATGATGCCGCCGTCGGTGACGAGCAGGTACTGGTCGGACTCGTCCAGAATCAGGACGATGCCCATCACGTCGCCGTTTCGACCCCCGGCTTTGATGTCGATGGTGCCTTTGCCGCCGCGGCCCTGGAGGCGGTACTCCTCGACGGTCGTGCGCTTGCCGTAGCCCGCAGCGGTGACCGTCAGGAGGCAGGCGGTCTTCTCGTCGACCTCGGCTTGGTCGAAGGTGATGGCCCCGATGACCTCGTCCCCCTCTTCGAGGTCGATGCCCCTTACGCCGGTGGTGTCTCGGCCGAGCGGGCGCACGTCCTCTTCTTCGAAGCGGATCGACATGCCGCCGCGAGTGGCGAGCAGGACGTTGCTCTTGCCGGTCGTGCTCGTGACCGCGATGAGCCTGTCACCCTCGCGGAGGTTGATGGCGATGATGCCCGAGGAACGGATGTTGGCGTAGGCCATGAGGTCGGTCTTCTTGACCTGCCCCATGCTCGTCGCAAAGAAGAGGAAGTGGCCTTCGGTGAAGTCGCTGACCGGCAGCACGCTCGCCAGGTTCTCGCCGACCTCGAGCGGGAGGAGGTTGATGATCGGCTTGCCTCGTCCGGTCCGACTGCCCGCGGGCACTTGGTAGACCTTGTTCGAGAAGACCCGGCCCGTGGAGGTGAAGAACATGAGGTAGTCGTGCGTCGACGCCGTGAAGAGGTGCTCGACATAGTCGGTCTCTTTGGTGGCCATGCCCGACTTGCCGCGCCCGCCGCGACGCTGGGTGCGGTACTCCGCGACCGGCACGCGCTTGACGTAGCCCTCATGGGTGACGGTGACGACCATGTCCTCGACGGGGATCAGGTCTTCGTCGTCGATGTCGGCGGCGTTCGCGAGGATCTTCGTGCGGCGGCCGTCTTTGAACTGCTCCTGCACCTCACGAAGCTCACGCTCGATCACGTCGAGGAGCAGCGTCTCGTCTCCAAGGATCGCCATGAGCCGCGCGATCTCGATCATGAGCACGGCGAGCTCGGCCAAGATCTTGTCGCGCTCCAGGCCGGTCAGCCGCTGCAGGCGCATGTCGAGGATGGCCCGGGCCTGGCGCTCTGAGAGCCCGAAGCGCGCGATGAGCCCCTCTCGGGCCGTCTCTCCGTCGGCGCTCGCCCGGATGAGCGCGATGACCTCGTCGAGGTGGTCGAGCGCGATCTTCAGACCCTCGAGGAGGTGCGCCCGCTCCTGGGCTTCACGCAGCTCGAAGCGTGTGCGCCGGATGGTGACGTCGCGCCGATGGTCGATGAAGTGCCGAAGCGCGTCGTGCAGGGACAGGAGCCGCGGCTCGCCGTACACGATGGCGAGCATGTTGATGCCGAAGCTGCTCTGCAGCGCCGTCAGCTTGTAGAGCTGGTTGAGGACGATGTCGGCCTGGGCGTCGCGCTTGAGCTCGATGACCATCCGCATGCCCTGGCGGTCGCTCTCGTCGCGTAGATCGCTGATGCCCTCAATCTTCTTGTCCCGAACGAGCTCGGCGATCTTCTCGAGCAGGCGGGCCTTGTTGACCTGGTACGGCAACTCGAAGATCGCGATCCGCTCGCGATCGTTGGCCATCTTCTCGATCTCGCTGACCGCGCGGATCCGGATGATGCCGCGCCCGGTCTCGTAGCCCTCGCGGATGCCGCGGGCGCCGTGAATGACCCCGCCCGTGGGGAAGTCAGGCCCCGGGATGATCGCCATCAGCTCATCGAGCGTGATCTCCGGCCGGCGCATGTACGCGATGGCCCCTTCGACGACCTCGTTGAGGTTGTGCGGCGGGATGTTCGTGGCCATGCCGACGGCGATGCCGGTGCTGCCATTGACGAGCAGGTTCGGCACCCGCGTCGGCATGACGAGCGGCTCAGTGGTCGTCTCGTCGTAGTTGGGGCCGAAGTCGACGGTCTCTTTTTCGAGATCGGCCAGGACTTCGTGCGTGATGCGGGCCATCCGCACTTCGGTGTAACGCATGGCCGCGGCGGGATCGCCGTCCACGCTGCCGAAGTTGCCCTGCCCGTCGACGAGCATATAGCGCATGGCAAAGGGCTGAGCCATGCGAACGATGGTGTCGTAGATGGCCGAGTCGCCGTGCGGGTGGTACTTGCCCATGCAGTCGCCGACGACGCGGGCCGACTTCTTGTACGCGCTGTTCCAGTTGTTCTTCAGCTCGTACATCGTGTAGAGCGCGCGCCGATGCACAGGCTTGAGGCCATCGCGTGCGTCCGGCAGCGCGCGGCCAACGACCACGGACATGGCGTAGTCGAGGTACGAGACCTTCATCTCGTCTTCGATGTTCACCGGCACAACGAATTTCCGAGGCTCTTCCATGGCCGCGCCTTGTAATGATGGCGGGGGGTGAAGTCAACGACCGCGCCGGTTGATTACAAGAGGGGCGCCAGAGGGGCGCCAGAGGGCCATCAGCGAGGGAAGTCTCGGCCCTCTTCTCGTCGCCGCTCCCGCCAGATCTCGATGGCGTGGGTGAAGGCTGTGACCACAGCCGGATCGAACTGGGTCCCGGCACAGCGTCTGATCTCGTCCATCGCTGTCGAGTGTTTCAGCGCGCTGCGATAGGCGCGGTGGCTGGTCATCGCATCGTAGGTGTCGGCCACGGCCATGATGCGCGCCATCATGGGGATCTCATCACCCCCAAGACCTCGGGGATAGCCGGTCCCATCGTGTTTCTCGTGGTGCATCCCGATCCCGGGGAGCACCTTGCGAAAGGCCGGGACATTCTTGAGAAGATCCTCACCAAAGCCGGGGTGGGCCTTGAAGCGCTGGAACTCCTCCTGGGTCAGCCCGGCGGGCTTGTTCAGCTCCTCGACGCGCAGCGTGAGCTTGCCGATGTCGTGCAGGCGGCCCGCTTGATAGACGAGCTCGCAGGTCTCCTCGGGCAGGCCCAACTCCCGCGCGGTCACCTCCGAGAACTCGGCCACTCGCTCGCTGTGTCCTCGGGTATAGCGATCCTTCTCCTCGAGCGCGGTCACGAAGACCTCGATGCTCGTGCGGAAGTTACGTTCGAGCGTGCTGAAGAGCTGGGCGTTATGCACCGCAGCGGCGGCGCGATCGGCGAGGATGGTCAGGAGCTTGCGTTGGCCTTCGACGAAGGGCGGCCCCCCGTCACGGACCGCCAGCAAGAGGCCGAGCAAGCGACCACGGCTCGTCAGCGGCATCGCCAAGAGGCTCGTGACCGTCTCGGTGTGCTCGCTCCTCCGCAAGAACCGGAAGACGCGGGCGTCGTTCGACAGGACGGACTGGCGAAGCCCGAGCGCGGCCTCCGTCACGTCGGCGTCGGTCAGCGGCACCCCGCCGACGTGGGCGACGGGAAACCGCGTGCCTTCCTCGTCGGGCAAGAGCAGGAGGCTGACGCGGCCGGCCTTCGTCTGGTCATGAACGGTCTCGACGAGCAGGTTCAGCGTCGGCTCGAGGAGGACCTCCTCCCCAAGGCGCGAGGCCAAACGATACAGCGACAGCGACGCCTTCAACTCGATGTTCTCTCGCGTAAGCCGCTGCTGGTCGAGCGCCCGCTTTACGGTGTGCACGACCTCCTCGACCTTGAATGGCTTGAGGACATAGTCGAAGGCTCCGCTCTTCATGGCTTGAAGGGCGGTCTCCACGGTCCCGAAGCCCGTCATGATCAGCGTGACCACATCCGGGTGCCGCTCTCGCACAAGGGCGAGCAGCTCAAGGCCCCCCATCTCAGGCATCTTCAGATCGGTGATGATCAGGTCGAAGGGTCTGGCTTCCAGGGCGACGAGCGCGAGCCGTCCGTCGGCCGCGTCGGCGACCTGGAAGCCCTCCATGCGCAAGAAGTCGCAGAGGATCTCCCGGATCGTCGGCTCGTCATCGACGACGAGGATCCGGCTGGGTCCGACCGCGCCCGCCTCCGGACGGTTGTCGTCATGCTCGCCCGTGTGCTCAGTAGAAGGCTCGCTCTCGGGTGGAGCGGGGGTCAGCGTCGAAGGCGAGGACATCACGGAGGAGGCTAACATGGCGACTCAAGCCTTGCCATCGGGGTTCCTTAGACGTGCAATGAAGCCATGCGGTGGGTAACTCAAGGTCTCGGACTTCGAATCTCCAGACAGGACGCGGCCTTGGCGCTCGTCGTGTCCGCCCTCGTCGGCCTGCTCGTCGTGCCGGTCTCGACCGTCGTGCTCGACGTCTTGCTCTCCTTGCAGCTCGCGGTCTCGCTCGTCGTCCTGGCCGTCGCGGTCTCGGCGAGGCGCCCGCTCGCACTGACCGCCTTCCCAGCCGTGCTCGTTGTGCTCACCCTCTCGCGGCTGACACTGAACGTCTCGACGACGCGGGCGATCTTGGCCGACGCCGACGCCGGACGCCTCGTCGCCGCGTTTGGCGAGGTCATGATCGCCGGGTCGGCCACGGTGGGTCTTATCGTCTTCGGCGTGCTCTCGGTGATGCAGTATCTCGTCGTGTCGCGGGGGGCCGAGCGCGTCGCTCAGGTCTCGGCCCGCTTCGCGCTCGACGCCCTACCCGGCCGACAGTTGGCCATCGACGGCGAGGTCAGAAGCGGCGGCCTCGACGCGGAGGGCGCTCGGACCCGAAGGCTGTCTCTGAGCCGTGAAGCAGGCCTCGCCGGCGCGCTCGACGGCACGATGAAGATGGTCAAGGGCGAGTCCATCGCGGCCCTCTGCATCATCGCCGTCAACCTCATCGGCGGCATCGCGATCGGCACGCTCGAGCAGGGTTTGCCGCTCGCCGAAGCCGTCCGGTCGTACACCCTCTTGACCATCGGCGATGGGCTCCTCCAGCAGCTCCCGTCTGTCCTCACCACGCTCGCCGCCGCCGTGCTCGTCACGCGCATCGCCTCCCCCTCCCCCGGCCAGAGCCTCTGGGAGTCGGTGTCCGAGCAGTTCGGAAACGAGCGTTCGGCCGCCGTCGTCGGGGCGCTCGCGTGTCTGCTGCTGGCGGCCCTGCCGGGGCTCCCCTTCTGGCCGCTCTTGCTCGCCGCCCTGGTCATGGTCCTCGCGAGCGGGCTGAGGGGCCCCGACCCGTCCGGGTCTGGTGACGCCGAGCCTTTGGGCGAGACGTTCCGCGTGGGCCTCAGCGTCGAGGCCGAGCGCGCGATCGGCGGGTCCGAGACCGTGACCGCCGACGCCCGTTCCGTCCGCGCGGTCCGCCACCGCCTTCGCCGCTCCGACGACGTGGACAGCGGGCCGATTGGGGTTGAGCGTGGGGTCACGGACGTGCCTCCGGGTGGCTTTCGCATCAGCGTCAACGGCGTCGTCGTCGCGCGGGGCTCGCTCTACGAGGGTCGCCGCTTCGTGACGCCCGGCCCCTTGGGGAGCGACGCTGTCTGCGCCCACCCCAGGACCGGCGTGCCGGGCGCGTGGTTCGACGGCCCGGGCCAGTCCCCCGAGGCCTACTTCGAAGAGCATGTCCTGCAGGTCGTTCGCCGAAACATCGGCGCGGTCCTCGGCGTGCAGGCTGTGGCCGAGCGTGTCGCGCTCCTCGAGATCGAACATCCCGCGCTCGTGCGGGCGGTCGTCCCCCGATGCCTGGACTTGCCGCGTCTCACCCGGCTCCACCATCGGCTCGTCGAAGACGGCCTGTCGGTGCGGAACACCCGGACGATCTTCGAGGCACTCGCGCAGACGCCGACGGACGCCACGTCTGACGACGCGGTGCTCACCCAACTGCGCCGGAGGCTCGCCGCCCACGTCAGCGCGCTTGTCGCCCCCACGGGCCGGGCCTCGGTGCTCTGCCTCTCCACGGCGATCGAGGAGCAGGTGCGGCGCGGCGCGACGCTCTCCCCGGAGCACCTCGAGGAGCTCATGACCGAGCTCGGGGCGGCCTCGGCCCACCACCCAGACGCCGCCTTGCTCGTCTCTCCGGACCTGCGCCTGGCGATCGCCGCGCTCGTCCGCCCGCACTTCCACGGCCTGCCGATCATCGCGGCCGATGAGCTGCTGCCGGAGATCCGCCTGACGCCGGTCGCCATCGTCGGCGAGGTCTAAAACGACCCTCGGCTCAGACGGGCTGAGGGCGGCGCCGCTCCGAGTACGTCCGATCCCGCCAGGCGACGACCGCGGCGAACCGCTCCGCGAGCGCGGGCTGGGACCAGCAGCGACGACTCGCCGGGCCCAAGTGAATATAGGCCTCGTCGACGGGCGCGACGAACTGAAGGGCCACGGCCATCGCGATGTCGGCGTAGCAGAAGCCCGACTCCAGGACCGTGCCTCGACCGGAGTCCGTCGCCCGATCAAGGTCGGCCAAGCCGTCGGCGAGCCGCTGGGTGCACGCCTCCACGGACCAGTCGCCATAGCCGTACTTGCGGGTCAGAAACGCCGCCCCGAGATCGGCCATCGGCGTGAGCCAACCCCGCATGGAGTTCGGAATGTTGGCCGGGAGTGCCTCTCGACGCGCCTCACTGTCGGCCATCGCCCGCGCGGTCGCGAGCGCGCGACCGGCGGCGAGCATGCCCTCGCTCGTCTCGTTCCATCGCTTTATGGCTTCAAAGTCGGCCTCGGGGAAGAGGCTCGACCCGCCGCCCCTGAGATCGGCGTGGCGGGCGATCTCGAAAGAGTCGGCCATCCGGAGCTCATCGTCGACCAGGAAAGGCACGCTGATCCGACCTGTCAGTCGCCCGGTCCGCAGGCGCAGAAAGGGCTCACCGAGGAGCGGCAGATGCTCGACGGAGGTGTACTTCATGCCGTGGTGGTCGAGCGCCCAGCGGGCCTTCTCGGACCACGGTGAATACGAGAGCTGATAAAGCGTGCGGCTCATGCAGAGACGTCCATGCGTGATCTTTTAGCATTTCTATTTGTTCCGCACTCTCCTCTGAACCACGGCTTCGGCAGCCTGCGGTTCCAGGAGGTGTCTGGCAGGGGGATTCTTGGAGGCCCCCATGGGACGCGATGCGGATTCTACAGTCCTTGCTGAGAGTACGATCTGGCCTCCGGCGGGCAGTCGCTGAGCTTGCTGTGTTTCGAGCGGCCCGGAGGCGCGACGATGCCTCTCAGAACGTCGAGGGGGGA
>SHZC01000204.1 GCA_009692505.1 Myxococcales bacterium
GGCATGATCACCTCGCGCTCTTTGGCCAAGGCCTGAACGCCGGCTTCGTTTCCCTGCTCGGGACCGGAGACTGGCCGAGCCTCGTGGTGCCCCTGCTCGCCGTGCCACAGCTCACCCACTACCTCCTCGATGGCCTCGTCTGGCGCCGCGCCGCCGCGCCCGGGCTGCTCGGCGTGGAGGGCCAGAGGCGACCCGGAGCCTGAGATCGACTCACACACCTAGGGTCTCGGGCCGATGTCTCCACGCATAACGTTCTTTTTTGAAGGGGATGTCATGTCAAAGCATCGGCGCCATCTGAGCGTGTCCACGAAGATCGCCCTCGTCGCAGCGGGCTTCGTCGTGCCCGTCTCCGTCCTGACCTATAAGGTCATCGACAGCATCAACGAGGACATCGAGGTTGGCCGCAAGGAGGTCGTCGGAACGCCCACCAGCGCCCGCTCGAGGCCCTGCTTCGGCGCGTCTCTGAGCATCAGCTGGTGGGGCAGACCTGCGGCGTCGCTGACTGCGCCGAGAGCCGTCGCGCCGCGCAAGCGAAGGTGAACTCGGCCTTCGACTCCCTCGTCGCGGCGACCCCTGAAGCCGGGCAGACGCTCGAGTTCACAGCCGAGGGCCTGGGCAACCGAAATCGGTCACACATCGAGCTCGAGACGGTGCGTCAGGAGTGGCGGGAGCTTGCGTCCTCGCCCGGATCCGCGGCCGAGTCCGGGCCGCGGTACGACCACCTCGTCGCCGATGTTCGGACGATGATCACCCACGCCGGGGACACCTCGAACCTCATCCTCGATCCCGACCTCGACTCCTACTACCTCATGGATGTGACGCTGCTCGCGCTGCCCCAGACGCAGGACCGCCTCGCCCGGGTCGTGATGATGGGGAGCGATCTGCTCGGCGAGCCCCTCACGGCCGAGAGTCGGGTGGCGTTCGCCGTGCAGGCCGCGTTGCTCCAGGAGGCCGATCTCGACCGAGTCATGGCCAGCGCACAGACCGCGTTGAACGAGGACCCCAACTTCTATGGCGCGAGCCCCACGTTCGCCGCCGGAGTCAAGGCGCGGGAGGCGAGCTTCCACCTCTGGAACGTCTCGGTCGACGAGCTCGACCGGCTGCTCAATGCCCGGGTCGCTCGTTCGCGCGAGGAGTCCAACTCTATCAGCCCCGCGATGGCCACGGTCTGAGCCGATAAAGAGGAGGCAGTCATGGAGAGCGCAACCTCTCTGGAAGTCGTCCGGGTCTGCACGCCCTACCTCGGCGCTGAGAAGGCCCAGGGCGCGATCAGCCGACAGTTCAAGCGATGCGGGGCCGACGAGAACTCGTTCTCGAAGGAGCACCTCAAGCAGATCATGGGCTTCGTCATCGGGGCCACGACCCTGTACGTCGGCGATCCCGTCAAACGGGACGAGATGACCGGCAAGCTTCAGCGGATGGTGGAGCGCGGCCTTCGAGCCCGGCGAGCGAACAGCAGGGCGAGCAGGGGCACGGCGAGCCAGGCGAAGGACAGGGGCACGGCGAGCCAGGCGAAGGACAGGGGCACGGCGAGCCAGGCGAAGGACAGGGGCACGGCGAGCCAGGCGAAGGACAGGGAGGGGAGGCCCAGGCTGGTCGTGCAGCCTCCTCCAACGCTCGACCGCGGCGAAGGCTCCAGGTTCGGTGTCACGACGTCGGCCGACGCGCTCGGGACGTCCAGGGCAGAGACACCGCCGTCTCTGTCGCCCGCCCCTGCGTCCGCCCTTGCGTCCGGCCGGTCCATCTGCGGCGGCTCCGGTGGGTACGCCCGGCGAACCGGATCATTCGGACCCGCGCCGAAGTACGGCGTGCAGCCCTCCGCGTCGGGCTCACAGGCCGACCGCAGATGCTCGACGAGCTCCACGTCGAGCACTCGCCCATCTTGGAGCTCGAGGCCGGGCAGGAGGTGAATCTCGTACTCAGCATCGGGCCGAAGCTCGACCGCGGGGCGAAGCTGAATCAGCCGCGAGAAGTCATCGGCCCGCGTGGTCCAGCGGGTGTGCGTGACGGTCAGCGGCACCTCGAGACCAGCTTCGTCAAGCAACTTGACCGTGTCCGTGTTCGCGCTCCCCACGCGGCAGCCTTGCCCCAAGACCACCGTGATGAAGCTCTCCACCAGCGCGGGATCGTTCGCGCTCAGGCGGCGTCCCTGACTCGGGTAGACGTGGCGCACGAGATCGCTCATGGAGAACCGCCCGTGCACCCGCATGAACAAGGCCTCGAGGTAGCCCAGCGTCGCGGGCACTTCGGACCTCAAGCTGCCCGTCACATCGGGGTCCATATAGTGCGCGGCCGCCCAGGGGATCGCCGCTCGGAACTTCGCGTCCTGCGTGGGGGCGATGGCCGGCCAGCTCTCCAGGACGAAGAAGTGTACGCGCGCCATGCCCGCAGCCAGGGTGTCCTCGGAGACCTCGTGTCCCTGCCGGGTCTGGAAGACCTCGACGAGGTCGGCCGCGGGCAGATAAACCGGCGGCAGGAAGCTGAGGTGGCCGTCGGTGAACAGGAAGGCATCGGTGCCGGGATCCGTCTCGTCCTGGCCCCGGCCATCGTGTTGCTCGGTGGCGTACAGAAATGTGCTGTCGAAGATCTCGTCTTGAAGGCCGTGGCTGGCGGCCCCCATCAGGAAGGCGAGGTGCGCTTGGGCCTCATCGGAGGCGAAGTCGGGCCCGTGACGCTCGATGAGCCACGAGAGATAGCCCTGAATGAACGGCTCCCAGTGGGCGATCTCCCCATAGCCGTCGCCGATGGCGTAGCCGCTGTCCGGGAACGACGCGCCGATCTGGGCGATGTCCCGCAGGCGAGACGACGCGAAGAAGCTGCGGAGGTCGCCGTCGGGCAAGGACTCCACCGCCCAGCCGGTGACGTGGACGTGGCCGTTGATGCCGTGCGCCGCGCTCTCGCCGATCGAAAAGAGAGAGAGGAGGCTTAAGACAAACGGCGTTTTGAACTTCATGTCCACAAGGGTACACGGCCCTCGCCTCGACTTCAGCCGACTGCACCGACGGTCTGCGTCACCAGTGCCGTGAATCGTCACTACCGGCCGGATAAACAGGGGCGATAGCAGCCCGTCGCGCCTCAAATTCGACGTCGAAGACCCGTGGCACGTTCGGTGCGTGGGCTAGACGGAGCGCAGGCCGGGTCCCGATGGGACACTCGAGGCTGGGGTTGGGGGACGTTTGGGGGAGGCTCGAGTGAGGAGGCGGTCAGGGAAATGACGACCCGACCTGCGCTTAGATCCCGGGGCATGCCTCAGAGGATGCTCGCCTTCTTGATGTAGTCGAGCAGCGGGAAGTCCCGGCGCAGGTAGACGTTGCCTTCGCGCTGCATCAGCGGCTGAGACGGGCCGGCGCCGCCGGGCGCGCCTTCGCCGTAGCCGCTGTGCAGATTGTCAACGATGGCCATGTCGCGGACCTTGCCGATGGGCGAGAAGCCCATGCCGTCGAGGCGGCTATTGTTGACAAAATTGATAAAGAACTGGGTCGTGCGGCTGTCCTTGCCTGACGTCGCAAACGAGACGGCACCGCGCACATTCGAGAGCGTGACCGGATCGTCGGTGATGCGGGCCTCGCGCCAGATGGCGTTGAGCTTGGGGTCGCCGCTGATACCCAACTGCGCCATGAAGCCCGAGACGACGCGAAAGACCGCGACGTCGTTGTAGTAGCCAATCTTGACCAAGTTGTAGAACCGATCGGCACCCAAGGGGGCGGAGGCCCGCGTCACATCAATGATGATGTCGCCCTTCGTCGTCTCGAGCTTGACGGCGTAGGTCTCCGGGGCGGTCGCGGTGGCCAGCGAGGGGTTCGTGAGCGCCGAGGCGTCGGGGGTGCCCCCGCTGGCGGCCGGCGCAGTCGTCTCCGGCTTGGACGCTGAGACCGCGGGCGCGGTCGTGGGCGTGCTTGGGGCCTCCTTCTTCTGGGCGCAGGCCATGGGGCTCAGGAGCAAGAGGGAGAGGGTCATCTTCAGCGCCACACGGCCTCGTTTCATGTTCATGTCTCTTTCGAAAATCCAAGGTTGGTTCTGACTCGGGTTGGAGACCCTAGCAAACCACGGCGGACGACTGAATCCGTCTCGCGTGATAGAAGCGCGACGGAGGTCCGACGAGATGATCCTTTCTGGCGACATCGGAGGGACCTCGACCCGACTCGCTTGGGTTTCTGCCGTGGAGGCGGAGGACGGGGCGATTCGCCTTCAGGTCGAGCGGAGGGCCTGCTACGCCAGCGCGGACTTCCCGACGCTGTTGGACGTCTGCGGACGCTTCCTGACTGAGAATCCGCCGTCAGGGACCGTCGAGGCGGCCGGCTTCGGGGTCGCGGGGCCCACCGACGGACGGAGCTGCAACGTCACCAACCTGCAGTGGTCCCTCTCCGCCTCCGATCTCGAGGCCTCACTCGGCCTGCCGCGGGTACACCTCGTCAATGACTTTGCCGCCATCGGTCTAGGCCTCGCGCACGTTCGAGCCGAAGACCGGCTCGTGCTCTCCGCGCGCTCGCCCGAAGACCGGCCCGTGCTCTCCGCCGGTGGGGCCGAACCGCAGGGACCCATCGCGCTCATCGGCGCGGGCACGGGCCTCGGACAGGGCGCGGTCCTGCGGATTGGCGGGCGCGTCGTGGTCCTCCCCTCCGAGGGTGGCCACGTCGACTTCGCCCCACGCACGGATGGTCAAGTCGCTTTACTTGACCACCTGCGCCGTAAGTACGGACACGTCAGCGTCGAACGGGTGGTGAGCGGGCAGGGCCTCATGGAGATTGGCGAGTTTCTCGCGATGCGTGACCAGAAGCCTCAGCCCCCCTCGGCGGCGTTCATCACCGAGAATGCGGGGGCAAACCCGCTCTGCGCCGAGGCCCTCGACCTCTTCCTCTCGGCCTACGGCGCGGCCGCGGGCAACCTCGCGCTCACGCTCTTCGCAACGGGTGGGGTCTACCTCGCAGGCGGCATCGCCCCCAGGCTCTCACACCTGCTCGCCGAACCCGAGGGCACGTTTCAGCGCGCCTTCCGTGACAAGGGCCGGTTGAGCTCGCTCCTCGCGGCGGTCCCGCTCGTGCTCCTCACCTCCGACGACGTCGCGCTCCTCGGGGCGGCAGAAGCCACACGATCCGCATGAGCGCGTTTTTCGCCGCGTACGCCGATCGCCGAGTTTGGCTCCTGATCATGCTGGGGTTCTCCTCGGGCCTGCCGTACCTGCTCACGCAAGGCACGCTGACCACCTGGCTGCGGGACGTCGGCCTCGATCTGCCGACCATCGGGCTGGTGACGCTTGTTGGGCTGTTCTACTCGCTGAAGTTCCTCTGGGCGCCGCTCCTGGACGTCTACCGCCTCCCGTTCCTGGGTCGGCGTCGAGGGTGGATGCTCTCGCTCCAACTGGCACTCGTCGTCTCGCTCCTGGCGATGGGCCTCTATGGACCGAGCCGCACATCGCTGGCCCTGGCGTCGGGCGCGATGCTCTTCGCTGTGCCGCCGCTCTTCGGCCTGCTCGCCGCGCCCGCGCTCATGGCGACCGGCTATATGGACCCCGAGACCGGCCCTGTCGTGGCGCTCGCGATCGTCGTCGCCTTCCTGTCGTCAAGCCAGGATGTCGTCATCGACGCCTTCCGGGTGGACACCCTGCCGGCGAGCGAGCGCGCCTCCGGCACGGCGACCTTCGTGATTGGGTACCGACTCGCCATGATGCTCGCGAACGCCGGCGCGCTCCTGATCGCCGAGTTCACCTCCTGGCGGATCGTCTATCTGGTGATGGCCGGCTCGATGTCGGTCGGCCTCGTGGCGACCCTGCTGGCGGACGAACCGGAGGGCCAAGAGCCGCCCACGAGCGTGCGGCGGGCGCTGCTCGACGCCTTGGCTGATCTCATCGTGCGCGCGGGGGGGTGGCGGACCTTGGCCCTGCTCGGCTTCGTGACCCTCTACCGCCTGGGCGACAACGTCGCGGCCAAGATGCTCAATCCGTTTCTCTTGGACACCGGGTTCAGCAAGCCGGAGATCGCGTACGCGAACAAGGTCGTCGGCGCGCTCGCGACCGTGGCCGGCGGCCTCATCGGGGGGGGGCTCGTGGCGAAGCTCGGGCTGATGCGCTCGCTTTTGCTCTTTGGCCTGCTCCAGGCGGGCGCGAACGTCGTCTACATCGTCCTCGACGCGACCGGGAGGGACCTCGTCTGGCTGACCGTCGGCGTGGCCCTCGACAACCTCTGCGGGGGGCTGGCGATGACCGCCTTCGCCGCGCTGCTCGTTGGCCTCTGCGACCGTCGGTTCAGCGCGACGCAGTACGCCCTGCTCACAGCGGTCGCCGGCGTCTCCGGTCACCTCATTGGCGGGGCCTCGGGGTACATCGCGGAGGCGCAGGGCTGGAGCGGCTTCTTCCTGATCAGCATCGCGGCCTTCGTGCCTGCCGTCGCGCTCCTGCTCACCTTGCGTGGTGTCGTGGAGAGCGCGGAGGGACCCGGCCGCGAGTGAGCTGCGCCGCGTTTACCCTGACGACGGAGACGTCGTGTATGTGTTGACTGGGTTTGAGTCGGGAGGGGCAGGCGCAAAGGCCAGAGAGACAGGAGGGGCACCCTCGACCCCGGAGCCGGGCTCGAGGTGGGGGGCTTAGGCCCGGCGGCGGCGGCGCAGCAGGGGCAACGTCAGCAAGACGAGGCCCAAGCTGAGGTCGCGGCCCGAGGCGGTCTGGCAGGTGCAACCCGCGCCGCTGCCTTCGCCCTGCGAGACGCTGCCGCCGTCGTTGCCGCCTTCACCCGGGCCGTCCTTGTCGGAAGACAGATCACCCATGCCGGTGCCCATGTCGCTCGTCGAGCCATCGGGCTCGACGGAGAGGTCGGGCTCACCCTGATCCGGTGCGACTGAGGCGTCAACCGGCAGCTGGTTCCAGTTACCCAAACACTGAGCGGTGCCGGCCACGACGCTGCAGACCTGATTGGGCGGGCAGACGACGCCGTTGCAGGGGCTCTCGGCGCAGGCGTTGTCGATGCAAGCCTGACCGAGCTCGCAGTCCGCATCGTTACAGCTCGAATTGGCGCACTGGTCGTCGACGCAGACCTGACCGGCTGCGCAGAGGACGCCACCGCAGAGGTTCTCCACGCACTGGCCGTCGATGCAGGCCTGTCCGAGGAGGCAGGCGATCTCGGCGCAGGAGAAGACGCAGGCGCCATCACGACAGAAGCTGTCGGCCGTGCAGTCGGTGTTCGCGCAAGGGTCGTCGACGCAGGCGTTCTCCGCGCATCGCTGACCGTCGGGACAGCCCGTCACGTGGCATGAGTCGACAACGCAGGCCCCGGCGTGGCATATCTCGCCGGCGCCGCACTCATTGGGGCAGACCGGCGCGTCGCAGAGGCCCGTCACTTCGTCGCAGACCTGGCCGGCGGGGCAGCTGATGCCGGCGCACAGGGAGACGCAGCGGTTGTCGGCGCAGTAGAAGCCGGCTGGGCACTGGCCGCCATTGCAGGCCCGGGCGCACTCGCCGAAGACACAGGCGCGGCCGCCTCCGCAGAGGGCGTTGCCGTCGTCGACGACACCGTTGCAGTCGTCGTCGACCGCGTTGCATCGCTCGGCCGGCGTCTCGCCGCAGGTGCCGCACTGGTTGCGCGTGCCTTCGTCAATCTGGCCGTCGCAGTCCTGGTCGTTCAGATCGCAGGTCTCTTCGACCGGGCTGACGTCGGCGCGGCAGACGACGCGACCGGCCGCGCTGCACTCTGTATGACCCTGGGCGCAGAAGCCGGAGAGGCCCGTGGCGCAGGCCTCGGGGGCCACGATGGGGTCGCCGGTGGGCAAGATGTCCGTGAGGTTGTCGCAGTCGTTGTCGCGGCCGTCACAGACCTCGGGCAGGCCGTCCGGCACGCAGTCGTAGCGGTCGCAGGCATCGCCGGCGCCGTCGTTGTCCCGGTCGTCCTGACCGCGGTTGACCACCTTCGGGCAGTTGTCGCAGGCGTCGCCCACGCCGTCGTCTTCCTGATCGGCCTGGTCGGGGTTGGGGATCTCGGGGCAGTTGTCGTCGAGGCCGCAGAGGCCGTCGTCGTCCTCGTCGAGGCAGACGCCGCCGAGCGAACGCTCGAGGGTCAAGAGCGCGAAGCCATGGCTCGAGAACGGATCCCAGCCCTGAGGGGAGCCGCCGAAGCCGTTGCCCCAGTCGCCGTTGGGCCCCTGCCAGTTGAGCAACGTATAAGCGACGTCGAAGTACTCGGTGGCCATCTCCTCGGGGTACCCGAGGGCGCCTGGGTCGCGGTCACCGAAGGAGTGGGCGTAAAGCGCGCCGCCAAGGCCGTCGTCCGCGGACACGGCCAAGGACTTGGACATGGCCCAGATGTAATAGAACGTGCTCGTCGGGGCGAAGGGCCCGATCATCGAGTCGTAGCGGTAGTTCTGCCGCAGCCAGCCCAACGCCGCCTGAGTGCGGGGGTCACCGGCGGGCACCTGCGAGAGGCGGTAACACCAGATGCCCGTGGCGGTCATCGAGGAGCTCGACTGATTGCCCGGGTTGTACTGCAGGCCACCGTCGGCGAGCGTCGTATTGGCCATGAGCATCTGAGGCACACGCCCGAGGGGGGCCGAGGCGCCTTCGATGATGTTCTCGGCCGCTGCCAGCCCGCCCACCGCGAACTGAGTGGTCGAGAGGTCCGTGCCCGGGCCGTTATATCCCCAGGCCAGGTTGCCCATGCCCTGGTTACGCTGAATGGCGACGACGGCGTTGGCGAGCCCCTGAGAGACTGTGACGGGGGCACCGACATCGTCGGGACCGCCGCTGGCAATGTAGGCCGACATGGCCATCATATTGCCGCCGGTCACATAGGTATAGGGGA
>SHZC01000205.1 GCA_009692505.1 Myxococcales bacterium
ATGCACCGTCAGCCATGGCCGACGCCCGCCCGGACCTGGCCGACTCCAACGACGGTGGGATGTCGGATCTCGGGGCGGGCCTCTGCGCCCCCTGCGACGACAACGCCGCCTGCGCCAGCCTTGGGGCCGGCTCGGAGTGCTCGATGTTGCTCGGTGGTCGCTTTTGCACCTCCGCGTGCGCGGCCCATGGGCCTGATGCCTGCCCACCCGGCTACCGCTGCGGCTTTGGTCGATGCATCCCGGCGGGCGGGCGCTGCGACGGCTGCGCGACTGCGCCCTGCGACCCGGATCAACGGTGCAACCTCGACAACGGGATGTGTGAGGCGCGCTCGGGGCGCTGTGGCGGCTGCGCGGCTCAAGCGGACTGCGAAGAGGGCTTCCTCTGCAGCGCGCTGCCGATTAGTCAAGCGTGCTTGTCGATATGTGGCGCGGGCACACCCTGCCCACCGACGTTTACCTGCCGCGAGGGTGCCTGCCAGCCTGACGCCGGCTTCTGTGATGCCTGCGGCGGCTGCCTCGCACCGACGCCCATCTGCAACGTCTTGACCCGCGTCTGCCAAGCCTGCGGGGGCGGTCAGCCGTGCCCGCTCGGTCGCGTCTGTGATGAGCGCAACGCCTGCGTCGAGCCCCCGGCGGGCGTCGACTGCCTCAGCGGGCTCGACTGCCGCGAAGCCGAAGCCCCTCACTGTGAAGCGGGCGCCTGCGTCTCGTGCCGCGCCGACGCGGACTGCCGGGTCGGACAGCGGTGCGAGCTCTCGGCCTGCGTCGACGCGCCGTGCGCTGCCTTTGCCTGCCAGAGCGGGAGCGTCTGCGCGGTCGGAGACGGCGGTGCGGTCTGCGGACCCGGCTGCGCGGACGACGCGGCGTGCCTCGCGCCCGAGCTCCGCTGCAACGTCTCGACCGGCCAGTGTTTCCAGCGCGATCAACGCTGCGATCCCGACGGGCTCGTCGCCGTCTGCGCGCCCGGCGCCGCCTGCATTGAGGATCCCACCGATGCCCGTCGCACGCTCTGCACCTGCGCCCGAACAAACCCCAACGACTTCGTCGAGCCGAATGAGGCCCACCGCATCCCGTGTCAGCCAGGCGGCTATTGCCTCCAACTCGGCAATGACCCCGGGGTCTGCATCGCGAGCCGGTGAGACCTCAGCGACTTCGGACGAGCTGAAGGCTCAGGGCTCCGACCAGAGCAGGAACAGCCCGCCTGTGAGCGCCGTGATCGCCACCCCGAGCGCGGCGGCGCCGGCCGCCTGATAGACCTCCGCGCGTCCGTCGTCCCGCGTCCAGTCGGCCCGGGTCGTCGAGGTGTCCCGGTCGTCTCGCGCGCTGCTCATGAGGATGAACATCGTGCCCCCGAGCAGGCCCGAAGCCGCGCCGATCCCGAGCCCAGTGAGGCCGAGCTTTTGGTTCTGGCTGTTGTCGGACTGCGCCGGTCCAACCGCGGTGGGCTTGCTCAAGGCGATGAGCTGCACGGCCGCCTCCTGTCCCGGCTCGACGACTACGGCCAGATCGCCCGGCAGGTAGTCGGCATGGCTGAAGCGGATCAGGTGGGCACCGGCGAGCACCGGGAGCTTCACGGGCGTCGTGCCCAGCGGCTCAGGGGCGTCGTCCAAGTGGATCACGAGCCCCGCCGGGGTCGAGCCGATGAGGAGGTCCGGCCGAATCCGGCGCAGGGACGTCTCGATCGGGGTCCGCTTCTCCGGCGGTGGCGCCGTCTTCAGGTACGCATCGAAGTCAGCGGCGGCGCGCTTGAAGTCGCCCAAACGCTCCAGCATCAGCCCCCGACTCGCCAGGATGCCCGGCTGCGGATCCGTCGCATAGGCCTGCTCGAGGAACGCGAGGGCGCGGAGGGTGTCACCTTGGCGAAAGGCTTCGTCTGCCGCCGACTTGAGCTGCTCCACTCGTGACGGCAACACGGAGGCGGGCAAAGGGGGCGGGGGGGCCTCGGCGGGCGCCTTTCGGCTCTTGGCCATCGCGGAACCGGCGAAGAGGGAGAGGGCTATGGGCCAAGCAAGTGAGGAGAGCTTGAGACATGACATGGTTGGGCGAGTATCATGTCCGCTGAGGACGCCGCTACGATGTCTTCACTGCGCTCCTCCTCCTCGCCTATGGGCTCGTGGCGATCTTGGGCGGCCTCGGCGTGCTTGTTCACCTAGGCTGGGCCATCTTCGGCTACTACCTCGCTGCGTTCGGCCGCCCCAATGAGCTCGACTGGACGCTGGCCGACGCGCAGCTCTCCTTGCCGCTGGTGGCCGCGGCCGTAATGGGCACGGTCGTTCAGGCGATGCGCCACGGCTGGCCTCGGGGCCGCTCGACCCAACTCTTCGTCATCGTCCTCATGCTCGCGCACTTCATCGTCTCGGCGCTGGTCCTCGAGTCGAGCCTGGCGCAGCTCACGGGACATACACGCTCAGTCGACGGCGACCTCATGTGGGGCAAGATCGAGTCCTTCCTCAAAATGGGAGTCCTGCTCGTCCTCCACACGCACCCCATCACCGGCCCGGGTCCACCGCTTGGCATGGCGTCGGGCATCTTCGGGGACCGCAACGACTTCTGCATGATGCTGTCCATGTCGATCGTCATGTGTTGGTACATGGCGACCCTGAGTCGGGGGCTCCTCTTCAAGCTGGGCTTCCTCGCGTTCATGCCCTTCCTCTTCCACGCGATCCTGCTCACGGAGTCGCGCGGCGGGCTCCGGGGCGCGGGCGTCGGGCTCCTGCTCCTGATCTGGCTCGTCGTCTGAATCCCTCTTTGATGTCTCGCTCGCGAGGCGTTGGCTGGGCGAGCTTCGCGCGAGCGGGGGGATTGACGAGGAGACCTATCGACGGGCGAAGACCCTGTCCGACTGCCTCGACGGCACGCTGCTCCCTTACTTGGTCGCCGGCTTCTTCCTGAGCATGGAGGACTTCGAGGGCCTGTATCTCCTGGCCATGCTCGCCGGCTGCATGACCGCCCGGGTTCGACGGCTCAGGCAAGCGTTGGAGGTGGGGACTCCGGGCGACCGCACGATAGTCAAGTCTCCTTGACGAAGACCTCGAGGTGGCCGTCGCGCTCGCGGATGGGCACGGCTTCGAGGCAGACGCTGTCGAGGTGCGTCTGGCAGCCGGTGTCTAGGTGAAACGTCCAGTTGTGCCAGCCGCAGAGGAGCAGGCCCCCGCTGAGGCGGCCGGCGGTGCTGAAGGGCGCCCCGCGATGGGGACATTGATCGGGGAACGCATAGAGACGGCCCTCGTGGCGGATGAGCACGAGCGCGTGACCGAGCGCGACGACGCCGAGCAGCTCGCCTTCGACCAGCGTGATGGCGGGCACGGTCGTGACCCACTTCTCCACGGTCAAGTTGGGCCGTCGAGACGCCGTCGATGAATCGTCACACCGACCGAGTCGGGCTCGCCGTCGAGCGCGGGCTGGCACTTCTCCAAGCCGAGCTCGAGGGCGACGATCGGGAACTCATGGAGCAGCGCGTCGGCCATGAGGTTGGCGAGGCGCTCGACCGTGTGAACGCTCTCGCCTTTACCGACGCGAAGGAGCGTGGCCGCCACCGCCCCGTAGTCGACGGTGTCGCGCAGGAGGTCGCTGTGGGCGGCCAAGCGCGTGTCGAACTGGAGGGAGGCGTGCACCTCGAAGCGGCAGCCGTCACGCCGTTCGTAGTCGAAGCAGCCATGATGCCCGACGAACTTCAGCCCACGAATGTTGATGCGATCGCGGGGCGGCGGGGCGGCGGGCGTCATGGACGGCGTCTGACCTGGAAGGGCTGGCTCAGGTGTGCTTGGCGAAGTAGGCCTTCGAGTCACGCGGGTTGGCCTTCATCGTGTCGGCGCCCTCGGTCCAGTTGGCCGGGCAGACCTCGCCGGTCTCGGCCGAACGCTGGAAGGCCTTCAGCACGCGGAGGGTCTCGTCGACGCTGCGGCCGACGTTATTGTCGTGGACCGCGCTGTAGCGGAGCTTGCCGGTGGGGTCGATGAGGAAGAGGCCACGGAGATCGAGGCCATCCTCGACGAGGAGCACGCCGTAGTTGGCGCTGATCGACTTGGTGAGATCGGCGACGAGCGGGTAGTTGAGCGCGCCCAGGCCACCCTCGTTGCGGGGCATGTTGATCCAGGCCAGGTGGGAGAAGTGGCTGTCGACGGAGACCCCGAGGATCTCGGCGTTGAGGGCCGCGAACTCCGAGTGGCGGTCGCTGAAGGCCGTGATCTCGGTCGGGCAGACGAAGGTGAAGTCGAGCGGGTAGAAGAACAAGACGACCCACTTGCCCTTGTACTGGGACAGGGTCACGTCCTGGATGTCGCCGTTGATGACGGCCTTGGCTTTGAAGTCGGGGGCTTGCTGACGGACTTGAATGCTCACGGGAGGCTCCTGCTCAAAGTGTAAAAAACCGGGTGAAAAATGCCGCGGAACCCTAACTTTGGGGACGCGGAGAGTCAATCGACGCGCCGGCCGTGTACTTGGTTGCGAGCCCCGTTCACTACGGCTAAGTTCCGCCGCCATGATCGACCTGCGTACCTTCATCTACATCGACATTCTGCAGCCGCAGTTGGCTGGTTTCTTGCAGACGGTTGCCTCCGGGTTCCTTCCGCTTGAGGGGCAGGCGCTGCTCTTTATCGAGGTGGCGCCCGGGATGTCCATCAACTCGGTGACCGACATCGCGTTGAAGCGGACCTCGGCGATCCCGGGCATGCAGGTCGTTGAGCGGTCGTTTGGGCTGCTTGAGCTTCATCACTTCGATCAGGGTCAGGTTCGCGCGGCTGGAGACGCGATCCTCGAGCACTACGGCCTGACGGAGCTCGACCGGCACAAGCCCGTCTTGCGGACCAGCGAGCGCATCACCAACCTCGACGGGCACCAGGCCATGCTCATCAACCGGATGCGCCACGGCGACCTGATGCGGCAGGGGCAGACGCTGTACATCATGGAGTGCGAGCCTGCTGGGTACGCGGCGATCTGTGCCAATGAGGCCGAGAAGGCCGCGAACATCAGCCTGCTTGAGGTCGTCACCTTCGGGCAGTACGGGCGGATGTACCTCGCCGGCACAGAGGCCGACATCGAGGAGGCCGAGAAGGCCATTCGAAAGACGCTCGCCGGCATCGACGGGCGCGATCCGAAGGCGAAGAAGTAGGCCGTCATGTTGTCGTCCGATGACCTGAAGAAGGGTCGGCGTATCGAGGTCGAAGGTCAGCCGTTCGCCGTGGAGAGCGTGGCCGTCCAATCGACGAGCGCGCGCGGGGCGCAGACGCTCTACAAGGTCCGGCTTCGTCACGTCCTGACGCGGCAGATCTCCGATCGGGTCTTCAAGGCGGGCGACAAGTTCGTCGAGCCGGATCTCCGCAAACGCGCCGCGCAGTACCTCTACTCGGCCCCCGAGGCTGACGGTCCACGTTACTACTTCATGGACACGGAGACCTTCGAGCAGTTTGAGCTCACCGAGGTCGAGCTCGGCGACGACGGGCGGCTCCTGCTTGAGAACCTTGAGCTGAAGGCCATCGAGTACAACGGCCAGATGGTCGGCGTGGAGTTGCCGGCGTATATCGAGATGACCATCACCGAGGTCGAGCCGGGGGCGCGAGGGGACACAGCCTCGGGCTCGGTCACGACGCGGGCGGTCACGCAAAACGGCCTCGAGCTTCAGGTGCCTCTCTTCGTCAAGGTCGGTGATCGGGTGCGGGTCGACACCGCCACCCAGGCCTTCAAGGACCGCCTCGGGCGCTGAGATTCTCCTCAAGTGGCCGCCTGAGCCGCCGATGGAGAACTCGGAGGTCCTTGCCTGTGGCGATCTTACAGTTCCCGAGTGAGGGTCGGCAGTTCCGACAGCTCCGCACGTTCGCGCGCGAGCAGTTTCAACGCGAGATCCGGCAAAACGCCATCGCGCAATTGGGGCCTGAGGCCAGCGACATGGCGGTCCTGGTCTCGGCGTGCAAGCGCTGCGGCCTGCCGAGCAGCGAGCTGCACGTCATCAACGACCTCATGCTCGACGCCACGCAAGGCGACGTGCAAACCCTCGTGGGGCGGCTCCTGGCGTCGGCGGTCGGACGCGCCCACCTCTCGCATTGTGCCCACTGCCTGGCCGGCGGCGAGGAGCTCGTCTCGGTGGTCGGGCACTTCGGGCGGCTCCTGCCTGAGTCGGGGCAGGATCTCCAGCTCGAGTTCATCTTTGGCGACAAGCGAATCGTGCGGGTGGACCACCACCGGATGAGCGCGGATGGGGAGACCGTGGCCCTCGCGGGACCCATCGACGAGCTCGCGTTCCACGAGGCCTTCGGCGCGCCCATGTCCATGCGCGGCTTGTGGAACGCCTTCATCGCGCGCCACGCGACCGACTATGAGTTCGTCACCATGGCCGTCCAGAAGGGCTACCTGATCGGCCTGCGCCCCTACGCGGACGACGTGGCTGAGGCGGTTTCTTTCTACGACGGCTTCGAGCAGTTCATGGCGCGCCAGCGAGGCGAGCTCCCCTTCGACACCGTCACGTTTCTGCGGGACCGCGAGGAGGATGAGATCCCCATCCCCCTCGAGGAGAGCTATCACGCTTGGCTCGAGCCCTGGGCCGTCGACATCGCCGACGCGGCCCTTGATCCCTTCATCGTCGCGGACAGCGGCTGCTTCGTCAGGGTGCTTGACGAACTCGCCTCGCGGCGGGGCGTGCGGGTCAAACGCGACAGCGGCGATGACACCTTGTACGCGCGGTTCGAAGCGGGCGAGGTCTATCTGAGGCTGAACATCGGACCCCGGTACTTCCGCACGCTTCACACAGGCCAAACGTTTCACCGCGGCGTGATGACCTACTTCGGCAAGGAGATCCTGGCGATCAAGGCGGCCGGTGAGCTCGCGCCGGTCCTGCGTCGGGCACTGCCGGGTCTGCGGGTCAGCGTAAGGGACGGCAAGCGACTGGAGATCGCCGACCGCTTCGAGCGGCTGCTCTTCTGCGACGACATCGTGCGGGTCGCCACCTCACACGACTTCCGGAGCGAGGCCGGGCTCCGTGAGCTGCTCGCCCAGGTTCTGCCGGAGGTTCGGGCGTTGGGCTAAGGGCTGGTCTGACGAGCGGGCTGACGACCGGGCTATAGTACCCGCTCGCTCCGGCCAGGAGCAGCGGCTCGAGGCCGTGGACCCAGTAGCGGTCGAAGAATCGGGCGACGGGCTGGTCGACGAGCTTCGCCTCACGCGAGAGGACTCGGATCGCCCGGCGACGGACTCGCTCGGCGTCCTCGGGATCGAGGTCGAGCCCCGCGAGGCTCAGGTAGTCAAGGTGGTTGTCTTCTTTTTTCATCAGCGCAGCGCCTCGGACATCATGACGATCGCGGCGTCGGCGGCGTCGAGGTGCTCAACCGACGACAAGATGATGGCCTCCCGATACTTCAGCGGCAGGGAGCACAAGGCCCGCTCGGCTCGTCGCTGGGCCTCGTTGGCGCACGCGGCCTCGAGAGGCGAAGGGGGCGAGGCCGGGCCTCCGAGACCTCGGGTCGCGACGTCGCCGAAGCCCAAGCTCGACAAGCTGCCGTTCATCGGCGCGCTCGGCGTCGCGGACCTGTGCTCCTCGGTGGGTGGGGTCGCGGCGGACCTCATCACGGTTTCCGTCAAGCTGCCTGACCTTCCGGAGTTTCGAACCGAGCCTCTCGCGCTCATCGTCGCGGGCGTGGGCGAGTCCCTGTCGCCGTTGGTCCTGGGCATGGCGCTCTTGTCGACCACGGCGCTCGTGTGCGCGCTCGAACCGAGGCGGCTGCGGCGGCTGAGCTGAACCGAGAGCTTACCTCGCCTCGTAGTCATGGTTGATGGGCCGCGCCTCGGCGCACGGTCGGCAGATCGTGTTCGCTAAGCCCGAGTTTCGCCGCGTGCGCCCGGCGATCGCCTTGAAGACGGGACCGCTCTTCTCCTCATCGCAGGCGAGGCAGTCGTTGAGCGCGCCGTCCGGGCGGTGATAGGGCGCGTCGAGCAGGGCGAGGCAGGTCGAGAGGCACTGCTCCCGCGTATGCCTCGTATTGTAGGACCAGATCTGGGCGCAGGGCCGGGTGAAGCCCAACTCGAGGAGGCAGTCGAGGTTCGCCGCGTCGCCTTCGGTCAAGCCCTTGACCCCGCAGGTGCGGACCGGCTGCGTGAGGTCGGGCATCGTCGCGTAGACGGCGAGATCGGCCAGCGTCGAGCAGAGGCCGCACGGTCCGAAGTGGGTCGGGCGGGCGCCGGCTGCGAGGGCGTGGGCCTCACTGTCGAAGGTCTCGAGCGCATAAATCAGCGGCGTTTCGAGGTCGATGACGACAGCGCAGACGCGCTCACCGATCTCGGCTGGCGGCGCGGGGGTCGCGTAAGGATCAGAGAGGAGCTCATCCAAGGGCGGGTGCAGCTCATACGAGCGGAGACGCGTGGCGAAGGCCGCGTCGTAGGTCAACGCCTCGAAGTCCTGGCCACCGCACCGGCAGGTGGGTGAACACTGATCGGGGCTCAGGCCCGTGCGCTCGTTTGGGGACCCAAAGAGCGCGGCGCACGGGGGGGAGACGTCGGCTTGCGCGACCGCATCGACCTTGGGCTCAGCGTCGGGTGGCGCCTCCGTTTGGGTCTCCGATGCGCAGGCCCAGAGGCTGAGGGACAGGAACGCGATTCGGGCCAAAGTCATGCGCGGCATGATGCGCCCATGCGGCA
>SHZC01000016.1 GCA_009692505.1 Myxococcales bacterium
CCGCCGCGCGCAAAGACCTCGGACCAGTTCGTGATGAGCTCCATGGCGGCGGCACGTTCGCAGAGCCCGACCATCGACGCAAGACGCTGTTGCCGGTCGAAAGCGCGGGTGATACAGTTCCAGCACCTGCGCTCGAGGACCTAAATGTCTGAAAATAAAAAGAAAATCTTCATCTTGTCCGACTCGACCGGCGACACGGCCGAGAAGGTCGTGCGGGCGGCGATGGCGCAGTTCGTCCCGGGTCTCGCCGAGGTCCGGATCTTCCCTCGGGTGCGAAGTGCTCCGGAGATTGAGGCGATCATCGAGGAGGCCGCGGAGCATGAGGCGCTGCTCCTGCACACGACGGTCACCCCCGAGCACCGTGAGCTGCTCGCTCGGCTCTGCGGCGATGCCAATGTCGACGTCGTCGACCTCATCGGCACGCTCATGGGCAAGCTCTCAAGCTTCTTGGGCGCCCCGCCGTGTGGCGTGCCCGGCAACGTCCATCGCCTGAACGACGACTACTTTCGTCGAATCGAGTCCGTCGAGTTCGCCGTGAAAAACGACGACGGCCAGCACCCACGCAACCTCCAGCGCGCCGATCTTGTGCTGGTGGGCATCTCGCGCACGAGCAAGACCCCCCTCTCCACCTACCTCGCCCAGCGTGGTTATAAGTGCGCCAACGTGCCCATCGTCAAAGGCATCGAGCCGCCGAACGAGCTGTTTCAGGTCGACCAGGAGAAGGTCTTCGCGCTGCAGATCGCCCCGGAGGCGCTGTTCCGAATCCGCCAGGCGCGGCTCCAGCAGTTGGGCATGCCCGCGGACACGGCATACGGCGTTCGACAGCACATCGAGTCCGAGATTGCCTATGCGCGCCACCTCTACGACGCCAACCCCCAATGGCCGGTCCTGGACGTGACCGACAAGGCCATCGAGGAGACGGCCTCCACGCTGCTCGCCATCAGGGCCCAGCGTGAGCAGCGCAAGCGGCAGGCCTAACGCCGGGCTAACCCTCCGTCAGGGGCATCTCCACATCGGCGGGGCGACCCGGCTCGACCGTTCGAACGAAGAGGCGCAACGGCGTGAGCCCCGTCGCCCGGGCGAAGCGGTCGATGCGATCACTCAGGCGCTCTGCCTGGCCCTCCAGTGAAAAGAGGCGGTCAAGCAGGACGAGGTCGACCGCCCGAGAGGACCATCGGTTTCCGATTCGCGCGCGGAACCCGGGGAAAGGCAGGCGAGGATACGCGGCCGAGTCGAGCTGACGAACCAGGGTGAGCGTCCTCTCCGTCCGAGGATTCGTAGCGTCGGGCTCGTCGGGCCCGCCCATCGCCTCAAAAGCGCGAGAGAGCAACGAGCGGACCGCCGCGCGCCGGCTCCGTTCAACCTGCCCCGACGAGAGCCGCTCCGACAGCCGCTGGGCATCGGCCATCATCCACTCGACCCATCGGGCCGGCGCGTCCAGCTCTCGTGAGATTTCGTCCAGGGGGAGTCCCAATTCAGTCCTGCTTGAGTACCACGGCGCTCGGTCAAACGTCTGGCCGCCGAGACCTACGGTCGCGATGCCGGTTTCACTTTGAAGGCGCGGCGCCCCTCGTCGAAGGTCAGAGAGGCACCGTGGGCCGTCCACCAGCTGGCCGTCGTATCCACGCCGGCTTCCGGAGTGTCGGGCACGCCCGCTTCCAACGGGAGCACCAGGCGCAAGCGCCGCGTCGCGGCCTCACGAACCTTCTTCGCGTCCCCTTCGCGCGAAAGCCGCAGCAGCGCGTCCACCCCCGAGTGGGCCCCCAACTCAGCCAGCGCCCCGGCGATGGCCAGAGGGGTCCAGTCGCCGTCACCGGGCAGCTTGAGGCTCTTTTCGAGCTCCGGAATGGCGACCGTCGCCCGCAGCGCCCCGAGCGCGCCCGCCGCGGCCTCGCGAACACCGCCGTCGGGGTCGAAAAGGAGGCGGACCAGCTCCGAAATCGCCTCTCTTTGACCCTTCAAGCCGAGGGCCTCCGCCGCCTGCCGACGGGCGCCCGGTTGGGGGTCGCGGAGCGCCGCGAGCGGGTCGGCGGGTGCCGGTGAGGCGGGTTCATTTAGCCCCTCCGCAGCCTCGGGCGGTCGGTCTGCCAGCAGGTGCGAACCGAGGAGAGCGGCGCTGAGGATCAGGGCGGCGGCCCCGGCAGCGAAACTGGCCACCCGCAGCCGCCGCTGGGCGTTCATGATGGCCTTCCCCATGCTGATCGCTGCCAGAAAGACCCCGAACGTGCAGAGAATCGTCGGGCCGCTGGGCCGGTCGTACGAAAAGAGCAGACCCACCGCAGAGACCACCGCCCCGATGAGCCACCCCACAAGTAGGCGCGCCCGTAGCCCGTCGGCGAACAGGCTGGCTGCGACGGCCGGCGCGATCAGGAAACAGAAGACGAGCAAGACACCCGCGATCGGCACGCTCGACGTGATGACGAAACCGAAGGAGAGATAGAAGAAGAAGTCCCAGAGTCGGACGTTGAGACCTTGGTCGCGCGCCGCCTCAGGGTCGAAAGAGATGAGCTGAAACTTCCGTCGGAAGACGTATTGAAAAGTGCCTACGACCGCGAACGCCGCGGCGGCGGGCAGGAGCTGTTTCGGAGTGACCCAGACGATGCTGCCCTGGAGCAGACCCTTCATCTCGTCGGCGCCGTGTGGAGACAGATCAGCGAGCAGAATGCCGGCCGCGCTGGCGACGGCATAGACGAGGCCGATGGTCGCTTCGTGGGGAACCTTCTCATCGCGCGAGCGGGTCACAGCAAAGACCGCCGCCCCCACCAGGGTGAAAGTCAGCGAGAGCAGGTAGGTCGCCCGGTCACCCGGTTCGTACCCCAGAAGCATCGCCGCTGCAGCCCCTAAGGCCGCGATCTGGGCCATCGCCAAGTCCACGAAGATGACCTTGCGGGCGAGCACGTGGACCCCGAGGTACCCCAGAATGCCCACGAGCAGCAGGCACGCGACGAGCGGCCACACCAAGACGGAGAGGTCGCCGAGCGGGATCATCTCAGGGCGTCCGCGACGTGCAGGACGGCGGCGTCGATGATGGCAAGAGCGTCGTCCCCCTCCGTTTCGACCTTGACCACTTTGGCCCCGGACTTCTCGGCGATCAGTTTGACGGCGCTGTCGTCGTAGAACGGCTGGGTCACGACCGCGCCGATCTTCCTCTGGCGCATCATCAAGACTACGTCGGCGACGTGACCGGCGCTCGGGGGGATGCCCGGCTTGGGCTCGACGGTGGCCAAGAGCACGATGCCGAATCGGCGCCAGAAGTAGTTCATGTTCGTGTGGAACGCGACGACGGGTTTGGCCTGAAGGGGCTGCATCTTTTTCAGCCAACCACCGAGCTTGCCTCCGAGGCCGTTGTCGGTGAGAAAGACGTCGAGGCGCCCCGCTTCCGCCTCGCGCGCCAGCTTGGCACCTCCGACCTCATCGACGAGCTCCGCGCCGAAGAGGGCGATGTCGAGCCTCTTCTGATAGGCCTTCGCTTGTGCCGCGTACACCTCGGCGCCAGAGGGATCGAGGCGCGTATAAGACTTGGCGAGCGCTTCTGCCACCGCGCGCAGGGCCAGCGGATCAAGCGTGTAATGCGGGTTGCCGAACGGGTGCACATCACCGAGCGATCGGTCGAGCTGACCCTTCGGCAGGTCAATCGGCGAGATGGCCGCCGAGGCGTCAAAGTAGCCTTCGCCGCCCGCTTGGATCTTGCCGTTTCGCGAGCCCTCGAGGAGCAGTGGAACCCAGCCGACCTCGAGCTCGAGACCGTTCAGGATGAACAGGTCCGCGTCTCTGACCTTGACGATGAACGAGGGTTTGGGATCGACGAAGTGCGGGTCCTGACCGGGTCGAGAGAGGACCGCAACCGAGACGCGCTCGCCGCCAACGGCTCGGGCGATGGATCCGAGCGAGGGCAGCGTGGCCACGACGTTGAGCCGATCCGCGGCCACGGCACTTTCAGGGAGACACACGGAGAAGAGGCCGGCCAGAAGGGCCACACCGAGGAGAACAGACTCTTTCATGGGATCTCTCCAGGCCACCGGGCTTCGCCGGGGCATCAGAATTTGTGGGCGCCGTGTTTCCCGAGCAGGAACTCGCACTGCAACCAGACGGTGTGTTCGTTCGTCCCCGAGTCCGGCCCGGCGAGGGTGGAGACGAGGTCCAGATTGTATTGAAGCCGCAGCTTGCTGAACTCGCTGGGGTAATAGGTCAGCACGGACGAGGCACGCCGCCGGGCGGAGAGGACAGCGTCCGGGGCCGAATCGGCGCTGTCGCCGCCGGCCTCCTCCCATCGCGCGCCCGCTGTAAATCGGGTCTGGAACCCCCAGACGACCTGGGCGTAATAGCCCCAATCCCAGAGCGCCGCGTCGGTGAACGAGGTCCCCCCTTCGTCCTGCCCGGCGGCTTGTGTATACCTGCGGCTCATCCACTCACCCTGCAGTTGCACGAACGGCCAGCCCTGCTCGTTGACGACCGGCTTCCAGCGCAGGTAGAGGTCGGCGCCGAAGATGTCGGTCGTCGCCCCCTCTCCCGTCGAGTTGGGGCCGTGGACCCATGAGGCGCCCAGCGTTGTCGAGGTTTCGTCCCCAAAGTCGACGTTTTGCGCGAGACGGGCCAGGTACTGAAGGTCCTCGAGTCCCTGCACCGCGTTTGGCTCGACGTTGGCGTAGAACGGGGGCTCCTCTTCGTTGACGAAGCTGTAGGTGGTCCCCCCGTTGGCGTTGAAGACGCCGCCCGTGACCAGGAAATACCAGGGGGTCGGCGCGAGCCACGAGACCTCGGTGCCCAAGGAACGCAGGCCATCGGGCCCCAGAAAACGCGCGCCGACCAGGGTCTGGTCCACGAACTGCCAGGCATGTGGGTGCTGCGGGTTCTGCCGCCCGAAGGCCTCGAACATCTGGCCCGCTTTGACTTGAAGGCCGCTCGGGAGCGACGTCGTGGCCAGAAAGACCTCTTCCAACTCGATCGCGGTCTCGCCTGCGCGGTCGAGCTTGAGCACGAGGTGCGCCTCGCCGTTGAAGTACGGATCGACGGCGCCGGTGCCGGTGATCTCGAAGTTCTGCAGCGTGAAACCCCGCCGATTGGGATCGTGATCGCCCCGCTCGAGGGCCTCGATCAGCGGGTCGTCCGCCGTCGAGAGCCCAGCGGCCATCAGCGCGTCGAAGGAGAGGTCCAGGTAGGCCGCCCGCGCGGGCTCGGCGCTGGCCGACCGAATCAGAAATGTAGCGGCCAGACCGCTGGTGGCGAGGAGTGATCGCATAGAAATGACCTCCGAGTCGGTGCGGGCGTGACAAGACGCCGCACCGACGAAGCAGGGCTGAAAGTGACCGGGAGAACGGTGCGTGGCACCGCCCAATGGACGCGATCAGGCCGGAGGCGACTGCTTCGGTGCGATCAGATACGTGGCGATGCCGGGTGTGCGGATACACTCGACGGGCGCCGCCGGCTGCGACACGACGACGGGTGGCCGGGGCGCGCGAAGCACGAAGACGTGCGGGCAAAAGGCGGCCTCGGCCCGCGTGACCGCGATGGAACAGTGATCGTGTTCGTCGGACTCGACAGGCCCGGCTGGGTCGTCGGTGAGGGCGTGATCGCCAAGAGGGTCGTGATCGGAGCCATGTTCGGGGCCGGCCGCGTGGCTGTCGACGTGGACCAACTCCCCGTGCTCGGCGCAGACGGCGTGTTTCCCAGCGGCCAGATGGAGCAACGCGCCCAGGTGGGACGCCATGACGAGGAAAACGAGCGCGAGGACCCCAAACGCACGCCTATTGGGCGTCGGGCGCGGGGGCGTTGGGCCTCGGGCTCGGAGGATGGACATCACGATGCGTTGAGTCTGCGGCCAAGGTGGCGGTGCTGTCGAGCGATTCCGCCACAGCCAAGCGGACCGTCGCTGCGTCCAGATCACGCGACATTGCCCACCCGTATTTTCTGGGTTCTAATGTCCACCGCCTATGGCTCAGCAGAAATATAGCATCGTCGAGAAGCTCGACTCCGGCGGCATGGCCGAAGTCTGGATTGGCAAGGCGACGAGCATGCGCGGCTTCGAAAAGGCCGTGGCCATCAAGCGCGTTCTGCCGAACCTGGCGAAGAACAAGAAGTTCATCGCCATGTTTCTGGACGAGGCGCGCCTCTCGCTCTTCCTCAATCACGCCAACGTCGTCCAGACCTTCGATATTGGGATGTCCGAGAACTCGTATTTCATCGTGATGGAGTACGTCGACGGCTCGAACCTCAAGACGATCCTCGAGATCGCTCACAGCCGCGGCTTTCGCCTGCCTCAAGAGCAGGTCGCCTACGTCGGCATCGAGGTCTGCAAGGGCCTGTCGCACGCGCACAACCGACGTGATCCGAAGGGTCGCCCGCTCAACATCGTTCACCGCGACATCAGCCCACCCAACATCCTCATCAGCCGCGAGGGCGAGGTGAAGCTGGTGGACTTCGGGCTGGCAAAGGCGGCGAGCCAGATCTCCCAGACGGATCCGGGCGTCGTGAAGGGCAAGTTCAGCTACCTCAGCCCCGAGGCGGCCTTCGGCGAGCGCGTGAACGCGAGCACGGACCTCTTCGCCACCGGCATCTGTATGTGGGAGATGCTCGCGGGCCGCCGCCTCTTCGATGGCCGCACCGATCTCGAGACCGTCGAGCTCGTCCGCAACTGCGAGATCCCGCCCCTGCGCGACTTCAATCCAGAGGTCCACCCCCAACTCGAGGCCGTCATCCGGCGGGTCTTGTCGAGGGACCAGAAGAAGCGCCACGAGAGCGCCGGAGAGCTGGCCAACGACCTCGCGCGTTTCCTCTTCGACAATCGCTTGCTCATCACGGCGTTCGACGTCGCCGTCCTCGTCAAGAAGGTCATCAGCGACCGGCAGCGGCGTGAGACCGACGTACCGGGTCGATCAACGACGAGCAAAGCCGAGGCGATCGAGAAGCTCATCCGAGACGAGATCGGCAAGTTCGCCTCGATCGAGGACCTTGAGCGTATGGCGTTCAAGTCCATCGCCGAGCAGGAGCCCCAAGCGTCCAGTCCGACGTTCAACGCCATCGACCCTCGGGACTGGGCTGATGAGTGGGGCGTCGACAAAGGCGACAACACCCGATTCGAGCCGAGGCCGCGAGGTCCGAACGGGCAGGAGCTCGAGCCGGGCCTCTCGCTGGAGCAGTCGGGCGAAGGGCCCGAAGACTCCTCAGAAGAGACGAACTCGCCCCACCGACACGCGCTCGAGATGGAGCCGGTTCGCGCCCCGACGCCGAGCCGGGCGCCGACGAGCGTTCCGCCGCCGTTGCCCGGATATTCGCCCGCAGTTGAGCGGCGCTCGTCCCCACCGCCCATGCCGCCGGCCGTCGCCCCAAAGGCCGCTCGCCGACCTCCCACAGGCAGCATGGGCGCGGTCGATGCCGACTCGGCTCACGCCCGCGACGAACGCCGCGCCTCTGCCGCGGCCGCCGCGCGTTTGTCCCAGCCACACACAGGCGACGCGACCGGCGGGCTCGTCAAGGGCATCGTCGCTGGCGTCGTCGTGGCCGTCGCGTTGAGCGGCGTAGCCTTCTACTTTCTTAAGGGCTGAGAACACCATGCGCGCAAAAGACGTCCGTCTGCTCGCCTTGATCCTCGCGGGCGGTGAAGGCACCCGCCTCCAGCCGCTGACGCGGGATCGAGCGAAGCCCGCCGTGCCGTTCGGTGGCCGATACCGGCTCATCGACTTCGTGCTGTCGAACTTCGTCAACTCGGGTTACTTCCAGATCAAGGTGCTGACTCAATACAAGGCGTCGAGCCTGATTACGCACCTCGTCCGAGGCTGGCAGCTCGCGCCGATCCTCGGGCAGTTCGTCGAGCCCGTGCCCGCCCAGATGCGGGTAGGCCGCGACTGGTTTCGGGGCAGCGCCGACGCGGTCTTCCAGAACCTCAACCTCGTCAGCGACATGAAGCCGCAGGTCGTGGCCGTGTTCGGAGCCGACCACGTCTACAAGATGGACATCTCCCAGATGGTCCAGTTCCACCTCGATCGCGGCGCCGAGGCCACCATCGCGGCGATCCCCGTGCCCATCGAGCAGGGCTCTGAGTTTGGCATCATCGAGTGCGATGCCGAGGGCCGCATCGTCCGCTTCGTCGAGAAGCCCAAGAACCCGCCCCCCATGCCGGGTGACCCGACGATGTGCCTGGCGAGCATGGGCAACTACCTGTTCAACACCGACGTCCTCGTCGACGAGATTACGCGCGACGCCGGCATCGAGCAGAGCGTCCACGACTTCGGGAAGAACATCCTCACGTCGATGGTCGCCGGTCGAAGGATGTACGTCTACGACTTCGCCAAGAACACCCACCCGGGGGTCGAGGAGAAGGAGCGCGGCTATTGGCGCGACGTCGGCTCGCTCGATGCGTATTGGGAGGCCCACATGGACCTCGTCGCCGTGACGCCGACGTTCAACCTCTACAATCGAGAGTGGCCGATCCGGACGTATTACCAGCACCTGCCGGCGGCGAAGTTCGTCTTCGATGGCTTTCGGAGTGACCGCATCGGCATGGCGACCGACTCCCTGATCAGCCCCGGCTGCATCATCTCGGGCGGGCATGTCCATCGCAGCGTCCTCTGCCCCGCGGCGCGTATTCACAGCTATGCAAAGGTCGAAGAGAGCATCCTCGGCGAGGGCGTAGACATTGGCCGCCACGCTCAGGTCCGCCGGGCCATCCTCGACAAGTATGTCCGCGTCGAGCCCGGTGCCATGATCGGCTTCGATCTGGAGCGCGACCGCGCGCGATTCACCGTGACCGAGGAGGGCATCGTCGCGGTCGCCAAAGGCACGCACGTCGTCGACTGACGATCACCTGGATTCGCCGATGAACGTCGTCTTCTACTGGCATATGCATCAGCCCGACTATCGGGACGCGTTCTCCGAGCGCCTGATCCTCCCATGGGTTCGCCTGCACGCGACCCGGGCGTACTACGACATGGCGTGGATGCTCGAGCACCATCCCCAGATCACCTGCGCGGTGAACTTCGTCCCCGTCCTCGTCGAGCAGCTTGAGGCCTACGTCGAGCACGGCGCACGGGACGTCGCCTGGACGCTCTCGCGCAAGGCCGCCCGCCTGCTCACCGACGAGGACCGCAGCTTCATCCTGCGGAACTTCTTCTCCATCAACGCCGAGGTCTGCATAAGGCCGCGACCCCGCTACTGGCACCTGCTCCAGAAGCGCGGGCACACCACGCCGTACCGCAAGACGGCCGACTTCACGGACGGCGAGCTTCGTGACCTGCAGGTGCTCTTCAACCTCGCATGGTTCGGCTTCGCCGCGCGCCGGGAGCTCCCGTTCCTCGACGAGCTCGAGCGCAAGGGGCGGGGCTATACCGAAGACGAGAAGCACCGCCTCCTCGATCTCCAAATCGCGGTCATGCGACGGGTCCTTCCAGCCTGGAGACGGCTCGCCGAGCGCGGCCAAGTGGAGCTGACGACGACCCCGTATTACCACCCGATCCTGCCGCTGCTCATCGACTCTCAGGTGGCCGAGCAGGCGAGACCGGGCGTGACGCTGCCTCCGCGGTTTCGCCACCCCGAGGACGCCGCGGCGCAGGTGGAAATGGCGATCACCGCGCACGAGCGAACCTTCGGCCATCGGCCCGTGGGGATGTGGCCGGCCGAGGGCGCGATCAGCGAGGCCGTCGTGCCGCTCCTCGCCGACGCCGGGATCGAGTGGATCGCCACAGACGAGGCGCAACTGCGCCGGGCCTCTGGGGAAGCGGCCAGCAACCCTCATCGGCCTTATCTCCTGGAGGTGGACGGACGCTCACTCGCGGTCTTCTTCCGGGATCGCGGGCTCAGCGACGCGCTCGGCTTCACCTACGCCCGCAACCCTGCAAGGGTCTCGGTCGACGACCTCATATCGAGGCTCGAAGCGTTGCCGCCGGACGCTGAGACCGTCTCCATCATCCTCGATGGGGAGAACCCCTGGGAGGCCTTCGACGACAGCGGCCATGACTTCCTGACGCTCTTGTATACCCGCCTCTCGAGTCACCCGACGCTGCGCACGATGACGCCTTCGGCCGCGCTCCAGGACGCTCGTTCGGAGGGCCGCGCGCTCGATCAGCTTCATTCGCTTCAGCCCGGCTCCTGGATCGGCGGCAACTTCGATGTCTGGCTCGGGGGCGCGGTCGAGAACACCGCCTGGCGCCTGCTCGGAGAGGCCCGAGACTACGTTGGGCGCGCCGCCGAAGGGGGTCAATACGCGAGCGAGCTCATCGCCGAGTGCAAAGCCCAGCTCTACAAGGCCGAGGGCAGCGACTGGTTCTGGTGGTACGGCGAGACGTTCACGAGCGACAACGACGCGGACTTCGACCACCTCTTCCGCTCACACCTCCGCCGGGTCTACGGGCTGCTCGGGGTCGCGGTCCCGGCGGCCCTGACCCGGACACTTTACCCGGGCGCTTCGGTCCCGCACGCCAAGGCACCGAGCGCGTTCGTGCGGCCCAACTTCGGTGCCGAAACGACGTACTACGACTGGCTCGGCGCCGGCATCATCGAGCTGGCCGGCTCGACTGTGAGCATGTACCGCTCGAGCACGTTCTTCCGACGGCTGCGATACGGCTTCGACCTCGATCACCTCTTCCTCAGGCTCGAACCGGGAACGGAGGACGCGCACGCCGACGCGCTGATCGCCCCGCTCACGCTGCGCGTCGACATCACCGGCCACGCCCACCACCACGCGGAGATCGCGCTCGGCGAGCCCTCCACCGCGCGGCTCTGCACCATCGGCGCGGACCTCTCACGGCAGGCCACCGAGTCGCTCCCGATGATCAAGATCCGGCGGGGGGTCGTCGAGCTGGGCATCTCGTTTCGGGCCTTGAATCTCGCGGCGGGTGACAGCGTCCATGTCTCCGTCTACCTGCTCCAGGACCGGGTTGAGCTCGACCGGTATCCTGCCGGTCGGACGTTGACGGTCGTGGTCCCGGACGAGTCCTTCGAAGATCAGAACTGGACGGTCTAAGCGATGCGTTTAGCCTGCACCTACGTTGGCCTCCTCTCGGTGTTTGCCCCCCTGAAAGCGGTCGCAGATCCGGAGGTGCCGTCGCCGCTGAAGTGTACGGCCTACGCCGGGACCATCAGGGAGGCTTCGGCGGACCTGGAGTTTCATGGAGCTAAGCTCGTCAGTCGGCGGACCGAGAGCCTCGAGGTGACCCTCCAGACCTTCGACGCCCCGGCGCTGGGTGATCCGGCGGCCGTGGACTCCGCGTGCCGGGATCGGGCGCGTACTTTCTGCTTGGCCCACAACGCGGGGAAGGACCTGTGCCGGTTCGAGCTGCACGCGGGCCTCACGCCCGTCGGTTGGGCGAGCGCGGCTTTGACCGAGCTGTCCAGCACGCCCAAGCCGAACGGCGCGTCCAAGCCGAACGGCGCGTCCAAGGGGAAGACCCGGAGCAGGCCCGCCCGCAAGCACCGCACGCCCAAGACTTCGGCGAAACCGGGCGGCCCGGTCGGCAAGGGCTGAGGCGGTAGATCTCTTGAGGAGACCGCTCTTTGTCCTGCTCGGCTTTCTCGCGGTTGTCGTCGGCTGCGGCGGCCCCAAGCCCACCCCGCGATCCTTCGAATGGCAGCTCTTCGGGCTCCCGTCCGCCGGTCGCCACACCGGCTTGTGCCTGCACGCCTCCGGCCGCATCGTCGCGCTGCGTGGCCTGCGGGCCGACGTCTGGTCGAAGGACGAGTCCGGACGACCGATGACCAGTCCCCCTCGCTTGGGCGCGCTCTCGAAGTGTCTGCCTGATGAGACGGAAGGGCCGCTCGGTGAGGTGGGCGGGGGCTTGGGGGGCGGCTGGCGGTTTGACGCGACGACGGTCTTCATTTCGCGCGGCGAGACGTTCGAGCTCGTTCGACGGCTCACCGGCCCACTCACCGATGCGTGCACCGATGGTCGGCACCTCCTCGTCGTAGGGCCGCTTGGGCTGTTCTCTGTCCCGCTAAAGACCTCTGGAGAGCCCCGACCCATCCTCCTCCCCCCTGGCCTCTCCGGCCGCGGATTGACGGCCATTTTCCGTGACGGACCGTCTTTCTGGCTTCGCGACGCTGACGATACCGGCTGGCCGGTACAGATCATCGGCGATGAGGCCGTCCTGCTCACCCGCGAGGGCACGCTGCCGAAGCTCGACGACGCCCTCCGCGTCCCCCTGTATGCCGGTCGGGTCGAGGCCAATCAAGGCACGGACGGGCTCCGCATTCTCGACGATTCGGGCCTGCTCGTCTCGGCTCTGCCGCTGGAGCGCGTGCGTGGTCTGCTCGCAGTCGATGGCGGCGCGACGCTGCTCGTGGCCTCCGGTTCGAAGATCCTCCCGTTCGTGTCCGGCAGGGGTCCGAAGCTGAGCCCACGCCCACCGATCGAGTTGACCGGCGAGGTCCGCCGGATGCTGAACATCGGCGACGACACCGTCTACGTCGTGGGTGACTTCGGGCTCGTCAGGCTGCGCCGCCAACCCTGATTCTGTCATGATTGTGTCATGTCCTCTCGACCCACCCTGCCGCCGCCCGTCCGAACCTTCGACGTCGGCGGCCAGCACCTCGCGGCCTACGTCTTGGGCGAGGGGCCGCGGCTCGTCGTCCTCCTGCACGGCTTCCCGGACACGGCCGTCTCGATGCTGCCCATCGCGGAGGGGCTCGTCGAGCGTGGCTATCGCTGCGTCGTCCCCTACCTGCGCGGGTACTCGCCGAGCGCGCTGCCCCACGACGGGAGGGTCGACGCGCTGGCCCTGGCCAACGACGTGCTCGGACTCGCCGACGCCCTGGGCGCGGAGACGTTCCTGCTCGTCGGGCATGACTGGGGGGCTTATATCACCTATGCCACCTGCAACCTCGCGCCGCATCGGGTCCTGCGAGCGGTCGCGCTCTCGGTCCCACCGCTGCGAACGCTCGCGCGTAACCTGCCGCGAAACCCCATGCAGCTCGTTCGCAGCCGCTACATGCTCGGGTTCCAACTGCCGATCATCCCCGAGCATCGGGCCGCTCGAGACGACTTCGCCGCGCTTGAGAGGCTGTGGCGGACTTGGTCTCCCGGCTTTGAGCCCCCCGATGCCAGCCTGGACGCGCTGAGAGCCGCCCTCTCCCCGAAGGGCGCGCTCACGGCCGCGCTGGACTACTACCGGGCCCTGCGCTCGCCGACGGGCCTCATGCGCAGCCGGGCGCTCGTCTTCGATCGGTTCCGCGTCCCGATCTGCGTGATCGTCGGAGACCGCGACGCCTGCCTCTCGCTCGAGGTCTTTGACGGCCTCGGCCACGCGTTCATGGGCGAACACGCGCTCATGGTCGTCGCCGGGGCGGGCCACTTCTTGCCCATCGAGGCGAGCGAAGAGGTGCTCGCAAGGACGGTCGCCTTCTTCGATGAGGCGTTCTGAGCAGACGCAGCGGCGCCGGCACGCCGACCTCAGGCAACGGGCCCTGAGGGTGGCGAGCCCGGGGCTGCTCGACGATTACTTGCCCTCGGGAACGATGTAGCCCTTCGGCTCGATGCAGACCCGGCGCGTGGCGCCTTCCTTGGTAATGATGACAGCGCCGGCCTTCGCTTGGGGGTGAACTCCAACGCTGACGTCGTGGCAGCAACCCAGGGCCACCGGGGCCAGCGAAGGGCCCGTTGAGTGAGAGGGCGTAGTTCAGGCCGCGGTCCACCGCACTCAGCATACCGTCGAGAAGGGGCGCATTGCCGCTGTTGACGGTCGTGACGTTAAGAGTCGGGGCGCCGCCCTTGGCCGCGAGGGTAACGGTGACGCTCTCAATCCCGACGAGCGCGGCGCTCACAGCTGGCGCGGACGCCGCCCCAAGGGCGATGTACGTGGGCGCGGGCGCGACCGGGGGCACCGCGTGCGCGGCCGACGTGAGAGCGGAGGCAAGAAAGACCGAAGACCAGAAGGGAAGGAATCGAACGCGTGGACACTCCTTGAAGAAACCCCAATGTGGTTGAACGCAGCAGCAGACCCGAGCGGGACGCTGACAGCGCCGACTGATACCGACACGAAGTCGATGGTGACAAGACGCCTCTTGCCCGGCCGGTATTCAACGAACTTTTCGAGGAACGACGACGTGATCGTCACCCACAACGCGGAAGCGAAGCACGTAGTGCGCGGTCGAGAAGCGCGCGAGCCACTCTCGGGGAGCCAGATCAGCTCGGCTCTGGCGCAGTCTCACCCTGCGCCAGAGCCGAGAGCCAAGCTTTGGCCCGCTCATGGGAGACCGACTCGCCGGTCAGGGTGTAGTGCGCCCACCGTGCTTCATCCTCCGCCGCTTGCGCCAAGCGACGCGCCTCGGCTGTGCGGTCGCGAAGCTCATCCTCGACTTTCAATCGTCACGCTCGCTCTCTACAGCAGACGCAGCCGCCTCATCACGATGATGATCGACGTGGCGATCGTCAAAGCAAGGGCCCAGAAGACGGCATAGCCATGCGTCCAGCGCAGCTCCGGCAGCGTCTCGAAGTTCATGCCGTAGACGCCGGCGAGGAACGACAGCGGCAGGAAGATCACGCTGACCACCGTGAGCTTGTTCATGAGGCGGTTGGTCTGGTGGCTGACCATGGACATGTGCAGGTTGAGCGACTGCGTGAGGATGTCCCGATCGACGAGCGCGTCCTGAAGAACATGGTCAATCGTGCCGACCATCGTATTGAGAAACGGCTGGGTCGCCTCGCTGACGAAGGCCGTCTTTCGCGAGGACAGCTCGGACAGCACGGCCCGCGCCGGCAGGAGCACCTTGCGGAAGTTGAGGAGCTGTGAGCCGACGATGGAGACGCGCTTGAAGATGGAGTCGTCCATGTCGTGGACCAGGTTGCGCTGGAGGGCCTCGACGCGGTCCTCGAACGTCTTCTGCACGGCGATGTAGTGCTCGGTCAGGTGGTCCCAGAGCTCATACGTCAAGAAGCTCGGGCTCTGGGCGAAGCGAAGGAAGTCATCGCGATAGCCCATGCGGACGCGCTCGAGGAAGTCGACCGGCCCCTTGTGAAGCGTGAGCGTGAATCGCTCGCCGATGAAGATGTCCACCCGGTCGATCTCGAAGCGGTCGATCCGGCCGCGGTCCATGATGCAGGTGCCCACGACGAGGTGCAGGTATCGATCAAAGCGGTTGAGGTGCGCGGTGGACTCGTGGTGCAGCGCGTCTCGAAGGAGGGCCTCATCGACGAGGCCGATCCCACTCAACCAGGCGAGCGCGGCGGTCGCGTCGGTGACCTCGACGTCAATCCAAAGGAACCGCGAATCGCTGGCCGACCACTCAACGAGGTCGATGACCGTGTCGGTCTTCGTCGCGAAGTCAAACGCGATGGACCTCACCTGGCAGCCCGGCGGCGGTGGGGAGATGGGCGTCGCGACCGGCGGCGGGGGGGGGGGGTGACGTTGAGGCTCATGGCTATGATGTATAGTTCCCCCCATGTGCGGACGCTACCATCAACACAAGCCCCGAGAGCTTCTGGAGCTCATGTTCGAGATCGGCGAGGCGATTGGCGATCCGGACGTCTTTGAGGCGCGCGCCGAGATTCGACCGACGAACTTCGCCCCGGTCATTCGGGCCCTCGCGGACGGCGTGCGGACCTTGTCCATGCTGCGCTGGGGCCTCGTGCCGAACTGGGCGCGGGACACGAAGATCGCCTCGAACTGCATCAACGCCCGCTCCGAGACGGCGCCGGAGAGGCCGGCCTTTCGGGACGCGGTCCGAGCGCGACGCTGCATCATCCCGGCGACCGGCTTCTGGGAGTGGAAGGACGTCGGGCTGAAGAAGAAGGTGAAGTACGAGGTGAGGCCGTCGGGGCCGTCTGGGTCCATCGCCGCGGAGTGCTTCGCCTTGGCCGGGCTCTGGGCCCGCTGGCAGCCACCCGATGGGGGGCCGGAGCTGTTGACCTTCAGCCTGCTGACGACGGAAGCGAACACCACGATGAGCGCGCTTCATGATCGGATGCCGGTCCTCCTGCCACCGGAGGCCTTCGAGCTCTGGCTCGATCCGAATCAGCAAGACTTGGGACCGCTCGCGCGCTTCGTGGTGCCGAGCCCGCCGGACTGGCTGACGGTCAGGCTCGCTGAGGTTGATGGCTGACCCCCTATGGTCCACAAGCCGCAGGCGGACCACCACGGACGTGTCGAGCCCGACGCTCACTCCGGTTGCTTCTCGCGATGCCGAGCTACGCTTCGGCGCATTGACGTGAGGTCGTGTCCACCCGCAGCACTCTGGGCGTAGGACCGCAGACTCCCGAACCATGGGGGCACGTTCGCGGCCTCAGGCCTGTCGGCGGGCGGTGTCTCCGTGACGGCCAGCTCCAGCGCTCGGTGCACCCCTTCGGTGACGAGCTCCCGCACCTTTTCGGTCGTCGCTTTCGTGTCGATCAGGGTACCACCGGCCTCATGGCAATACCGAGGCGACTGCGCTATTCACAGCCGCCCCTAGGGAGAGGTGCAGCATGGAATCGCGACGGTCGGCCCCCCCCCCCCAAGTCCCCCAAGCCCCCAAGTCCCCCAAGTCCCCCAAGCCCGCAGAGCCCGCTCTGGCGGAGCCTTTGGCCGTGACGTGAAGCTGCTCTCCGGTGGCAACCCACAGATCGCGAAGGGCGACGGCGACGGTCCGGTGCAGGCGTACATCGCCGCGATGCCCGGCTGGAAGAGCGGGGTTGGGTCCTGGCTCGATGCGGTCATCGTGCGGAGCGTGCCGCAGGTGCGGAAGGCCGTGAAGTGGAACTCGCCGTTCTATGGCATCGAGGGCCAAGGCTTTTTCCTGGGGATCCACACGTTCACCAGCTACGTGAAGATCGCCTTCTTTCGCGGCACGTCGCTGGAGCCGCTGCCGCCCGGTTCGAGCAAGACCCCGGAGACGCGCTACTTCAACATCTACGAACACGACGTGCTCGATGAGGTCCAGATGGCGGCCTGGGTGAGGCAGGCCTCTGAGCTGCCGGGCTGGATCCCCTAAGCCAAGGGCACGAGGCCGCACTGGCCGCCCCGTTCGGGGGGGCGTGGGCCGCTGCCCCGGACCCTGCCTCGACCTCTTGGGGGGGTGACGGCGCGCGCGAGGCTGGCCTACGATTCAACGCTCGTGACGCCCCTGACCCGCTCGGCTCCCCCGGCTCTCGTGACCGCTGACCCACATCAACCGCCCGTGCCCCGGCACAGCGCGGCGCCCGGCTGGGACTGGCGGCGGGCCGAGGTCCGGTTTCTGACCGAAGCCGAGCTCAAACGCTTCGGCCGAGTGGAAGGCCCCCTCCACGAGACCCTCGCGGCCCTCGCCCGACTCCAGACCGACGTCCTCGCTTTTCCCGACCACCTCGCTGGCCTCGGCGTGGAGACCGCCGAGGGCTCGACGTTTTGGACGGCGAGCCTCTTGGACGCGGACGGCGATCCGACGTTTGAGATTCGCGAGCGGGTCTCCGGGCGGGAGATGGCCGCGCGCGCCAACCGCGAGGTCGAAGACGGCGAGCCCCGTGAGCGATGGTCCCACGACGATCACCGCCGGGCGAACCACCGGGTCTTGGACCTCACAGGTGGCCGACTCAGCTCCGTCAACGTCTCTGGCCCTTGGGATGACCTCCCGCTCGCGCTCGACCGCATCCGCGACGGGGGGCTTCTTGACGCTACGGCCCGCGCCGACTTCGAGGCTCGAGGACACCTTGAGCCGCGCCGCCCAGACGACCCGTCCAGGACCGTCTGCGCGGCTTCGAGCTCACCGAAGCGGACCTGCGCCGGTGCGTCGCGCAGAAGGCCTGCACGCTCTCGGAGTTGGCTGCGGCCACGGGTGCTTCGACCCAGTGTGGAGCCTGCACTTCACGCGTCTTGGGCCTCGTCGGTGAGCCGGGCGGCAGACCCATGCGCCTCGTCACGTCACCCGTCATGTCGCCCGTCATGTCAACGAGCCCCCCCCTCCGTGCGGTCGTTTACCTTCGAGCCGGTCGACGGCAAGCCACTCCGAGCCAGCCGCTGCGGTCAACACGTGCTCGTCTCGGCCCTTGTCGACGGCGAGTGGCTCAGCCGACCCTATACCCTGACGAGCGGACCCCAAGAGACTCGCACCCGAGAGGTAACCGTCAAGCTCGATGAGCACGGTGCCTTGACGCGATGGCTCTTCACGGCCGCGGACGAGGCGAGCGACGTCCGACGCCAAGGGCGCGGCGATCGAGGCGATCGTAAGAGCTCATAAGGGCGCGACGTTCTACCTCTGCGGCAAGCCCGAGTTCGAGGCTCACGCCTTGGCCCTCTTGCGCGAGCGGGGGTACGTGAGCGGTCCATCCACGTTGAGTTGTTCACGGACGCCGATCGCCCGGCTGTTGATTCGCACGCGGGGCCACCCACTCGGCCTCGAACCGTCGCGGACCGTCGGGCCTTGGCCATCGGTCTCGCGCTGCTCGCCCTTTGGGTCCTGCAGTCCGAGGCCTCCCTCCCGATCCCCGAGCTCGACGCCCTGCAGAAGGACGAGACCTTTCGGCGGCTCAGCGGTACAAGCCTGCTGGTCTTCCTCGGCGCACAGTGGGTCCTCCCCTTCTCGCGGCTCACCGGGCGTTTCGAGGCGGCGCGACGAACCCTACCTCTGCACCGTCTGGTCGGTCTACTCGCCGCGCCGCTGATCTTCCTGCACACCCGGCACCTCGGCTACGGCCTGCTCGCCCTCCTGCCCTCGATCTTCCTCACCAACGCGCTCGTGGGGCTCTGCGATCAGCGTGTTCTCCCTCAGCGTCGGCTCCGAGAGCGGTACGCCCGACCCTGGCTCGGCGTGCACATCGTGCTCGCGTGCCTGACGATGGGGCTCGCGCTGGCCCATCTCTATCTCGTCTTCGCCTACCAGCGGGCGGCGTGAGCTCGGTCCTCTATCGGCTGAGCGCGGCTGCCCTATCAACGGTGCTGATAGAAACCCATCGACCCGGTTCCTCGATCCGCAGTTCGAGAAGCAGCGTTCGGAGCTCGGCCCCCATCGTTGCGTCTCCTGCCACCTCGAACACACGGGCCGCCGCGTGGAGAACGACGGCACGTTTTGTGTGAGCTGCCTTCGCTGCCACGGCAACCACCTCGACCCGACACCGCTCAGGCCCGACGACGCCGTCTCGCGCGAGGCCGTGCCCGACGACCTCGGCGGCGGTCAGAATATCTACGGCGCGGACACCCGTTACCCCTCACACCCGGAGCGCCCGACTCCATGACCCGCCGGACCTACGTCCTGACCGTGCTCACGCTCGTCGCGTCGTGCATCTACCTCTTCGTCGACGCCCCGCCGCCGCTCGACTCCGAACGCGAGGTGGGAGCCGGGCAGCGCACCTTCGCCATCGAGGAGGTGCTGCGGACGGTGGCGGCCGAGAACGCCGCGATCCGCGCGATGTTCACCGCGGAGATCGTGGGAGAGGGTCCGGCGCGTGGCCTGGTCTTCAACGAGCGATGGCGGGAGACGACGATGAACGCCGGGCCGTTGCCCGCGCTCTTTCTTCGGACGACGGCCGAGCACATCGCGCGCTCCGACCTCCCGCTCGGCTTCTTTCTCGGGTCGCCGATGGCCATCGCGAAGGCCAATTCGTTTCAAGGTCAACAGGCCGAGCGGTTCGAGGTCGTAGCTCGCGACCGCGCGCCCGTGTTTTTTCTGGATGAGACGACGGGCCGCCACACGGCGATGTTCCCAGACTTAGCCTCGGTGCCGGCCTGCGTGAGCTGCCACAATGAACACCCGGACTCGGCGCTCTTTGGCCCAAAGACGGCGACTTCCTGCCGAGCGAGGCGGTCTTCATGGACGAGTTCGAACGCCGCGTGGGGCCCTCTACGCTGCGTCGGGTGCTAGACCCCGGCCCCTAAAGGCCGATCCGGACATCGGCCCTAAAGGCCGGGGGGGGCGCCCGTCGACAAGAGCCAGAGGGTGGCCAAGTCGCTCGGATCGAAGCCTGTCGAGTCCTCGATGAGGTCGAGGAGATCAGGTACGCCCGCGGCCGAAGCCCCACCGTGGCGTCGATACAGCTCGGCGAGCGTGGCATCGAGCGCGGCTCGCCCGACCTCGGCCTCGACCGCACGCAGAAAAAACGCGCCCCGGTAATAGACGGCGAGCGACCACAGCGGGTGCTCGGCGATGGAGATCGCATTGCAGGTGTCGGGCAGCCAGGCGACGGTGTCGTCCCCGGTCTCGATCATCTCCAGCAGCTCAGTTCCAAAGACCTGCCACAGAGCCGCGCCAGCTGTCGGCCCGTCAACGGCCTCGATCGCCCGCGCCGCCAAGTACGTCGAGGTGCCTTCGGAGAGCACGAAGTCCTCCCAACAGGCCATTCGAACCGCGCCGCCAAACCACCCGTGGGCGGCCTCATGGGCGTGCGTGTAGGGGTCGCCGATCTGCCCGTCGTCGATGTGCCAGAACGGGTGATGCTCCAGGCCCCCGAAGTCGCCCGGACCCCAGTCCACCGCGACGGACGCCACGGTCTTACCGTAGAGGTAGTCGCCGAGGGTCTGCTCCAAGAACGCGAAGTACTCCGGGAGTCTCGAAGCCCCCGTCAACGCGGCGGCACGCGTCGCACTTGTGAAATATACGCCGACCTCGGTCCCGGAGGGCGTCGTGCCGAGCGGCTCGTACAGATAAGGCCCAACGGCGATTCCGAGTTGGTAGGCGGGCGCCGCGGCGGGCACCTCGCGGGGGTAGACCGCCGTCTGACCCTCGGGCACACCCAAGACCTCGAGGCTAAAAGTGGTCCCATCGGCCGGAGCGGAGTGGCACGGGAAGAGGTTGCCGCAGTGGTCCGGCCACAGGAACGTGAACCCCGGCGTGGCGTCCCACCCATCAAAGTGGCCGTGCTTCGAGAACCCATACTCGATGATGAGCTTCGTCGTCCGAGAGGTGACATCGACGACGAGGTGACCTTCGGCGGAGCGGCTGTGGCCCACGACGGTCCCGCTCGAGGTCGACACGGCGTCGATCCGGAGATCACCGACCTCGAAGGTAGGCGGCAGCGATCCGGTTTCCAGAGTCAGGGTCGCTCGGCCCGTCCGCGTCGTAAGATCGAGCACGAGGTCCGTCGAGACGATGCCGCGAGAAGCACTCGTCGAAGCGGGCGTCGCGACGTCTGACTTTCCGGGCACGCTCGGCGTCGCGGTGGCCGGAAGAGGCGAGTCTGCGGTCGACGCGTCGTCGCCGCCGCACGAGGCGACTATGAGCGCGACGAACACGAACCGTGAGCCTCGAAGGCTGGCCATTGGGTTTAACCTCTAGAGTCGGGGAACCGGAGTCTCGCCGGGTCCACGTGACATCGCAAGCGCGGGTCTGGAGATCCGGCCCCGTTGCCGTCGCGGGCCGTGCCTGCCACGGTGCGCCACGACGACGCGAAGTTGGAGCCGGCAGAGGCAATGGACACAGGCGAACTTGGGCCCGCGCTGCGGGAGCGGGTGCTCTCGCGGCTCGGATTCTCGGAAGGCCCGAGCGTCGACCTCGAGGGTCTGAAGCAGGTCTACCGAGCCTGGTGCGGGGCGGTCCCGTTCGACAACGCCCGCAAGCTCCTCCACGTCAGGCAGTCGCTGCCCGGGGTCTTGCCCGGTGACGAGCCGGGGGACTTCTTCGAGGCGTGGCTGAGACACGGCTGCGGCGGCACCTGCTGGGCGGGGAACGGCGCTCTGTATGAGTTGCTCTCGAGCCTCGGTTTTCAGGTCCGCCGAGGCCTCGCCACCATGCTCTCCTCGCCCAACGCGCCCCCGGGTCACGGCACGGTGTGCGTGAGCTTCGAGAACGACCGCTACCTCGTCGACGCCTCGATGCTGCACGGGGCGCCGCTCCGTCTTGACGACATCGGGGCCACCTCGGTGGAAGAGCGCGCTTGGGGTCTGACGTGCGGACGTCGAGATGGGCGGTTCCACATCCCCTGGCGCCCGCTACATCGGCCCGCGGGGTTCGACTGTCGCATCGAGCACTTCGACGCGACGCGCGCGGAGTTCCGCGACCGGCACGAGGCCACGCGAGGCTTCAGCCCCTTCAACTTCTCGCTCACTGCACGGCTCAACGTGGGTCAGGCCGTGCTGGGGCTCGCGTTCGGGAGACGGGTCGAACTGCGGAGCACGGGCGGCGCCTCCGAGCGCGACCTCACGCCCGTCGAGCGGATGTCCCTGCTCGTCGACGACCTCGGCTTCAGCGAGTCGCTCGTCTCGATGATCCCTACCGATCTGCCGACCCCGCCGCGACCGTGAACGGCACGTCGCTCCGCCTTCACTGACCCGGCGGCAACCCGGGCGCGGAGGTGGAGCTGACGACCGCGCGCACGAGGTCGCCGTTGTCCATCACGTCCTGGATACGCCCGACCGCGCACGCGGTCAGCATCGTTCCCGTCGATACGATGAGGAGGCCCGTGGGCGCCTTGATGTCCTGGGCGATGACCATGCGCTCCCGAAGCTGGTTGACGGGGATGAAACGCGCCCGAACCTCGACGGCGAGGCAGCGCACGGACAGCGTGACTCCAGGGAAGCGGAACCCCCAGACCCGACGGCCATCGCCCGGTCCAAACGACGCGCCCATGGCCGGCAGGCTCATGGCGAACGCCAGATTCTCCGCGAGGGCGGCGCGTTTGACCGCGCCCGCCACGCAGTTCGCGATCTCCCGAAGCGCGTCGCTCACCAGCTCGGAGGCGACGGGGCTCCCGAAGAGGTGGGTGCAGAGCTGTGGGGTCGAGGCCATCCACGGGCAGCACCACTGAAATCTCGGAGGTCAGGCCCGACACCAAGGGGTCGCAGGACTCCATCTCGACACCCAGGACGCCCTCGAGCTCCGCGCGGCAGATCTACTTGAGGTTGAGTCGAGCGCCCACGGTCTCAGCGGTGATCGGCTGGGCGGTCTCGCTCACATGGGCCCATTGCATGACGCGGAGCAGGCCCTCTGCGCGTCCGATGATCTCGTCGAAGGTCGCCGTGCGGCGCATGACATCGTCGGCACCGGCCGCCCAAGCCTGCTCAGATGTAGATCCGGTAGCCGTGCCTCACCTCACGCAGCCCGCGGATGAGGGCCCAAGGTTGACGCCCGGTAAAGTCGGGGTCGACGATGGCCACATCCGGGTGGGCCGACGCCGCGATCGTGAGCGCGCCTGCTGGGGCCGTCGGCGCAGAGCTTCATTCGATCAGTCGGACGGCTCTCCGCCACGAGGATCTGCAGGACGACGTCAGCCATGAACGAGCCCCTTAATCGCCGCCAGCAAGAGCTCTGGCTTATAGGGTTTCATCAGCCAGCCCTTCGAGCCGAGCTGCTTCGATGCGCCAAGGACGCGGCCCCGCCCCTTTTCGCAGAGGTCAGACACCTCGTTAATTGAAGCGAGAACATCCCGAGAGCCCCTCGTCGTCGACACGCTGGGGGTTTGCCCAGACGACGGATCTCGATTGACCCGGGGTCTCAGAGGGACTTGCCTCGAAACCCGCCCGTGAGCGACTCAAGAAACGCGACGATATCATCGACCTCCTCGACCGAGAGATCACGGCCGAGTTGGTAGCGCGCCATTACGCGAACGGCCGCCGGTAGGTTGGGCGTCATCCCGTCGTGAAAATACGGCGCCGTCCGAGCGACGTTTCTCAGGCTCGGCACCTTGAAGACGTGCCGATCGCTCTCACGTTTGGTCACCGCGAATCGACCGTCGTCGGCCTCCTTGAGGTTGCCGCGGTCGGCAAAGTAATCCCCCATCACGCCGAACTTCTGGTGCTTATTTCCGCCGATGCCGCGGCCCTGATGGCAGGCCACGCAGCCGTAGTCGACGAAGCGCTTCAAGCCCCGCTGAGCCACGGCCGACAACGCGGTCCTGTCCCCCTTCAGGTAGCGGTCGAAGGGCGAAGGCGTCAGGAGCTCGCGCTCAAACGCGGCGATGGCGCTGCGGACATTGGCCTCCGTCGCTCCGTCGCTGAAGACCGCCTCGAAGCGCGCGACGATCGCCGCGTCGCTGTTGAGCTTAAGCATGATCTGCTGCCAGTTGGAGCCCATCTCACCCGCGGCGTTGGGCGGAACGTTGACCTGCGCCTCGAGCGTCGCGGCCCGTCCGTCCCAGAATTGCACGAAGTTGAGCGAGGAGTTGAACACCATCGGCGCGTTGCTCCCGCCCACCTGCTGTCGAATCCCCACGGAGGCGACGCGCCCGTCCATCCCCGCCGTGGAGATGTCATGGCAGGTCGAACAAGAGACAGTGTCATCATCAGACAATCGTTTGTCGTGAAACAGATCGTCGCCGAGCGCGACCAAGCGGGGGTCCTGCTTGGGGACCGGCGGCAGCGCGGTGAACGCCGACGCACCCTCGGTCTCACGTTCTGCCACACCCTCCGCCCCGACCCCGGGAGACGCCCCAGAGAGCGGCAGGGCAGATTCATCTACGCAGCCGCCGAGCAGCACCGCGCTCAGGATGCTCGAGACCCAGATGAGGCCACCGCCGAAGATGGGACGTCTATGCATGGTCGTACTCCGGGTCGTGCTCATGAGGCGAGCCCCGGGGAGGGAGCTGCCGAGGGCGCCACCGAGGGGAGGTGGAATCGAAGGACGGTCCCGGTCCCGGGCGTGCTGTCGACTTCGATGTGGCCGCCGAGCTTCTGAACCGAGGCACGGACCGCGGCGAGACCGACGCCACGCCCGGAGAGCTCGATCGCCCCGTCTTTAGTGGTGAGCCCGTCCATCAAGAGCGCGCCGACGAGGTCTTCGTGAGTGTCGGCGGGCAGCCCCATGGCGCGGCCCTTCGTGGCGACTCGCTGCCAGTCGACCCCGGCACCGTCGTCGTGAATCTCGACGACGAGCATACCGGCGAGCTCACGGGCGACGAGGCGAATCCGACCCTCCTCGTGCTTGCCATTGGCTTCCCGGGTCTCCATGGACTCGATCCCATGATCGACGGCGTCGCGGACCACATGAATGAACGAGCCCCTGAACTCGCGGAAGCCCCGGTCGTAGCAGACCCCTTCGGCGTCGATGTCTACCTGAATCGGCTTCTCGAGCCGCTCCCCGAGCGCCCGCGCCTGGTCGGCGAAGCGGTCGAGGCGGCGGTCGGCCCGCTCCATGCCGATGCGACGCAGGACCGTCTGAAGCTCCACCCCGGAGAGCCGCTCGGCGTCCCGTTGAAGTGCCGAGAGCTCTGCCTGGCCGAAGCTGAAAGCCTCGTTGCCGCCAATGAGCGGGTTGAGCTTCGCCCGCAGGCTCGTCCAGCTCCCGACGATTCCCAAGGCGATGTTCAGGGTCAGGCCGCCCTCGACCGCGCCCATCGAGACCGCCTCCTCGGCCCGATTGCAGGCGTCCGCCACGCTGAGCGCGCCGATCATGCGGGTCGTGCCCTTCAGCGTGTGAATGTCCCGCAGGCGATCGGTCTCGGAGATCGTCATGTTCTGCAGGCGTGCCAGGAGGCGCTCGACCTCATCGAGGCTGTCACCGAGGAAACGCCGGTCCGTCGCTGAGAGCTCGAGCAGCGCCAGGAGGTCGCGCCCCTCTTGCTCGGCGATCTCGCGGGCGATGCGATCGGTCGAGTCCATGACCACGACGAGCACGTCCTCGACCGCGCCTGACTGGCCCCGGATCGGGAAGAAGTTGATCTCGAGGAACCGACCGTGAGCAGTGAAACCCTTGGGGAACTGGTCGACGACGACCTCGAAGGGCAACATCCCGTCGAAGAGGTCTGAAAACGCGACCCGCAGCCAAGCGGCGACGCTCGAGGACATGGGCGCGACCCAGTCGGCGATGTGCGAGAGGCCCTCGCTCTTGTTCCAGGTGTCGAGGGCCTTGGAGCGTTCGAGATCCATGATGCCGTCCCGGTTGCAGACCACGAGCCCCTGGCTGACATGGTCGAGGACGAGCCTCATGCGGCGGGTTCGATCGTCGAGCGCGGCGGTTGGCTCCGCGACTCGCAGCTCCAAAGTGGCGTTGTTCTGCACGAGCGAGGCGAGGGCGTGGCGCAGCTTGATGAAGGCCACGACGACCAGGGCGGCCAGGATGAGGCAGACGGCGAAGAGCAGGATGCGGTAGCGGTTTTGGCGACCCTCGATGACGCTGAACCCCGTCTGGAAGAGGGCGGCGACCCGCTCGCGATCACGCCCGATTTGGGGATCGATGAAGGCCCGGACGACGCCATCCACCTCTTCCTCGACGGTCCCGACGGTGAGCAGGTGGCTGGCGAGGCGCGACAGCTGGGGAGCGGCCCCCTCCACCGCGCCGAGCGCCTTGAGCTTGAGAGCGGCGAGGCTCAGCGCGGCGGCGTCTTCGCCCGTCGCCGAGATCTGGTCGGCGAGGAGCAGGGACAGAGCCTCTTCGATAGGCCCGCGGTCCGCTTGCCCCTCGGCGAGGATCTGGGCGGCGAGGGTCGGCGAGTAGCGTAGGGAGTTCTTGGCGACCGAGTTGCGCGACTTAAACGTCTCGGCGGCGTCGAGCAGGGCCGCGACGTTCTTGCGGTAGGTCGCCGTCGCCTGCTCGAGCTCGGCCCGATTGGCTGCGTCGAGGTCGCTCGGCACCGGCAACGTCTGAAGGAGGCGCTCGGCCTCCGCGCTGCCCATCGCGAGGGAGTCGTAGGAGTTCAGCAGGCCGAAGCGGGTCCGCAAGACGTCGAACTGAAGGGCACTGACGACGCGGTCGAGCTGTCTGAGGTGGACGTCGTACGCCTCTTTGGCGGCCCCGGAGACGGCGCTGCTCTGCTTCCAGATGTAGCCCAAGCAGCCGAGGGCAACGAGCGCGGCCGCAACAAACTCCAACGTACGGCCGAGGCTCGCTGCTGGAGTTTTTTGACGAGCACTCATTGTCTCGACGAGCGGGCGCATCCGGACCGGCATCGTCGGGCGGACGACCCTGACGGCGACCCCGGCCAATGGACGCGTCGGGGGCATCGACTTCGAGACCTTCGACGGCGTCCTGAACCGCGTCCGGTTGAACGATGATGGGCCAGCCCCGGTGCGTCTGGCGCTGGGTTTCCAGGGTCAGCTCGCGCTCACCGGGCGCTTCGACGAGGCGACCTTCTGCATCACCGAAGACGGCACCTACAACTCCGACGCGCCGGGCGTGGCCACCGTGGAGAACGTCCGCGGCCGCCGTGGGCTCATCTCCTCGGAGGGCCTCGGGAGCGCGGTCGTGTCGGTCTATATCGGGCCGTTGAACGACACGATTCAGATCGTCGTCGCGGAGCCGGAGATCACCTTCGTCGAGCTTCGACCGGCGGCGTTGACGATGTCACCGCTCGAGGCCGCTCAGCTCAAGGCCTTCGCCACGTTCAGCGATGGCACTATCAATGATGTGACCAATAGCCCTGAGACGGAGTGGATCGCGGTGAACGTCAACCCGGTCGTCCCCGTCGTGGCCCTCAACGGGGTCAAGGGGCTCGTCCGCGCGCTTCGGGTGGGCACCGGCCGCGTCAACGGCTGCACCCGGCATGTCTGCGCCGACGACGATGAGACGGACCGACGCGCCGTGATCACCGTCGTGCCCTAAACCTGCAAAGACCTCCCGCCCCGACTCCCCCCCCAAACCTCGTGTCCTGAACCTCAGGGGACGAGGTACACAATCTCCACCTCAAGGTCCGCGATACTCCCCGTGTCCATGCCGACCTCGTCCCGGACGACGAGCGTGAAGATCCCGTCGGCGTTGAGCCCGACGAACTGCTGGTAAATCCGGTTGTCGAAGTTGATGTCGCCGCCGGTGAAGGGCAGGAAGTCGTCGTCGAGGCCGCCGTCTTTCCCGTCGACGGTGCCCTCGCGGTTCCACAAGGTGGCGATGTCCTGGTCATCCCACTGCGCCACGACGACGAGGTCTCGCAGCCAGTCATGGTTGATGTCCAGATCGCGGATCGTGAGCGACCGGATGATGGAGCCTGCGGGCGCGTCGAAGGCGAGGTCGGTCGTCGCGATACCCGGCACGCCCGCGACGGCGTCGGGGATCCGCACGTCGGCGGCGGGCATTCTCTCGATGAGGCTGTCGGTCTGACCACTCGTCGCGAAGAGGCGGTAACGATTCACCGCGTTGCCGAAGCCGAAGACCCGCACGCTGTAAGTGCCGCGCTCGAGCATGGCCTCGATGACCTCATTGTCGTCGACGCCGACCGAGCGGGAGAGGGCGGCCGCGTCGCCGTCCCGGTAGAGCTCCAGATCGATGTCCCCCCTCGCGTCGGCGAAGAGCAGATCGATGCGTACGTTCTCTCGGGCGCCGACGTCGAAGGTGTACCAGTCCTCGTCGTGGTCGCAGATCTGGCGGGGGCCGGTGGCGGCGTCGGGCATGGACGTCGAGAAACCGCGCCCGTCGTTGTGCTCTCGGCCTGCGCCTTCGAGGTCGTCGGTGCACTGCGTGAAGACGTTGACGGTCATGGAGTAGCCGTTGCGGCGGTCATCGAAGCCGTAGACGCGGACGTAGTAGGTCGTGTCGACCGCGGCCCGGCGCTCGTAGACGGTCTCGGTGTCCGTGACGCCCACGCTGCCGTCGACGTAGACGATGGCCCCGTTGGCATCGAGCTTTTGCAAGGTCACGTCAATGTCGCCGTCGCCGTGGACGAAGGCGAGGTCCACCTCGAGGCCGTCGCCGGCGCGAACGTCAATCTCGTACCAGTCCTCGTCGTTGGGGCAGATGGTCAAGTTGCCGTACTGAACGCCGGTCGTATTGCCGTCGTCCACGCCAGTCGCCCCTCGTGCGTCTCCGTTTGAAGCGGCGTCCTCGAAGGCGTCGTCGTCGCAGCCGTCGGGCGTATTCGGATCGCAGTCGTCGTCGACGCCGTTATTGGGGATCTCGCGGCCGGCCGGGATGCTCGGATCCTGGGGCGCGCAGTCGTCTGCGTCCGCCACGCCATCGCCGTCCGTGTCGACCACCCCCGCGTCGCAGGCCACGTCGCCGCCGCGGCAGTCGTGGTCCACGCCATCGCCGCAGTTCATGTCGAAGTTCTCGACGATCATCGGGCTGATGGTCGCGTCGTTGTCGTCGCAGTCGTCCGCGCGCAGCACGCCATCCGCGTCGAGATCGTCGTCGGCGGTCGCCGGATCGCAGTCGTCGTCGGCCATGTTGTAGGCGACCTCGGTGGCGTCGGGGTTCACATCGGCCGCGCCATCGTTGCAGTCCGTGCCGTTCTGCCCACCTGGGAAGCCGTCGCCGTCCGCGTCGCCGTCGGAGGTGGCCGGATCGCAGTCATCGTCGAGGCCGTTGTAGGGCGTCTCCATGGCGTTGGGGTTGACCATCGCGTTGCTGTCGTCGCAGTCCTGAGGATGGGCGAAGCCGTCCACGTCCACGTCGCTGTCGGAGGTCGCCGCGTCGCAGTCGTCGTCAAGTCCGTTGTAGGGCACCTCGGGCGCGCCGGGGAGGACGTTCATGTTCATGTCATTGCAGTCGCCGTTGGCCTCGGTGACGCCGTCCATGTCCGCGTCTTCACCCGAGGGCATCCGGTCCGTGCCGTCGCAGTCCTCGTCGATGCCGTTGCCCGGAATGTCGCGGGCCTCCGGGTTGATATGGGGCGCGCGATCGTTGCAATCCATGCCGCCGACCATCATGGCCTCGAAGCCGTCGCCGTCCACGTCGGCGTCGCGGGTGTCCTCGTCGCAGTCGTCGTCCTTGCCATTGTAGGGCGTCTCCATGGCGTTGGGGTTGACCGCGGCATCGGTGTCGTCGCAGTCGCCGGCCTTATTCGTCACGCCGTCCATGTCGGTGTCGGTCTCTCCGCAGATGGAGTCCCCGCCTTCGCAGTCGTTGTCCACGCCGTCGTCGCAGAGCGTCGAGCCGTCCTCCATCGCGCCCGAGTTCACGTCCTCTCGGGCGTCATCGCAGTCGGCGCCGCTCGCGCAGCCCAGGCCGTAGCCATCCCCGTCCGCGTCCACGCATTCGTTGACCATGGGCACGCAGCGGTTCTGGGCCGTGCACTCCTCGCCCGGATCGCAGTGGGCGTCGGTCACGCAGGCCACGTTCTGGCAACGATTCGCCAGACAGTGCGTGCCCATCGCGCAGTCGTCGTCGTCTCCGCACGGCGACTCCATGGGGTCGTCGCCCGAGCACGAATAGTTCGCGCGGTTGCACATCTGACCGGCGGGGCAGGTGCGATCCTCGTTGCACTGACCCGGCAGGCAAACCCCCGCGACGCAGACCTTGCCGTCGGCGCAGTTGAAGTCGGCGCTGCAGGTGGCTGGCGGACCATCCAGGCCGACGTCGATGTCACCGAAGGGGTTGGCCGGCTTCTTCACCTCGTCGGCGCAAGCGGTGAGGGCCGCGGCAAGAAGGGCCAGGCGAAGGACGGAACCGTCGAATCGTGTTCTCATTTTCAGGAGCTCCCGTGGACGACCTGTGGCCGGCCCGTTTTCAAAGTGATGTCGCCGCACGGCGTACGCACGGTCCGTGCCAGAGCCATCGGCGTCTAGAGCCGCCACGTCGGCCACGCCCGCGGGTCAGAAAACGAGCACGTCCAGCTTGCGGCTGCCCTCTGCCGCGACGAAGTCCTCGCCGCTCGTGAGTCGCTCCTTGGGCGGCCCGTAGCCCGCCGCCGCCGCGATCTCCTCACCGTCGAGGCTGCGGTTCGCCACGAGCAACATGAGCCAGGCGTCGTCGGTCATGACGGGACGGCAGGCGCGCAGCAAGCGACCGAGATCGAGGCGGACTTCGACCCGCTCTCCCCTGCGGCCGCCCGTCGGCATGGGCGGCGGATCGAGCACAATGCCCTCGAAACGCGCGCCCGATTGCGTGGCCCGCTTGACCGCCTCAAAGACGTCGCTGCGCCAGAAGGTGCGGGTGTCGAAGGTGAGGCCGTTCTTCTCGTAGTTCTCGCGTCCGCGGGCCAGCGCCCCAGGCACGGTGTCCACGTTGACTGTCGAGCGCGCGCCCCCGGCCGCCGCCGCCACGCCGAAGCTCGACGTGAACGCGAAGAGGTTCAAGACGCGCCGACCGCTGGAGTTTGAACGCACCCAAGCGCGCGCCGGTCGGGCGTCGAGGAAGAGCCCCGTATTGCGATGTTCGAGCAGCGACACGCCGAAGCGCAGCCCCTGCTCACAGACCTCACGTTGCCCCGAATCTCCGGGTGGGTGTCCCGTTTGGTCGTTGCCAAAACGGTAGAACAGCGGCGTGGGAAAGACCTCTCTGACCGTGTCCAGGACCTCGATGTCCATCGGCGCGCCCGTGACTCGGACTGCGTCGGCATATCGCTCGACGACGAGCCGCGCATGGCCCTCGCCCTCGGCGTCAAAGAGGCGAAACGCGTCGGTGTCCAGCGAGAGCGTCGAGCGGCGCGCGAGGGCCTCCTCGAGATGGACCGAAAGGTGGACCGGCAGGTCCACGGACGGCGTGTCGACCAAGGCTGAGCTCACGAAGCTCGCGGCCCGCGATAGATCACCTTCGACACCTCGTTCTCCCGGAGGACGAGCTGGGATAGAGCCGGAAGGCGCGGCTTGAGGCGATGCCAGATCCACGTGACCAGAACCTCGCTGGTCGGATTCTCCAAGCCTTCGAGATCATTGAGATAATTGTGATCCAAGTCGGCACGCAGAGGCGCGAACGCCTGCTCGATGTCTCCGAAATCCACCACCCATCCGGTCGTGGGTCCGAGGTCGCCGACCACATGAATCTCCAAGTAAAACGCCAGCCCATAGAGGCGACCGCAGGGGTGGCCTTCGGGCACACGCGTCAGGCGTCGCGCCGACTCGAATCGGATGATGTGGCACAGCTCGTAGTCGCCCATGGAACGCTCGCTCCTCTACATTTCGATGATCAGCGGCTGATCGGCCCGCTCGTTGGGGACGGCGGGCACGACCGTGCGACGACCGCCCTCGGGCCGAGTGATCACCATCTGCACGCCGATCGGCATGGGGCACTCCACGGCGTCCACGCAGATGGTCTCTTGGGTGTCCGTCCGAATGAACGTCGCCGTGCCCGAGGAGACGGAGACGTTGACCGTGCCTGGGGCGCGGCCACGCACGAGGTATCGCCCGGTACTGTCCCTACGCAGCTCGGCGCTTGGGAGAGGCGCGGGCGCCAGCGTCGCGGACGAATCAACGGTGGGCGCCGTCTCGGTCCCGTGAGCGCGCTCGGCGAGGCGTACCTGCCGCCAGAAGATGTAGCCACCGATGCCGGTCAGGACGAGGACGCAGGCGGCCAGGAGGCGCGTGGCGTCGAGGGACTCAAGGCTGGAGCCCTTGGGCTGATTGACCGGCGCGGGTCGCTCCCGTGAGGAGCCCCCAAACGCCGTGCCCCACTCGGCGCGCGCGGGCTTGGAGTCGTTCGAGACGACGGGGGCCTTGAAACGACGGTCGTCGAGCTCGAGGGGCGCCTCGTAGGGGGGCACCTCGTAGGGGGGCACCTGCTTCGGAGGGGCCGAGTCGGCTTGGACCGGACGCTGGGGCGGCGGCGGTTCGTCCGAGTACGTCAGCACGATGGGCAGCGGCGCGGTGAACGGCGGCCCGAACGAAGGTGCCGTCTCGACGAACTCCGCGGCCTGATTCAGCGCGCCCAGGAGCCACTCCGCGCTCTGGGGGCGGGCGAGCGGATCCTTCTCCAGACACTGAAGTATGAGCCGGTCGACCGCCTCGGGCACGCCGAGCAGCGGGCATCGCTCCCGGAGCGGGACGGGCTTGTCGTTTCGGTGCGCCCGGAAAATCCCGTCGGTGCTGGCGTGCTCGAAGACGGCCTCGCCGGAGATCAGGCGGTAGAGGACGCAGCCGACGGCGTAGAGGTCCGTGCGACTCGAGACGCTCAACCCGAGAACCTGCTCGGGCGAGATGTACCGTGCCGTGCCCTTGACGGCCCCGAGCGTGGCCTCGAGCGTGGTCACCTCGTCGATGATTTTCGCCACGCCGAAGTCAAGCAGCTTGACGGCCGTCGCCCCGCCCGGCACGCGTTGGAGGAAGATGTTCGCGGGCTTGACGTCACGGTGCACGAGGCCAAGCGCGTGGGCCTCGCATAAGGACTTCAGCACCTCCACCATGATCGACATCGCCTCGAGCGTCGGCAAAGCCGTCTCCCGGCGCAGGCGGGTTCGGAGGTCTTCGCCCTCGAGGAACTCGGTGACAAGGTACGGGCGGTCGCCCGACGTGAAGCCCGAGTCGAGCAGCTGGACCGTCTGGGGTGAGCGAAGGCGGCTGAGGGCCATGATCTCACGGACAAAGCTGTCCCGCATCAACGAGCTCTCCGTCAGCTCGTGCCTCAGGAGCTTGACGGCGACGTCCCGATCCAACGTCGGGTGCCGAGCACGAAAGACCTCGCCCATGCCGCCGGTGGCGACCTTCGACAGCAGCCGGTAGGGTCCAATCGAGCTCGGTTCCATAAGGGCTTGGACTGTCTCACGGTCGGCCGCTCGTCACAATTGCCCTGCGCCTCCCCGACCCCACTGCCCAAGTGGGTTGCCCTTGTTTTTCTGCTCGCCGCGCACCGGCCCGTTCCTGCCGGCGCGGGTGGGGCCGGGTGCGGTGTCCGGCGAGCAGATTTTCAGTGCCACGATCTGAGCCCGCGGTCCTCGGGGTGGCCAGCCGTTGTCCCGCTCAGACTCGTGTTGCGGACGACTCGTCGCCCCACCAGAATCCAGGCGAAAAGATCCCGCCAGGGGAGCGTACCCTTGGCCTCGCTGCAATGGCTCACCACTCGGAAGAGGGTGAGGGCGTTGGCGGCGATGCGACGGAGCACGAGCAGGTTGAGCATGAATCGCGGGTCGCGTGGCCAGAGCCGGTCGTCTTCGGCGAACGCGACGTCGAGCGTCTGGTGGACGCCGTTTTCGACCCGCCAGTGCGCGCGCACGATGGCGAGCCACTGGTCAGGCGTGAAGCGGCCGCGCTCCTGGTTGCTGGTGAACAATCCGGTTGCCAAGATGGATGACGGTCCCGTCGGCCTTCAGGACGGTGTACTCGACGCGCAGGCCGCTCCGCAGATGGGCCCCCAGCCGTTGGGCCCGGCGATCTCGTCGGTGAGCCACAGCCGCCACCTGCGATTGCGCCCGCCGCGCTCATCCTCGATGCGGCCGAGGCTAACGCCGGCGAGGCCCACGGCAAGCACGCCCGCGCCCCGCGTCACCCATCTGTCTTCTCTGGCCATCCCCTGCTCGTTTTTCATCTGAATGGCGGACCCAGAGTGGTGATATAGCCTCGGTGTCCGCTGGTGTCTGATTTCTCGTTAACTGAAAAGGTAGCTACCTTGATGAATCGAGAATCTAAACAGGTCTTCCGCAAACTTGAGCAGTCAGACACCAGAGGCAAATGACCGCAAGTCCGCGTCTCCGCCGATTGTGCGAATCACCACACGCCCGATAGACGATCGCCGCGAGCCACAATCGCCGCATGTCGCCTGGAGCCCCCGCTCACTGCGCCGGAGGTTCACCAATCAGGGCTGCCCTCCCCTGGCGCGTCCACCCGCCAGTTTCGACGGCACGGAGCCTGCACATCCGCGCCCACGGCAGGGTTCCGATAGGGAGTAGACGATGCAGTTCTTCACTACGTTCGCGGCCGTCGCCGTCCTCACCTCGCTCACCGGCTGCGCCGACGCCCCGGTGTCCGACGCGGAGTCTCACGTTCACAGCGAGGCCGAGCTTCGCGACGCCTTCGAGCAGGCCTACCGCGAGAAGGACGACGACAAGGCCGACGGGACCGGCTGCTCGGGGGTCCGCGTGCCTGACCGCCCCGGCTTCGGCAAGCGCATCGCCTTGACCTTCGACGACGGCCCGAACCTCACGACGACTCCGCTCGTCTTGGAGACCCTCCGCCGCCACCAGGTCCCTGCGACGTTTTTCATCAATGGCTCGCGCGTCTCCGATGACCGCACGCGCGCCCTCGTCCAAGAGATCGCCGATGAACCCGACTTCATCCTCGCCAACCACTCGCACACTCACCCGAACCTCGCTGAGCTTGGGAGCGCCGCCGTCGCCAGCCAGATTGACCGGACTGAAGCCGTCATCCGGCAGACCAGCGAGACCGCTCACTTCTTTCGTTTCCCTTTCGGCAGCTCTACGTGCGCCACCGCCGAGTCCGTTCGATCCCGCGGCTTGACGATAACGGGCTGGCACATCGACAGCGCGGACTGGTGCTTCGGCGCGGGGGACGGCTACTGCAAGCCGAGCACGTTCCGCTATGTGCCCGACTCGTTCCGCGGCGACATGGGGGCCTACGTGCTCAACCAGGCCCGCGCGAACGCCGGGGGCGTCCTGCTCTTCCACGACACTCAGGCGTATACGGCCCGCAAACTCGACGACGTGCTCACGCAGTTGAAGGCCGAGGGCTTCAGCTTCGTTTCGCTCGCCGATGCCCAGACCTTCCCGCTGTTGAATGGCCAGAGCGGCCGGCCCCCCGTCCAGATCGCCCAGAAGTACATCGGCGACCCCTGTGCCGTGGACACGGACTGCGGCTTCGTCGTGGAGGGTCAGAGCGGGCGCTGCCATGCGGCCGGGTTGTGCACCATCGGCTGCGAGGGCTGGTGCAGGGATCTGACGGGCAAGGCGCCGACGTTCTGCATTCAGGATCCTTACAACACGGTCGTCAGTGGCATCTGCGTGCCTCAAGCCGTCGCCCAAAACGGCCACTGCGCGGATCTGCCCGGCACGATTGACGTCTCGGCCGACCGCTACCTGGGGATGAGCACGGCGACGGCGAAGTCCGCCGAGGTCTGTATGCCGGCCCCGCGTTGAATCGCTGACACCTGTTTGCTAAACCGGGGTCATGCTCACCAACCGCTACGAAGACGCCCTCGTGCTCGCATCCCGGCTCCACCGCAGCCAGCGGCGGAAGGGCTCGAGTACGCCGTACCTCGCGCACCTCATCGGCGTCTCAAGCCTGGTGCTCGAGCACGGCGGCACCGAAGACGAGGCCATCGCCGCGCTGCTCCACGACGCCATCGAAGACCAAGGCGGCGTGAGCACGGGGGAGGCCATTCGGCTGCGGTTTGGAGACACGGTCGCCGACATCGTCTGGGCCTGCACGGACGCCGTCGTGATCCCCAAGCCGCCGTGGCGCGCGCGCAAGGAGGCCTACCTGGCCCACCTCTCAGAGAACCACGACCGGGTGCTGATCGTCTCCGCGTCCGATAAGGTGTACAACGCCCGCTCCATCTTGGCCGACTTTCGGACCCTCGGTGATCGCGTCTACGACCGGTTCACGGCCAGCAAGGCCAGCACCTTGTGGTACTACCGAGAGCTCGTCACGGCTTATGGGTGCGCGCCAAAGCTCGCCGAGCGGACGAGGCCGCTGGTGGCTGAGCTTGACCGCGTGGTCTCGATGTTGGAGCGCGAAGACAGGCCTTAGCGGCAGAAGTAGCCCGTGTCGTCGTCCACCCAACCGCAGCCGCTGCCCATCTCGGCGCAGTTCTGGGTCTCGAGCGCGCCATTCTCGCACCAGACGGCCGTGCTGCCGTCGCAGCGGCCAAGGTAGTCCAGGCCGCCGCAGGGGTCGTCGAGGCAGGTCACGCCCGCGGGGCCCTGACCACAGGTCTGACCGCAGGCCACGCAGTTTCGTTGCCGAAGCGTGCCGGCTTCGCAGAAGCGCGCGAGGCCTCGGACGCAGGTCCCAAAGGCGTCCACGCCGCCGCAGGGATCGGCGCCGTCGATACATCGGAACCCGGAGGTCGAGGCGTCCCAGCCGCAGGTCCCGGCGCAGCGTTCGTTGCGAAGCTCACCGGCGTCGCAGAAGAGCGCCGCCCCATTGATGCAGCGACCGACCTCGTCCGTGTTCCCGCAGCCCGCGCCCTCCACGACCGTCGGGCCGGTGAAGCCCTCGATCCAGTCCCGATAGCTGTCGACCCTCGTATAGTTGTCGACGCCGACGCACGAGCCGTCCCCGTTGCTGAGCGCCCCGGCCACGCGGACCGTGCCATCGTCGGCGATGACCATCATCGGACCCCCCGAGTCGCCGAAGCAGACGCCGTGTCGGCCTTCGCCATCGACGGAGACTGTGTCCCCGGAGAGATCGACGATGGGCTCCGCGGTGAACTTGCGGACCCCGAAACCGCCGTCCTCGGACTGGCCGTAGCCGGACATCTCCGCGGTCTTGCCGAGCCAGCTCTGGTCGAGGTTCGTCGTGAGGATCGCGACGGGCACGACGTCGGGCAGCAGCTCGCGGGCGTCTTGTGCAAGCTCGACGAGGGTCATGTCTCCAGCGGCGTCGATCGTGCGCAGGCTGCTGATGCAGGCATCAGGGGAGCCGGGCTCGGGGCCCATGCAGAACTCTTCGCCCGCCGACAGCCCGCAGTGAGCGGCCGTGAGGACCCAAGTGGGCGTAATGAGCAGGCCGCTGCAGCCGCCGAACGTGCCGATCGCGAGGATCTGTTGGGGCGTGAGGGGCAGGTACGTCGGCTCAAGGGTGCCGTGGTAAACCTTGGGGACGACGCGGAGATCCCCGCTGCACTCCTCGCCCGGACCGGAGGGCGCGGCGGTTGGGGGCGAGGGCGGAGCGGGGGGGTCGCCACCTGGGGGCTCAGGCGGCGACGAGGGTGCTGCGCTGGGGGGCGCGTTGGGCATCGGTTCATCCGGGAGCGGAGGCTCAGCCGGCCCATCGCCCGTCGGGCGCGGCGTTTCGGGGTCCATCAGGTCTGGCAGCTGCGAGTTGCCTGTGGGAAGAGAGCCGCTCGGCTCGGGTCGAAAGCCGGTGCCCGACTCCATCTGAGCGGTGCAACTGAGGGAGACGAGAGCGATGAACGGGAGGAGCTTGAGCGTGCGCATGTCGGACGCATCCGCAAGGGTCGTGCCACACGCGGGGTCAGCGCACCCGCAGTCTCGAAGCTGTGAGTCGCCCCCGAGTCGAGACCTGCATGTCCCAATGACTGAGGCGTAAGCAACACCACAGAGGCTTCTATTGCCGGTGGGCACGCCGGACGCGCGACCGGGCGTGGCAAACAACCGCGAGGCCGAAGACCAGAGCGGCGAGGGACAAGGGGGCGGGTTGCGGCCCTCCGACGGGGCTCAACGTGCAGCCGGAGGCGTCGGGTCGAGCGAGGCGGCGCACTTCGTCCGGCGCGGAGTCGGAATCCTGAGCCCAGGCGCCGCGAACGTCGACTGCGCCGCGAACGTCGACTGCGCCGCGAACGTCGACTGCGTCGATGCGGAGATCGTCGAGCATCGCGTCCGCTTCGCCGTTCACCGCATCGCGCCCCGAATCGGTGACGGTCGGGACACATTCGTCAAGTGACCTGACGACTACAGGCAGCCGCTCGGTTCGCCACCCCTTCGGACGCCAGCGACCGGGGAGAGAGCCGTCATCGCTCGCTTGACCCACGATCAGAATGCTCGTCGGGGACTCCGCGCTCTGGACGCAGACCTCGACCGCATCGAGGCCTCGGCCGGCCTCGACCCCATCCGCGAAGACGGCGACCTCCACCGGCCCGCGGCGCAGCGGATCCGAGGCACGAAGCGTCAGTCGATACGGACCCTCGGCGACCAGAAGCAGCGCCGGGGCTTCAACCTCGGGCCGGACGGCATAGGGCGCGGCCATTGGATCCCCGAGCACGACGTTCTGCCAATACAAGAAGGGCAAACGGCCGTGAAAGGCCTCGGCCAAGGTCGCGCCATCGACGTAATCGACGATGAGCTCCCGAGAGGGGAAGCAGTTGTTGAGGGGCTCGGCGACCGTGCCGTGAACCCCCGCCACGCCGGCGGCGACCCAACGCGCGATGCTCACCTGGGACTCACCGTCGGGCGCGAAGTTCTGGGGCACCGCCCCGAAGCTCGTGAGGTTGTCGACGAGGGAACCGTGCACGAACGTATTGCCCTCAATGGTCGAGCCGAGTCCGTCGGTGCCCGTGAAGAAAGCGGCGAGGTTCAGCCCGGTGAGCTCCCGATTGAAGGGCAGTCGCCGGGCGATCAAGCCGCGGAGCTCGAGCGCGGCGAGGACGTCGGCGAACTGAACGTCGAGCACGCCTCGCGCCCCGTCGCCGCCCTCCATAAAGACCAGCTCACCGCCGCCCGAGCCCTGCCCATCGCTCGCGACCGAGGACGTGATGAGCGAGGCGACGTCATCATCGGTCCGCCCATGGAGCAGGGTGACGAGGCGGAGGTTCCAGCGGATTCGCGCCGCGTCGAGGGTGTAGCCGGGGCGAAACGGCCGGCCGACGTAGGGGCTTCGAAAAGCCGCGCCGTAACACATTGCGCCGCCCCCGCAGGGCACGAGCCGACCCGGAGGTTGACCCACGATACGGAGGCCATCGGCGAGCAGGTAGGAGTCGGTCAACATCGCGACCGCGGCCAGGCTGACCGGGGTCGTGCCCCCATCGGGCGTGGGCATCGCGACGCGCAGCGGCACACCCCGAACGAGCACGAGCGCCTCGATGCGATCGGCGATTGCGCCGCCTTCGAGGCAGGCCGTCAGGGGAGCCTCGAAGCGACTGAGGAAGTCGTCGAAGGAGAGGTCGTCGGTCAGGGGCAGGTCGAGGGCGCAGACGTGGCTGACGGGGAGCTGACGGGCCTCCCGATACGATTCGGTCAGTGCCAGGGCCCCGGGCATCGCCTGATTGTAGACGACGACCACTGAGTCCGGACCGGGCACGGCTTCTGCGTCGAAGGGCGAGAGGCTGAGCGCGAATACCGCGAGCAGGCCCGTGAGGCGCCCGTGGACTTGGCTCATGCCCGTCGACGCCGCCCAGCGGCGAGCACGGAGAGCCCGGCGAAGCCGAGCAGTCCGAAGGGCAAACCTCGGTCGCCTTTTCCGAAGGCGCACGAGCCCTCGCCGGGGACGCCGCCGCCCCCACTCGACGGGCCACCTCCGTCCGTTTCGCTCGACGACGGCGGCTCCATCGGCGGCGGAAACACCGGCAGACCGAAGTCCGGGGGTAGGACGTATTGATAGTCATCGGGCACGCCCCGGCGGCACTCCCCCAGGGTGGCCTCCGGATCGACGCTGATGCAGCCGTACCCCATGAGGCATCGCTCTACGCTGTTGCAGCCCTGCGTGCAGTAGCTCGACTGCCCGTCCATGAGGCAGCGATGCATCGGATTGAGGCAGCCCACGAGGCTCGGTTCGGCCCCGTCAGCCACGCAGAGCTCTCCGAAGGCCGGCTTCGACGGCAGCGGGTTCTGCAAGCAGTGGCCGTCCACGCAGGCCTGCCCTTCACCACAGATCCCGTCCGGACACGGGAAGAGGCAGAGGGGGTGGGTCCGCGAGGCGTGCGTGACGCAGTCGAAGCCATCAGCGCAGAGGCCACCCGCGCCGCAGGGCTCGAAGCTGGCCGGGGCCCCCTGAAGGCGCTGGCAGGAGTGCTGCGCGCCCGCGGTACAGCGAAAGCCCTCGGGGCAGGTGCCCGGCACGGTGCAGTGGCGGGAGCAATATCGCATTTCGCCGTCGGTGAGGCACTGCAACTCCGGCTCGCAGTCCTCGTGCATGAGGCAGTCCTCGCCGAAGTTCGCGAGCAGCTCTTCCCGCGCGAGCCGCAGGCACATGGGGAGCGGGGCACCCCCTTGCCGACAGACGAGGCCGTCCGGGCAGCCCGCCTCGGGGCAGCGAGCGGTGCAGAAGTCCCCTTCCACCTCGTCAGGCATACAGGTCTCGCCCGCCGGGCAGACGCCGTCGACGCAGGCATCGCCGATCGCCGCGAAGGCGAGCGTGGGGGCGATCGCGGCGGTGACCGCAAGGGCGAGGCTGAGCGCGAAGAGGAGGACACGGGAGATGACTCTGGGGGCGTTGGGTGTCATGGACGCGAGAGCTTACAGAGCCTCAAAGATTAAGCACGCGGGCGATGGACCACGCGGCGCTAAGCAGCACAAGGACGTAGACCACAAAAAACGCGGCCCGGTAACGGCTCGACCCCGTGCGGGCAAAGACCCGAGGCTCCAGGCGGCGCACGAGCGAGAAGCGTTTTCGATCATCGTCGTCACCACCGTGGACCAAAGCGGCGAGCCGGTAGAGATCGACGAGGGTGCAACAATCCGCGGGCAGTTGCCCGCTTGGGCCATCAGCCGGCAGCGCGCGAAGCACAGACGCGACCGCGAGGCCTGAGCGCAGCGAGAAGATCGCCGCCACCGAGACGGCCACGACCGCGACCCAGTCCCCGTGCACCCACGCGAGACCAACAAGGACCGACGCGCTCAGGGCGATGAAGGCCACGCCGAGCCGCGGGTGGCCCGGCAGGAGCGTGCGCTCAACGAGGTGCCCGCCGTCCAGAGGCCAGAAGGGCAGGAGGTTGAAGCCGTTGAGGAAGATCGAGACGAGCGAGACTGTGCGGACCAGCGGGCTCTGCTCGGCGAGCGGCACGAAGAGTCCATAAGCCAGCGCGGCGACGAGGCCGGGTATCGGCCCGGCGAGCGCCACGAGGACGCGCTCGTGGAGTCGAGCGTCTGGTTTGTCTCCCGTCGTCGCGCCGCCGAGGAAGGGCATGAAGAAGATCGAGGGCTCCCGAAATCGGAAGTGACGCATCGCGAAGAAGTGTCCAAGCTCATGCGCCACGACCACCACGACGAGCGCTGCGACCAGGTCCAGAGAGAGCAACGTGGACAAGGGCCAGGCAAAGAGGAGCAGCGTGAGGCCCGAGAGGACCACGGCGCCCAGACCCGTGGCCTTGCGCCCGAGCGCGACCCACTCGGCGTGCCGGTCCGCCTCCCACTCGGCGTCTACGCCCTCGGGTACGGAGTCGGCGGGCGTCTCACCGTAGAGGGGAGACGCGCGGGTTCCTATGAAGCTGGTCAGGGTCTCGGTCAGCGCGACGCGAAGAGAGAGGCGAACCTGAGCCTTACCGATGGCGATGAGGCGGCCCGAGTCCAGCCCCTCCTGGAGCACGACGGCGACGGCTTGCTCCGCCTCGACGTTGAGTTGGCTGACGTC
>SHZC01000206.1 GCA_009692505.1 Myxococcales bacterium
CCTCCGTTCGCTCTGGACCCACGCTCGTGATCGCTTTCAGCGTTTCGGCGGAGATTTCGGATGAAACGTCGAATAAACAGTGAAACAGACGCACGACCGCGCGCAAGTCCGGGTCGTCCTCGGCCGTCGCGCGCGACACGCGCTGCACCCAGTCGATGGCTCGGGCGTCGACCTCAGCGTCCTATCCGTGCTTGACTGCCTCCAGCGCGACCGCGCCGATCGGCGTACAAGAGCGGTGAGGCCACCAGGCAACCCGCCGGGAGAAGCCGCGACCCGACGTCTCCCCATATCGGACTCCGCTCGCTCGCATCTGCCCGACCCTCGGTCGTCGTCCGCTGCCGCAACTGGGCACCCCGAGCCGGCGCGTCGATGGCGAGCCTCCGATAGTTTCAATCGCCCCGGCAGACTCACCTACCGGCATTGAAAGTGCGGGGCGTCGTAGTTAGGGTTGCTTCCGCTTCTGCCGTTGGAGCGACCTGACGAGGAGTCATTCATGGGAATTCGGACGGTTCTGACGTGTGTGGTGCTGGTCTTGGCCGGCTGCGGTCCGGAGGCGGGAGACGCAAGCTCAGAGTGCGAGACGCTGATCTCAACCTTCTGTGAGAGGGTCGACGAGTGCTCGCTCAACATCAATGAAGACGAGTGCCGCACAAGCGCTCGGGAGACTATCAACTGCGGTGATGCCGCCGAAGTTGACGATAGCTACGACCGGTGCCTTGACGAAATTCGAACATCAAGCTGTGACGGGTTGTTTGGCGCGGCCGTCGCGTTACCCGCCTCCTGCAAGGGCGCAATCAAGCTCCTCGAGTAGCTGCTTCGATCCAATCTCTGCAGCCCTCCCCCCCGGTCATGCCAGCTCGAGCAGCGCCTCCCAGCGGGCATAAAGCCTCGCGACCTCGGCCTGCGCCCTCTCCAACCTGACCTGCACCGCGGTGATCTCGGCCCCTCCGCGACTGTACAGCTTTGGATCATTCATACGGAGGTTCACCTCGGCGACCTCGCGCTCGGCCACCTCGATGGAGGCCTCCATGGCGGCGAGCTCCCGCTTCTCCGGGCCGCTTTTGATCCTGGCCTTCGGGGCCTTCGGGGCCACCGAGGCCTTGGACGCGGCATGGGACGCGGCATTGGAAGTCTCCGGGGGAGCGGAGGTCCGCTCGTCGGCGGCCCGCGTTTCGGCCCGGCCGTTGGCTCCAGACGCCCGTTGGTTGAGGAAGTCGCTGTAGTTGCCCGCGTACCGGGTCACGCGGCCGTCGCCCTCGAAGGCCAGGATCGAGGTCGCCACGCGGTCGAGGAACCAGCGGTCGTGGGAGACCACGAGCGCGCAGCCGGGGAAGACGCTCAAGGCCTCCTCGAGCGCGCTGAGCGTCATGAGGTCGAGGTCGTTGGTCGGCTCATCGAGCACGAGCAGGTTGCCGCCCTCACGAAGGAGCCGCGCGAGCGTCACCCGATTTCGCTCGCCCCCGGACAACTCGGACACTTTGGCGGCGGCGACGCGGTCGTCGAGCAGCATCATGCGGAGAAAGGTCCGGACGTGGACCGGCCCGTCCTCGAGGAAGACGTGGTCGTTCTGCGCGGCGACGGCCTCGATCACGGTCTGGCGATCGTCGAGCGTGGAGCGGGTCTGGTCGAGGAAGATGGGCAAGGTGTTGAGGCCGCGTTTGACGCTGCCAAGGTCGGGCTGAAGTTCGCCGAGCAGGACGCGGAGCAGCGTGCTCTTGCCCATGCCATTGCCGCCGACGATGCCGACGCGATCTCCGGCGACCATCGCGAAGTCGAGCCCTCGGAAGAGCACCTTGCCGCCGAGCGAGTGGCCGAGCTCCTTGGCCTCGAGGACGATGCCGCCGAGCCTCGGACCCGTGGGGATTCGCAAGGCGAACTCACGATCGTCGGGGCGCACGTCGTCGGGGCGCGCGGCCACGGCGGCGTCAAAGCGCTCGAGCCGAGCCTGCTGCTTCGTGCTTCGGGCCTGCGGACCCCGTCGCACCCACTCCAACTCTCGCCGCACGAACGACGAGCGCTGGCGTTCGGACTCGGACTCGGCGTCGAGGCGGGCGGCGCGTTGCTCCAGAAAACGCGTATAGCCGCCGAGGTAGACATGGAGATGGCCCCGATCAATCTCGGCGATTCGTGTGGCCACGCGCTCCAGGAACCAGCGGTCATGGGTGACCAGGAGGACCGCACCGGGGAAGGTCCGCAGGCGGCCCTCGAGCCACTCCGTCGTGGCCGTGTCCAGGTGGTTTGTGGGCTCGTCGAGCGCGAGCAGCTCGGGACCGGCGAGCAGGGCGCAGGCGAGCGCGACCCGGCGACGCTCGCCGACCGAGAGCGTGTCCACGATTCGCTCGCCGGAGGGCACGCCGAGGGCCGCGGACAGCCCCCGAATCTGGTGATCCAGATCCCAGCCGCCCATGGCCTCGATCTGCGTCATGAGGACCTGCTGGGCATGGAGCGCGTCTTCCAATGCGTCCGCGTCGGAGAGGCCGTCGAGGGTGGAGAGCCGGTCCGAGAGCGCGTCGAAACGAGCGCAGAGCTCGACGTGCTCGGCCTGGGCGGCGCGCAGGACAAGGGCGACGCTCGCGCCGGCGGGCAAGACGGGATCCTGAGGCACGTAGGCGATCTTCAGCCCCCGGCGTTTGGCGACGATGCCGTCATCGGGCACGTCGCCCGAATCGCCCGTGACCTCTGGCCCCACGAGCGCGCGGATGAGCGTCGACTTGCCGGCGCCGTTGACGCCGACGAGCCCGATGCGGTCACCAGACGCGATGCCGAGATCGACGTCCGCGAGCAGGACCCGGGCGCCGAGGTTCTTGCAGAGACCGCGCGCGTTCAGGAGCGGCGGCTCGTCGGCGCGACGTGCATTGGGTTCGTCACGGGTGGGGATTTGAGGAGGATTCACCGGGTCAGGCTCTGTCTCCCGGGCGACTAGGCGGCTCGCCGGGGCCGCATGGCGCACTTTGACAGTCTCGAAGTCAAGGCGCTCGTGTCGGGTTGCTTGCCGCCGACGAGCGCGGGTCTTAGGCTCTCGGCGATCTGAACCCGGAAACCGGAGGCCGAAGTTGAGCGAGATCCTGGAAATTCGCGCGCAAGAGATCCTGGACAGCCGAGGCAACCCCACCGTTGAGGTCGAGGTGCTGCTCGAGGGCGGCGCGCGGGGCCGCTTCGCGGTGCCCTCAGGGGCGTCTACGGGGGCGCATGAGGCCTTGGAGCTTCGGGATGGAGACAAGAGCCGGTACCTGGGACGCGGCGTCCAGATGGCCGTCCAGCACGTCAACGAGGCGATCGCGCCCGAGCTCATCGGCTTCGACGCGGACGAGCAGCGGGACATCGACGATGAGCTGCTTCGCCTCGATGGAACGCCGAACAAGGGCCGCCTCGGGGCGAACGCGATCTTGGGCGTGAGCATCGCCACCGCGCGCGCCGCTGCCGCCGATCACGGCCTGCCGCTCTGGCGTTATCTGGGCGGGGTCTCGGCCCACGTCCTGCCCGTGCCGCTCATGAACATCATCAACGGCGGCGCCCACGCGGACAATACGCTCGACTTCCAGGAATTTATGATTGTGCCCGTCGGCGCGGAGCGCTTCACGGACGCGCTCCGCATGGGCGTGGAGGTCTTCCATCACCTCAAGGCGGTGCTCAAGAAGCAGTCGTTCTCCACGTCCGTCGGGGACGAGGGCGGCTTCGCGCCCAACCTGCCGACCAACGAGTCGGCCATCAACCTGATCCTCTCGGCGATCGAGGCCGCGGGCTACCGACCCGGCGAGGACATCGCGATCGCCCTGGACGTGGCCTCCACCGAGCTCTACGCCAACGGGGTCTACACGCTCGCGGGCGAGAACCGGTCGCTGACCTCGAACGAGCTCGTCGACTTCTACGCCGAGCTCTGCCGCAAGTACCCCATCGTGTCCATCGAGGACGGCATGGCCGAGGACGACTGGGAGGGCTGGGCGGCCCTCACGCAGCGGGTCGGCGACCGGGTCCAGATCGTCGGGGACGACCTCTTCGTGACCGACCAGAAGCGGCTGGAGCGCGGCATCAAAGAGAAGAGCGCGAACAGCATCCTCATCAAGGTCAACCAGATTGGGACCCTGACCGAGACGCTCGACTGTATCTCGCGGGCCCAGCGAGCGGGTTTCACGTCGATCATCAGCCACCGCAGCGGCGAGACGGAGGACACGACGATCGCCGATCTCGCCGTCGCCGTGAACGCCGGTCAGATCAAGACAGGCAGCGCCAGCCGCAGCGATCGCGTGGCCAAGTACAACCAACTCCTGCGGATCGAAGCCGCCCTCGGAGGCCAGGCCTCGTACCCCGGCCGTCAGGGCTTTCGGCGGTAGCCCAGGGCGAGCTCAGCGCGGCCTCAGAGCGAGCTCAGAGCGGCCTCAGGGCCCGGCGATGGCGAAGCGGCTCTGGTGCTCGAGGACGAATCGGCGCAGCGCGTTGTGGGTGCTCTCGGGCAGGCCGATGAAGGCCGCGCCGACCCGGTAGTAGCCGTCGTGCAGCGGCACGCAATAGACGACGCGGATCCTCAAAGTCGCCTCAGAGAGGCCGACAAGTCGCATCAGTGACGGGGCGTTCATGGTGATCATCTCTCGGGCATCGACGGGGTTCCGGGTCGTAAACGCGAGCCCACCTTCACTCAGATTCACGCCCAGGCCGCCAGGGGTCGGGAGGAGCGGGCAGCCGTGGATGCTGGCGCGGGCGAACTGCCGCCGGTTCTCCCCGCCCCATGTGACCGTGACCGCGCCAGCCACCGTCGGCTCGCCCCGCCGGAGCACGATGTCGACCTTGGAGAGCAGGAGCGTTGGGTCAAGCGGCTTGACGAGATAGTCGACCACCCCGAGGTTGATCGCGCGCTCGAGGTCGGCCGCCGAGCTCAACGCGGTCAGCATGATCACCGGGATCGCCGCGGCTTTCGGGTATTTCCGGAGCAGCTCGAGGAGCTGAAACCCGTCCATCTCCGGCATCCGAATGTCGAGCAGGATGAGGTCGGGCACGCAGGACTGGAGCACGCGAACCGCCGCCTTGCCGTCCTCCGCCTCCGTGACCTCGTAGCCGGCCCGCTTGAGGTTGTAGGCAATGAGCTTGCGGATGTTGGGGGCATCTTCGACGGTGAGGATCTTGAGCGCCATGGCGGCGACCCATAACACGGTTCAGCCGGCTCCGCCCACCTGTTACAGTTGAGGCGGAGGTTCAGCGATGGCGACAGAAGATCAGACGGCGGGGGGACTCTCTACGGAGGTGCTGCACGAGCGTCTTGAGACCCCTCTTGAGCGGTTTGACAGCCTGCCTGCCTATGCTGCACTGCGCTCCGATTGGGCGCGGGCCTTTGAGGCCGGGACCATCGACGAGGTCCAGATCCGGGCGATGCTCGCGCTCGAGCGGAACCTCGACGGCGGCTTCGTCGGGGGCGAGCCGAACGTCGCGGCGATGGGGCTGCGAGACTGGGAGAACCTCGGCCCCGACCCGGCAACGGTCGCTCTCGTTGATCCCGAGAAGCGGGCCTCGCGGATGTTGCGTAAGCGCCGCCGGCCCGAGGAAGACGACGAGACGAATCAAGCCGAAGAGGACCTCGACCCCCGCGTGGCCGAGCGCGCGGCTTGTCTGATCGACGCGGTCACGCAGATCCGCGCCCTGGAAGCGGGGCTCCCACCCGAGCATCGAACCCGGCTCATCGAGCTGCGGGTGGACCTGACGCGCCGGTTGACGCGAGAGCGCCGCGCGGACGCCGCGTTGAACCGCGCGCTCGTCGAAGTCGACGCCAAGTCGGAGAACGCGAGTGAGAAGCTGCGCGCAAGCGTCCGCGGCCCGCGCTCGGCGGTGGGCGGGCCTGCGGCCATCGGGCTGCCGTCCATTGACTCGTCGACGAGCCCCTATGCCCGGGCACTGGAGTCGGCCGCTCGCCTCGAAGCGCCGCTGGTCCTCGACGACGATTCGGTAAAGGTGCTTGACCAACTCCGACTGGACGCGGAGGAGGCCGTCACCCGGGCGCTCGCCCAAGGCCCGGATGGACCACGTGGTCAAGCCTCGGCCCGACGCGCTCGCAGCCTCTTCGCCGCCGAAGTCGCGCTGACGTCCGGACGTCCGGCCACCCACCGTTCACCCGGCGCGCCGGACACCCTCTCGCTGCGTCGCGCCCTCGAGGCGACGTTTCCCCGACCTGATCAACCATCGGGGCTCGGCGCGTTTCAGCCCATCTCCACGGCGCCCGAGGTGCCCCTCTACGCAAGCCGCGGCCCTCGGGCCCGCATGGCCGGGACGGTGCCCGCCGGGACGCGCCTCATCGTCGAGGGCGAGCCCAAGCGTGGCCGGCATCAGGTCCGACATGACGGTCGCGTGTTCTTTGTGCCCGTGGGCCTGCTTGAACCCGCCGGTACACCGCCACGGGCCGCTTGGCCTCAGCCCTTGGGGCCACCGCCGGCTTTGGGTGGAGCGCCGCGACAAAGGCGCCCGCTGACGACCGAGACGCTGTCGATTGGGGACATCTCCGTCGATCTCCGCGGTCGAGGCGGCGCTGGTCCCTTCGCGTCTGCGGTCGAATCCGCGGTCGGGGCCGCCTTGGCCGCCCTACCCGACCGGCTGCTCGGCAAGGGCCAGACGTCGCCCGGGTCGCCCCTACGAACCGAGAGGCTCTCGCTCGTCCTCGAGATCCCTTCCCGCTTCTCCGATCCAGCGGCCCGCGGTCGTGTGATGGCCGACCAGATCGCCGACGCGCTCCTACGCTCAGGGGCGACGACCGTCGGCGAGCTCGCCTTGTCGATCACCCTGGCTGAGCGCGAGGTGCCCGACTCCGAGGCTCTGCTCGGGCAGCTCGCCGGGGGCCAAGTCGACACCGTCGCAGATAGCTTGGCCGCGGAGCGAAAGACCCTCGACGGCTCGACGCGCTCCCGGCTCTCGTCGTTCTTCGGCCACGACTTCAACGACGTGATGGTCTTCGCCGGGCCCATGTCCGGCGCGCTCGCCCGCTCGCTCTCGGCCGAGGCCTTCACGCACGGCAAGATGGTCTTCTTCGATCCGAAACACTTCCGCACCGATACGGCCCACGGCGAGGCCCTCCTGGCCCACGAGCTCGCCCATACGCGGCAGGCCCAAGACGACCGCTCAGGCACCCGCAAGGAGGCTGAGGCTCTGCGCGCCGAGGCCGGCTACCTCGACTGGGTGCAGCCGGGCGGCGCGCCCTTGGCGAAGGGTGCGGACGCGCTCTTGGAGCAAGACGCGCGACGGGGCGGTGACGCACGGTCAGGGAGCGCGGGGATTCAACGCGCCTCCGCCGACCGCCACCGCGCCGAGGCCGAAGGACCGAGGGCGGACACCGCCGAGTTCGAAGAGCGCGTCGCCCAAGTGCTTGAGCGCGTCCGCTTGCTCGTCGGCGAGCGTGGCACCTTCGAGTCCGACCGCATCGGCCGCCTCGCCCGGTCCGGGGTGGCTCGGTTTTAGGTCAGTCGCCGAGCTCGATGCCCGTGAGCAGCCAGCCGCGGGTTCCGGCATAGTCGGCCGTGCTGCGCGCGTCCGGGACTTTGAGCTCAAGCACCGAGTGGTCTAGCCACTGGAGCATGAGTTCGGCTCTGAGACGGAAGCCTTCGAACCCAATCGAGACACCGGCGCCGCCGCCGAGCGTCAGGCCGATAAAGGGGCCATCGTCTACGGAACAGTAAAAACCCTTTTCTTCGCAATAGTCTTTACCGGCCACAATCAGTCGCTCGAGATCGTCGTCGGGAAAAAGAACGATAAACCCCACGCCCGCACGAGCAAAGACGTCCACCGACTGTGATCTCAGGACCCGCAACTCCCCCACGCCCAGAACGCTCAGGTCCGAACCCCACTTCTTTATTTCGTCGTCCTCGTCGTCAGGGTCGTGTTCAACTCCGGGCACGAAGAAGAGGTCCCCCCCCAAATGGATCGAGTCGCTCACGGGCACCAGGAGCGTCACGCCGACGCCAAGGCCCGACTCGTCGTCGGCGTCGCGGTCGGCGTCCGAGGGATCGTCATCCATGTCGTCGGGGCACGCGCTCCCGTCACAGCGGCCGCTCACCTCGCCGCTCCCTCCGAGGAGCAAACCAAACTTGGGGACGACCTTGGGGCCCGCAGCCGCTCTTCCCTTCTTCGCCGGGGCCTGAGCCGCCGCCTTCTTCGCCGGGGCCGGAGCCTCCGCCTTCTTGGCCCTGGGGACGACCTTGGGGCCCGCAGCCGCTGTTCCGGCGTCGAGCACGACAAGACACGAAAAAACACACAAGAGACGCCAGCGACTGCCCATCGATCCCAACCCTTCAGCCTGAGCCGCAGGTATCTCACTGTCAGCGGAACGAATCAACCGACTTGATGAGATCCCATCCCGAAACCGGGGTCTCTGGATCGACCCTCAGTACGCCCCGATCACCCGGAAGAACGGCCCGCCGTGGTCTTCATCCAGGCGCGCGAACTCATCGTCGCTGAACCGCGTGAAGTTGTAGCCGACGCCGACGCGGACCTTGGACTTGATGATGTAGTTGATCTCGGCGAGCGCGCCTTTGCGGGTGTTCTGGGCCAAGGTCGTCGCGAGATATCGATACTCCAGCCCGGCGTCCCAGGTCCGCGTGACGTGCAG
>SHZC01000207.1 GCA_009692505.1 Myxococcales bacterium
ACGCGACGCCTCCGTTGGCGGCGTTGTAGAAACGCACCGCGACGGAATGGCGACCCTGAAGGGGAAGACCGTTCGCATCCAAGAGCAGCCCCTCCTGGGCAAACTCGTTCGGCATCGCAAGAGCGGCGAGCGGCGCGAGACACGCGGCACCCCACAGGAGAAGCCCAATGATTCGGCTCATATTCATCCCCCTCCCGAGGGATCGGTGCAGTGACGGAATCGAGGCCAGCCCTCGTTTTGCTTCCACACTACGGCTGGAAGATAGCGGCTGGGCTGAATTTGCGTCAACCTGCGGTTGCCGCTGCTTGCAGGCCCCCACGCCGCCGTTCATCGCGTCGATGACTTCCGGGTACCCCTCGCAGTCCAGGATGGCTCCTTTTGTTGTTGAGGCTCGTTTCGGAGTGGGCACACTCTGTCGTGGTGGTGTCTGCTACGGTCTGTGTGTCTCGGTCTCTGGAGTCTGAAGATGGTCAAGATGCTTGTCGAAGTTGCGCGCCCGCTCGCGGTCCTCGCCCTCGCCGCCTTTCTCGTGAGCTGCGTAAAGGCTCAGGACGACTCGGGCGGCGCGGACGCCTCCGGCAACGTTCGGGATATGCAAAACCGCCCGCTCAAGGACGCCGGTCCTGAAGTGGATGGCTCCATGCCGGCAGGCGACGGTGGGGAGGATGCCGCAGCAGAGACGCGCGAGGTCGGGGCCGCTGACCTGAGCGGCCACCCGACGGACGGTCTGGCGGACGATCTGAGGCTCGACGCGGGGGCCGACGCCTTGGCCCCCGACGTCGCCCCCACGGGGATATGCGGCGGCCACGAGCTCATCGATCTGCGGGCCAGCCTCGTCGAAGGCCACGTCGACGATACGACGGACGGCGCGAGCGCGACCCTCGCGGCCTCGTGCGGAGGTCAGGCTGGCGGCGAGCGGGTCTACTTCTACGACGTCGCCGGACCCCTTGACGCCCTCGTCTTCTCGACCGACCACCCGGAGACCCTCGCCCCCACGGTGATTTACGTTCGAACCGACTGCGACGCGCTGGCCGATCTCGCCTGTAACCGGGGCTCGGGCGCGCAGCCGGGCACCGCAGTTCGACTCGGGCCCTTAGGCGTCGGCCGCCTGTACATCGTCGTGGATCAGGGCTCCCGAAACGGGGGCGGCGCTTATCGGCTCTCCGTCGTGGAGGAGGCCGCGTCCGCGTGCCGCAACCTCATCGATGATGACTTCGACGCGGCGACGGACCTCGATGATCCGGGCTGCGAGTCGCCCAACGACGACACGGAGCAGGACCCCAACAGCCCCCCCGAGTGCTCCGACCGCGTGGACAACGACGGCGACATGGCCACGGACTATCCGGCCGACCCCGAGTGTACGGCGGCGGGCGTCGACCGCGAGGCCCCCTCGTGTCACTTGCCCGTTGGCCTCATTGATGTTGGCGAGGGCGGCGGGGACTTCATGGTGAACATGACGACCGCCGAGCCGAGCCTCATTGAGCCCACTTGTATCGGGGCCACATTGACCGAGCGGGTCTTTCAGCTCCGGGTCAGCCGCCCCGTGCACCTCCAGGTGCAGGCCAGCACCGCCCTCTTTGGACAAGGCGGGCCCTTCGTCCTCTACCTCCGGGAGGTCTGCGACCGGGCGCCCGATCTCGCCTGTGTCGGCGGGCAGTTCACCGGCCTTCTCGACATGCCTCAAGTCCAGCGCGGCATCTACTACATCGTGGTCGATCTTACGGCGGACGCCGCGCAGTTCGGCGCCAACATCGATACGAGCGTCACCATCCGCGTGACGCCCCTGCTGCCCGCCTGCGCCGACACTCTGGACAACGACGAGGACGGCGAGGTCGATGCCCTCGATCTCGGCTGCGAGAGCCCAGACGACGACATCGAGAGCGACGATCCCGTCCTGCGGCCCTTCTGCGGCGACAACGTGGACAACGACGCGGACGGGGCGATTGATTTCCCGCTCGACGACGGCTGCACCGGCATCGGCGATGCCTGCGAGGAGGACGCGTTTATGCGCTGCGGGCCGGTCTGCCTCGATACTCGGATCGACGCGATGAACTGTGGAGCCTGCGGCAATGTCTGCGATCCCGGCGTGGAGTGCATCGGCAGCTACTGCGGCGGGGCCGTCGCGGTCTTTCCCATGGACTCGTTTGGTCACCACGGGGGCTGCGATGTCTGGAACCAGTGCGTGGACGGGCAAGGCTGCGCGGACGCGGCGTGCCGCATCGAAGGCTTCGGCCATGCCGTGGCCTTCGACGTGGGGAGTTGCGTGAACCTCCCCAATCAGGGGATCCGCTGCAACCTCTTCTTCAACCTGGCCGCCGATCTGAACTTCGACGCGGACTACCACGGCTGCGAGCTGCCGGTGGCCTACAACATCCGCTGCTTGCCCTGAGGCTTAGGCAGGGGCGCGCCAGTGGTGGAACCGGCGATGGAACCAGACCGCGGCGAGCGTCCCGTGTACGCAGAACGCGATGGTCATCCCAAGGTAAGCCCCCTGCGGGCCCATGCGGCCGATGAGAAAGGCGACCGCGGGTAGCTGCACGCAGAGGTGGGCGATCGCGGCGACGAGCAAGGCGGGCACGGTCTGACCGGCGCCGGCAAACGCGCGGCTCAACACCATGGCGACGGCGAGCAGCGGGAAGCAGAGGACGCCCCATCGCAACATGCGCTCGCCCTCGGCGATGACGGCGGCGTTGTCGTCGAAGAGCGCGATGAACGTCGGCGCGAAGGCGTACACCACGGTCGCGGCCACGACCATCAGCCCGGCGTAGAGCCCGCAGGCGTACCAGGCGGTGCGCCAGGCGCGACGGTTCTTGCCCGCGCCGAGGTTCTGGCCCACGAGGGCGGCCGTCGCTTGCCCGATGGCGATGCCGGGGGTGATGAGCACCATGAGCACGCCGACGCCGCAGGTGTACGCGCTGACGACCTCCGCGCCGAAGGGCGAGATGAACTTCACGAGCGCGGCGCCGGCGACCGTCCTCACGACCTGCTCGAAGGACGACGGCAGCCCCACGACGGCGATCCGCCGGATGAGCGCGGCGTCGGGCCGCCAGTCCTCTTTTTTGGGGCGGAGTGGGCCTTTGACCACGATGTACACCGCGAGCGCGAGCCCGGCCCCGTGGGAGACCACCCCGGCCATCGCTGCGCCCGCCGCCCCGAGGCCGAACGTGAAGATGAAGAGGGGATCGAGGAGGACGGTCAAGGCCGCCGAGGCCGCCGAGAGCATCAACGCGTCTCGGGCGCGTCCGGCCCCCTGAAGCCCGAAGGCCACCGCCATCATGGGCGCGTGCAGGACGAGCCCAGCCATGGAGATCCGCAGGTATCCGGTCGCTTCCCCGGCGAGGCTCTCTGGGGTGTCCATCGCCGCGAGCAGGTGCTCCGGCAGGAAGACAGAGCAAGCCGCGAAGAAGGCGCCGAAGGCCGCGGAGAGGTAAAGCCCATTGACTAGGCTGCGACTGGCGAGGTCCAGGCGTCCGGCGCCGACGTTGCGGGCTACGGTCGCCAGCGTGCCCATCGCCAGACCAATCGCGAAGGTCACCAGGACCATGAGCGCGGCGAGCGCCGTCCCCAGCGCGGCCATGGACACGGTGCCCACCTCGCCGACGAAGACCCGGTCGACGAGCATGGTGACCATGTTCAGGAGCGCGCCCAAGGAGAGCGCGGCCGAGAGCTTGACGACGGGACGAAGGATGGGGCCTTCGGTTATGGCCTCTATCGTCATACGCTCAGGGGCTCGCCACCGCCGGAACATGGGTCTCGAGGGTCGAGCCGTCTCGGGACAGGCGCACGAAGGTGTTCGCCCTCATCCCCGAGTGCAGAGTCTGGGTGTGCGTCCGGTCGGGCCACAGCACCTCGATGGACTCGATGTCGCACGTCTCACCCAGGCCGATGTGCAAGGTGCGCTCGTCCTGCTGGGCGAAGTGGCCATGACCCGAGCTCACCTCGTAGTACTGCTTGCGGCCCCCCGCGGTGACGACGACCTTCGCGCCGACGCCCGCGCGGTTGCAGGCAGGCAGGCCCGAGGTCTCGGCGGCAACGGGGTCGAGCGCGTCGAGATCGATGGCCAGCCAGTTGTGCCGCTCTGAAGCGTCGTTGCGGTAGAGGTAGACGTCATTGCCGCTCATGGTCCACGGGCAGGGTGGGTCGTCGGCCGCCGAGCAGCGCATCGTCGAGGAGCCCACGAGCACGTCGAGATCGCCGTCTTTTTCGACGTCGAGCAAAGAGAAACCGGCCGCTCGGGCGTGGTCGAGCCCGGCGATCGAGGAGACGTCGTCGAAGGTCCCGTCTTCCTTCTGGCGGAACAAGAAGGCGTGGGTCTCGGGGTAGTCCGTTGAGCCCCAGTAGAGGTCTTTGCGGCCGTCGAGATCGAAGTCGAAGATCGCCGAGAAGATGTCGCCCTCGTTCCAGGACGGCGTCATCCAGCTCCGTTCGAGGCCGAGCGCCTCATTGCCCGGCCGCTCGAAGGTCGGTTCGTCGGGCGAGCCCGTGTTCATCAAGACGGTGCTCGTGTCACTCGAGTCTCCGATGTGCCAGTGCTTGATGGCCCCGGTGAGCACGTCCGCGCGGCCGTCGTCGTTGATGTCGGCGCAGGTCACGGCGAAGGTATTGCCGCCGAGGCGGAACGGCTGGTCGTCGATGCCCACGTTCCACAGGTTCCCGTTGCATTGGATGCGTGGGGCGGGCGCCTCACAGCGGCCCGTGGTTTGGCAGTGGCAGCGGTAGAACTCGTTGTCCGAGAAGTCGGTGTTGCCGTCCATGTTGAAGCCGCTGCTGACCGACTGGTCGGTGAACGTGCCGTCTCCGCCGTTGACCCAGAGCATGTTCCACTGACGCCCGTAGCTGACCGTCATGAGGTCGCCGTCGCCGTCGCCGTCGAGGTCGCAGGCGGCGACGCCGTAGGTGGGCTTGTGCGCCTTGCCCTGATTGAGGGCGTCGAAGTTCAGGGCGCCATTGACCACCGGGCTCTGCGTCGTCAGGCCGGCGAGCTGCGTCTGGTTGCGGAACGTGCCGTTGCCGTTGCCCGCATAGAAGAGGTCCTGCTGCGTCTGGCTGAGGTCGCCGAACTGCGCGAAGCCGTGGCCCAGAAAGAGGTCGAGGTCGCCGTCGAGGTTGGCGTCGAGCAGGGTGCCGCCCGTCGTCGCGAGCACCACGCCGCGGCCCGGATAGACATCGGAGAGGGGGGCGTGTTCGAGGACGCCCCCCCCGACGTTGAGCAGCACGACGGTGCGGTCCCCCGAGTCGAGCTCGTTGTCGGTGCTCACGCCGCCGATCACGTCGGTGTCGCCATCGTTGTCCAGATCCCCGAACAAGGCGAAGTGCGCCACGCGACCGACGCGACCCACGGCGTCGAGGTCGTAGCCGCTGCGCTCGGTCTCATCGACGAAGACGCGGTCGGCGCCGGGGCCCGAGCGGTTCATCATCACGCGATAGGGGGCGGGCGCGTCGGCGGCCGGTCGCTCATTGCGGTAGCCACGGTGGGCGATGAAGTCCGTATACCCATCGCCGTCGAGATCGGCTGCGGACAGGCGACCGCCCTCGAGGTCGAGGCCAGCGCGGCCGATGCCCACGGCGTCCGACGCGTCGATGAAACGCGCGCCCGCTCCGGGTCGCTCGACACAGAGCCGAGGCAGGCCGGCGTCGGGGCTCGGGCGATCGGCGGAGACGAGATCACGTATGCCCAAGTCCGAGCCGGAGTCCGCCTGGAGGCCGCGGTCGCTAGACGCGGCCTGGCGATCGACCGAGGTCGAGACATCCGGCGCACCCGTTGAGTCGCCCCCGTCACCTGCGGGTGTGCAGCCCGATGGAGCGAGCGAGAGCGCCACGGTGAGCGCGCGCAAGGCGACCCGGAGCTCCACTCTTGAGGCGGGGGCTTGGGGTCCGCCCTTGTTCTCTGGTCGCTGGAACATGTTCTACCTGTCTCCGTCGTTCGTCGTCGTGGCGGTGGCCGTGGCCTTGGCCGTGGTCGTGGCCGTGGCGGTGGCCGTGGCGGTGGCCGTGGAGGTGAACAGGCCGGGTGCCTTGACCGCGCTGCCGCGAGAGAGCGAGACGGGGTACTTCTGCCCGAGGGCCTCTAGCTTCTCGGTCGCGGCCTCATGCAGATCGATGCCGCTGACCCGGGCGAAGTTGAGGAGGCAGAGGAAGACATCGCCGACCTCCTCCCGGACGCGTGCTTCCGGGGGCGGGCCGGTGCCCGGGGGGAAGGGGCCGTCGCCGTCGCGGGTCCACATGAAGAGCTCGAGCAGCTCGGAGGCCTCTACGGAGAGACAGACTGCGAGGTTGCGCGGCGTGTGGAATTGACCCCAGTCCCGGGCGGCCGCGAACTCGGCGAGTTTGCGCTTCAAGGTCTCGTGAACGTCGGGGGGCGTGGGCATGGCGCGCGATAGGGTAACAGAGGCGCACGCGCCTGCTACACTCCCTCCCGTGAGGTCGCCTCTCGAATCCTGGGTCCGCGGCGTCCTGATATGCGCGCTCATCGGCTGCGCGCCCCCGGCGGCTGAGCGGACCGGGCAACCCTTGCCGGTGGCGGTCTCGAGCCTACTCGCCGCCGCGCCGTCATCGCTTGGGCCCGCCTTGCCCACGGCGACGTCCACGAGCACGGCGGGCAAGGCGGGCATCGAGCTCTGCGCCGACTGCCACCCCGACCAGACGGACCACTTCAACCAGACGGGCATGGGGCGCTCGCTCTATCGGCCGGATCTGGGGCCGAGGATTGAGGACTTCTCCCCGGAGAAGGCCACGGTCACGCACCCGGTGACGAAGGCCCGTTATCGCGCCTACGTCGACACCGAGGGGCGATATTTTCAGGAGGAGACGATGCCGGGCAGGCCCGGTCGGCGGGTCGTGCAGGCCCTCTGGGTCATCGGCTCGGGCAACCACACGCGCAGCTACCTGGGCAAGGTCGAAGGCGAGGTCGTCGAGCTGCCGATGACCTGGTACTCCCGCCGCAAGCTCTGGGACATGAGCCCAGGCTACGAGCAGCGGGACCACTTTCGATTTGCGCGCACCATCAAGCCCGAGTGCATCTTCTGCCACAACGACTTGACGCCGGTGATTGACGGCACCATGTCGAGCTACCAGGAGCCCATGGCGCTGGGCATCTCCTGCGCTCGCTGTCACGGTGATGGGACGAAGCACGCGGCCCAGCGGCTCGCAGGCAAGGGCCCACCGGCCGGTCAGCTCGACCCGAGCATCGTCAACCCCGCGCGCCTGCCGCCACAGCGACAGCTCGAGGTCTGCCAACAGTGCCACCTTCAAGGGGAGGCCCGTGTCCTGCTCGCGGGCCAACGCTGGGACACCTACGATGTCAAAACACCGCTCGCGGACTATGTCTCGATCTACATGAAGAAGGGTCCACGCGGCGCCGACTTCGGGATCGCCAGCCACGCCGATCGCCTCGTGCAGAGCGCGTGCTCCATAAAAAGCGGCGGCAAGCTGACGTGTACGACGTGCCACAACCCGCACCGACCAGAGACGCCGGCGAGCCGACGGGCGGCGTGCCTGAGCTGTCATACGGTCAAGGACTGCGGAGACAAACATGGCGCGGCTGAGGGACCGGCCGAGTGCTTCACCTGCCACATGCGGAAGGGCGGCACGAGCGACATTCCCCACGTGACGTTCACGGACCACTGGATTCGTCGGCGGCCGGCAGAGCTTACGAAGGCTTCGGTTGAGGACGTCGTCAAGCCCACGCCCTTCGAGCTCGTCGACGCGCTCGAGGCCCACCGCACGGGCCCCGATCCCGAGGCCATGATCCGGCTCGGTCTCGCGCACCACGATGTTTGGCGATTTCAGGGGCGCGCCGAGCACTTGCCCGAAGCGCAGGCCCTGCTCGAACCGGCCCTCGTGCGACCGACCGGACGCGCCGATGCGTACTGGGCGCTCGGCCGCGTGCGGTCCGCGTTGGGTGACCTACGAGGCGCGTTGGAGATGTTTCAACGGGCCGCAACGCTCGCGCCCAAGAACGCCATCTTGGACAGCGACGTCGCTCAGACGATGGAGAACCTCGGGGACTTGAAGTCGAGCGAGGCCCTGCTTCGAGGCATGGTGGGGCCAGCAGGCTATCGAAAGGACTACCGGATCGGCTGGGGCAACCTCGCCAATAACCTCGCTCGACAGGGTCGCGTTCTTGAGTCCGAACAGGCGTATGCCCACGCCGACGCGCTGTCTCCCGACGAGGCCATGACCGTCCAGAACTGGGGGTACGCGGCACTGTCGAGACGGGAGTTCGCCGAGGCCGAGCGTCACTTCCTGGAGGCCGAGCGGCGGGATCCGGTGTCCGGCTCGGGGGCGTTTAACTTGGCGACCGTGTACCTGGCGACGAACCGGATCGCCCCGGCCAAGGCCAAGCTCGACGAGTCTCTGAAGCTCGATCCGACCTACGCGATGGCCTACTGGATCCGGGGCCGCGTCTACGCCGAGGAGGGTCAGCTCGACTTGGCCCAGCGGGACTTCGAGCGGTTCCTGGAGATTGATCGTCGAAACCCCAACGCCAGCCTCGAGCTCTCGCGTCTGCTCC
>SHZC01000208.1 GCA_009692505.1 Myxococcales bacterium
TCCACGACGACAGCCCCCGATGAATCGGCCGGACGTCGACGAACTGCCCCATCACCCGCCCCAACGGGCGACGAGGGCCGTGGCCTCGACGACGAAGGCCTCTCGATGAAAGCGGTCGAAGTTGCTCCAAGTCGTCAGCGTGCGCGGATCCTCCACCCGATCGACGAAGAGGACGCCGTCGAGATGGTCGAGCTCGTGCTGGAACGTGCCTGCGGTCAGGCCCGCGGCCTCTACGCTGAACGGCTGTCCGAGCCGGTCCCAAGCGTCGACGCGGACCCGCATCTTGCGCCTGACCCGCCCGCGAAGATCCGGCACGCTCAAGCAGCCCTCGAACACCGACGCCTCCTCGTCGGTGAGAAACGTCAAGCGCGGGTTGATGAAGACCGTCAACGGGAAGTTCGGCTTGTAGGGGTACCGAGGATTGTCGTGCACATGGACCGCGGCGAGTCGAACGCTCTCGCCGATCTGGGGCGCGGCCAGACCAGCACCCTTCGCGGTGTGCATGGTGTCGATGAGGTCGTCGACCAGTGCTTGAAACTCGCTGCTGCCTACGAGGTTAAGCTCGACCGGCTTCGCGACACGGCGAAGCACAGGATCCCCGAGCTTCCGGAGGTCACGCGCCGGCATGTCGGTAGATCGGCACCCAGCCGGCGGCGTCCTTGAAGAGCCGTACGCAGCGGATGGACCGAGCCTCGGTGAGCAAGAAGCGGTGATTGCGACCCTTGGGCACGACGATGAGGTCCCCGGCGTCGACCTGTACGCGCATCCATCGATCATCGGTCGAGCGGATGTCGAAGATGCCCGCGCCCTCAAGGACGAAGCGCACCTCGTCGTCGTCGTGCGTGTGCTCGTCGATGAACTTCGCGCAGATCGCCTCGAGGTTCGGGGTGTGCGGATCGAGCGCGACGATGTCCTGCTCGATGTAGCCGTTGTCCGCCTTCACCTCATCGAGCGGGCCTTGGTACCGCTCGGGGTCCAGCGGCAGTTGCTGGAAATACACGCCTTGGGCCGCGAGGTCCGAGGCGGTCAGTAAAGTATCTTGACCATCCAGAAAATGAGCCTTCACGAGGTCTCTCCTCTCAGCTTCTCATCGCAAACCGGCGGCGCTCGGGTCCATCCCCAGCGCCTTCATGCGAACGGCGACATCGAAGAGGTAGTCCAGACACTCGGCCTGGGTCTTGGCCTCGATCCAGTCGCGGCCCCAGACGTAGACCCCGTGACGGCGGACGAGCACGGCCGGGCAGTCGGGAAACTCGACCATCGCCTGGGCCATCGACTGCTCAAGATCGCGCTCAAAGGCCGTGTTCTCAATAATCGGGATCGTGAGTCTGTCGTGATAACCGAGACCCCGGATCCCCTTCATCATCTCCAGGTGGGTGACCTGAAAAACCTCGCCGAAACACAGTGTCGCCATGACCGCGTTGACGCTGTGACTGTGCAGAACGGCACCGGCGTTACGCAGTCGAAAAGCGTTATAGAACAGGGGCTTGCAGGCGCTCTGGGTCAGGGTTGGATCGGCAGGTGCCGAGAGGACTGCGCCGTCGAGATCCAGCTCGAAGATGTCCGCGTCGGCGAGCCGCTCCTTCTGCACGCCCGAGGGGGCCAGATAGACGCGGTCCCCTTCTCGAATCGAGACGCCGCCGCCGGTGCCGCTCGCCCAGCCTTGAGCGTAGAGGTGTCGGCAGAGGTCGACGACGAGGGTCTTGGCTGGGGGCGTCGGCAGCGGCATCGGCTAAGAGTCTTTCGTTTTCCAAACCCGATCAATGCCGACCGCGGCCTCACCCTCTCATCGCTTCGACACCGGACGATACCCTCCGACGAGCAGCGGCTTGAGCCCATCGGCCTGCCAGAAGCGGGCGGCCGAGTCGTTGGACGGGGCGTAGTCCGCCTGGAGCCACTTGATGCCGCGTTTGGAGAAGATCCGCTCGGCCTCGGCGACGAGCTGCTGACCGATGCCGTGACCACGGGCCTCGGGGCGCACGGCGACATCGAAGATCATGCCCACGTCCCGCTCGACGAAGTGGGGCGCTCGTTGACCAAAAGCTCCGCTCAGAAACCCGTCGATCAGACGCACGCCGTGGGTCCCGAGAGGCACCCCAAGCGAGGCGACCAGCACGAGGCTGCTCCGATTGGCCATCTGGGTTCGTAAGAAGGCGCCGTAGGTCCCGCGGGCGTGCGGTGCGAGCACGAACAAGTCCGGGTGGACGCTCTGATGATGCGCGATGAGCTCCGACCACCGCTCCAGGATCTGGGGCAGATCGTCGAGCGTGGCGCGGCGGATGGCGACGGTGTCTGGCATGGGGCTCCCGACCGGGGACCGAAGTGTGCCGTGGATTGCGAGTGAACGTGAGAGTGACGCAGGCTGCAGCGCGATGATCGTCGTCTCCAAGCTCTCCAAGACGTTTAGGGTTCCCGAGCGGGATCCGGGCATGAAGGCCGCCCTGCGCTCGCTCCTCCAGCGTCGGTACAAGCTCGTTCACGCGGTGGACGACGTGAGCTTCGAGATCGCCAAGGGCGAGCGTGTGGCGTTCCTCGGACCCAACGGCGCGGGCAAGACGACCACCCTGAAGATGCTCGCCGGGCTGCTCGTCCCGTCGTCCGGGCAATGCCTTGTGGATGGGTTCGATCCCCGGGAACGCCACCGCGACTTTCTGGGGCGAATCACGCTGGTCATGGGGCAGAAGCAGCAGCTCCTCTGGGACTTGCCGCCCCGGGACACCTTCGAGCTCAATCGTGCGTTGTTCGACATCCCCCGGCGGCAGTATGAGGAGACCCTCGAGGAGCTGACCCGTCTGCTCTCGCTCGGCGAGCTCCTCCGTCGGCCCGTCCGGACCCTGTCTTTGGGCGAGCGCATGAAGTGCGAGCTGTCGGCCGCGCTCCTCCACCGACCCCAGGTGCTCTTCCTCGACGAGCCCACCATCGGCCTCGACGTCGTGATGCAGGTCCAGGTCCGCGAGTTCATCCGGGCGTGGAACGAGCGCTTCAACAGCACGGTCCTCCTGACGAGCCACTACATGGACGACGTGGCCGCGCTCTGCCCGCGAGTGATCGTCATCGATCAGGGTCGCGTCCGCTTCGATGGGCCCCTCGCCACCCTGGTCAGCGCGCACGAGCCCCGGCGGCGACTGCGGGTACGACTCGGCGACCGAGTTCAAACACCGCTTCCGCCCCCCTTCGTGGCCCGGGACGACGGCTACTTCGCCGACGTGCCGCCCTCGGAGGTCGCGCCCTTAGTCCAGCTCGTCTTCTCGCGTCATCCCGCCGCTGATCTTCGGATCGAGGAGCCCCCGCTCGAGGAGGTCTTCGCCGCCTTCTTCGGTCAGAGAGTCGAGCGCGGCAGCCCCAAGTGAAGGGCGGCCCCAAGCTCCTGCGCGCCGCCCCCGCCCTGTTGCGTGTGGGCCTCGCCGAGGCCATCGCCTATCGCGCGGAGGTGCTCATCTGGGTGCTGACCGCGACGATGCCGCTCGTCATGCTGGCCATCTGGTCGGCCGTGGTCGAGGACGTCACCGTGCCGGGCCTCGATCAGCGCGCCCTCACCCGGTACTTCACCGTCACGCTGATCGTCCGGCAGTGCACCTCGGCCTGGCTCGTCTGGGAGCTTAATAACGAGATCCGATCCGGCTCGCTGTCGAGCCACCTCCTCAAGCCCCTCTCGCCCGTATGGCTGCATGTCGCGCGCAACCTCGTCAGCTACCCGCTGCGCTTCGCTGTGGTCGCGCCTGTGGTCGGGGCGCTCGTCTATTTTCAGCCGCCCATGGAGCTCGAACTCTCAATCGTCAAGGGACTTGTCTTTGTGCTCTCTTGCGCGCTCGCCTGGGCCTCGGTCTTCAGCATGCAACTCGCCTTCGGGAGCCTGGCGTTCTTCACGGGTCAGTCGCTGGGGCTGTTCAACCTCTGGTTTGGGCTCTGGTCCGTCTTCGGGGGGTACCTCATGCCCGTCTCGCTGCTGCCCGGGCCTCTGCGCGTGGCCGGCGACTACCTGCCGTTCCGCGCCATGCTGTCGATCCCTGTGGAGATCGGCGCCGATCTGCTCCCGCCTTCAGCTTGGGCGTTGGCCTTGAGAGAGCAGACCCTCTGGGCGGTTTTCTGTCTGGGCGTCGGCCTGCTGGCCTGGCGGCTGGGTCTCCGTCGGTATGGAGCGTTCGGCGGATGAGGCTGCTCGTCGCCGTCCTCGCCTCCTGGCGCGCGTCGATTCTCGCCTCGCTTCAGTACCGGCTCGACTTCTTTCTGACCTCGATCATGTCGGTCCTCTTTGGCCTGTGGACCGTCGCGCCCCTCGTCCTCGTCTACGAGTACACCGAGCAGGTGAAGGGGTTTCGCTACCACGAAGCCCTGCTCGTCATGTCGTTCTTCCTGCTCCTTCGCGGCCTGCTCGACGCGTTCATCGAGCCGAACCTTCAGGGGCTCGTCGCCAAGGTTCGACAAGGCACCCTCGACTTCACGCTGCTCAAGCCGGCCGACCCTCAGGTGCTCGTGAGCTTCGCCGTGATCGCCCCCGGCCGGCTCGTCGATCTGCTCAGCGCGATGGCCTTGGCGACGTATTGTCTCGTGGCCCTCGGCAAGTCGCCGACGCCGCTGCAATGGGCCGCGGCCGGCGTCTGTGTGCTCTCGGGGGTCTCGATTCTCTACAGCCTCTGGCTCGTCGCCGCAGGCACCGCGTTCTTCTGGGTGAAGGTTGAGAGCCTCACCTACCTCTTCGGGGCCCTGCTCGACGCGGGACGCTGGCCTGCCGCGGTCTATCGAGGTTGGCTTCGGTTCGTCCTGACGTTCGTGCTCCCGGTCACGCTCATGACCTCCATGCCGGCCGAGGCGCTGCTCGGGGTCCTGGAGCCTGAGGGGCTCATGACCTCGCTCGCCGTGGCCCTCGTCTTCCTCGCCGGCAGTCGATGGTTCTGGCGACGGGCGATCGGCCACTATACGTCCGCGTCGAGCTGAGTCCTCAGTAGCAGGTCGCGTCTCCGAGGGCGTCGCGTCGGCAGGAGAGCCCGAAGAGGCAGTCGACGTCGCCCGGGCACTCCACCGCGCAGCCCCACCGAGGGACCCGCTCTCCCCTGCCCCAGTCGACGCAGGCCTCTCCGGAAGGGCACGGTCGGCTGCACGCTCGAAAGCAGCGTCCTCCCCGGCAGCGACCCGAGGCGCAGCTCACGTCGGCGGCGCAGAGCTGACCGAGCTCGAGGCGACCGCGGGGCAGGCAGACCGACTCGTCATCATCGTCGAGGTCCCGATCGGGCGGGACGCAGACAAAGGCCTCAGCACAGCTCGAGTAGTCGCAGACGCCCCGGCACAACCCGTTCTCGCAGCGGGGCGCGGAGGCATCGCAGGCGGCGTCTGACTCGCAGGGAGCGGCCGAATTTGAGCCCTCGTGGCCGCCGAGGCAGACCTCCGAGGCAGAGAGTCGGCGGCACGTCCGATCCACGTTACAGAGGCCGTCTTCGCAGGCACTTAAACAGACTGCGACATCGTCGATCCGAACGCAGTCGAATCCGGTCGGGCAAAGACCCGAGGCGCAGGTATCCGCGCAGACGCCCCGCGCGCACACACCGCCGGTGCAGTCGGCATCGAGTCGACAGAGCTCGCCGCTGAGCTGCCCGGTCGAGGCCCGACAGAACCCATCGCTCGCGCACGACGTCGGCTCGGCGCAGGCTCCGCAGCGCGCCACGCACCGGCCCTCACGGCAATGCCCTGAGACGCAGTCGAAGTCCGAGGCGCACAGACCCGAGGGCTCCACCTCCGCGCCCACGGAGCACGCCCCGCTCATCACCGCGCACGACGCGCCGGGCACGCAGTCGTCGTCGACCGTACACGCGGGACGGCACGACCCGTCGCTGGCGCAGACCGTCGATGCCGCGCAGCCCTCGCGGCAGCTCAGGTTGCAGACCCCCGCGACGCAGCTGGCCCCGCCCCCACACTCCCGCGCCTCGGTGCACGAGCTGCCTACCGGCCTGGGCTCGGGCGTGCACCTCGGCTCCCCATTGTGCAGGGCGCACGACAGGCCCGGTGAGCAGTGGCCATCGGCGCAGGAGGCCAGACACGTCTGAGCGGCGCAGGCTCCGGAGTGGCACTCACGATCGAACTCACAGCGAGCACCATCGACCTTCGAACCGCGCCAGTAGCAGACCGAACCCTCCGCGAAGGCTTGCTCGCAGTAGGCCTCGCTTGAGCAGTCGTCCGATTGACCGCATCGTTGAAAGCAGAAGTCGCCGGCCAGGAACGAGACGCAGGCTTCGTCAGCGGCACACGACGCTCCGGCCGCGACCCCGACGGCCGAGCGTCCAGCCGCGCAGTCGCGGGCGCAGCGTCCGGCTGCGCACAACGCCGTGGAACATTGCTCCGAGGTCGTGCAGGCCTGACCGTCCGGCACGCTGCCGGCGACCCGGCACAAGCCGCCCGAGGGGCTATTTATGCATGCGTGCCCAGCGGGGCAGCTGGTTAGACATTCGTTCCCTGCGGGGCACGGGGGCTCGCAGTTGTAGACGCAGCGGTCCGCCTCGCAGAGCCCCGACAGGCACTGCCGACTGGCCGTACACGCGCTTCCCCCCGCAGACTCGCCGCGCGTTCCGCACAGCCTGCGTCCCGCGACGATCAGGCAGACGCCGCGTGGACCGCAGGCCTCAGACGTCACACATGGTCGCTCACACAGCGAGACCTGGGCGTACTCGACGCAGATCCGGTCGTTGGGGCACTCGTCGGGCAGCGCGTCGGGGTCGCAGGCGACGGTGCACGCCCCGCCTCGGCAGACCCCGCTCTGGCACTCCGCGCCCTCCGTGCAGGGCGCCTCGGAGGACAGCTCGCCCGCAGTCACGCAAAGTCCCTCTACGCCCACCATCAGGCACGTCTCATCGGCACGGCACCCTCGCGCGTCTATGCAGTCCTGGAGGCAGAGCCCCCGCTCGCAGGCCAGAGACGAACAGTCCGAAGCCTCCGTGCAGGCCATCCCCGACGAAGCTGGGCCCCGGGGCAAGCAGAGCCTCTCTTCATCATTCGTCGCCGCGCACCGCTCATCCTTGTCGCAGTCGGCGGTCACGGCGCAGGAGCGATGGCAATAGGCACCGAGAGGGCGGGAGACGCAGCGGAAAGGCTCCGTGCAGTCGCCCGAAAGGTCGCAGGGCGCACGGCAGCGCGCGTCCACGCATTCGCCCAACCGGCAGTCCTCCGGCACGAGGCAGGCTTGGCCGAGGCCCGACCCTGGAGCTTGGTCGGGCGCGGCGTCCGCCACCCCGTCAGGCCCGACCTCGGCATCGGACAGACCGCGCTCAGGCCTCTCCGCTGAAGGTCCGCCCCCACAGGCTCCCAGCGCGATCAGGCTCATGGACATGCCCAGGTTAGTCAGAAAGCTCATCGTGGCACCTGCGGTCGATCATCGCCCCAAGCGGTCGAGTCTCGCAAAGAAGTCGTCCCCCGCGCCCCGATTCTGCCTTGCCGCTCTGGCGACCCCGGTTCACACTCCCTGCGGCCGTTTTCTGCGATTCTCATCGCGGGCGAAGGGAAACTCGTTGTCGGTTCAGAGACGAATCGGAGGTCGTTACCGACTGCTCGCGAAGGTGGGCACGGGTGGCTTAGGCGTCTTGTGGGCCGCGCTCGACGATCGCGGACACCAACACGTCGCCGTTCGTATCCTTCAGCGAGGCATCGACCAGCCGGCGCGCGTGGCCCACTTTCGCGCGAGCGCCCGGTCGGCGGCGCGGCTGTCACACCCGAGCATCGGCCGCGTCCTCGACGAGGGTCACGACGACGTCCTCGGTCCCTACATCGTCAGCGAATGGATTGACGGCTTTCCGCTCTCGGCCTGGCGCGGCGTCGAGCTGCCTTGGCTCTTCGTCCGCTCCATCGCGCTCCAGCTTTGCAGCGCGCTGAGCCATGTGCACGCCCGAGGTCTGGTCCATCTGGACCTTCGACCCGCGAACATTCTCATCACGGCCTGTGGCGATGGCCCGCTCGTCCGGATCGTCGATGTCGGCTGTGCGCGGATCGACGACGGCTGGAGTGATCGGGCCGCCGGGGCCCAGGCAACGCTCAAGCTCATCGGCTCCATGAAGTACATGGCCCCGGAGGTCGGTGATGCGCCGCCCTGGCAGCACGGAGCCTGGTCGGACCTCTACACCTTCGGGCTCGTCTTGTGGGAGCTGCTCTGTGGCTCGCTTCCCGACGCAGACCTCCAGGGCGTCTCGCTTCTCATGCGACGCCGGTCCGACCCCGCGCCGCTCCTGCCGGAGTCAGCCGGCGGCAAACACCATGCGATCCTGAGCACGCTCCTCCAGCGGCTGCTCTCCGCGTCCCCCGGCGACCGCCCCCACTCCGCGGTCCATGTCCGCCGAACGCTCGAGATGCTCGCCCCCTCGCCGGGAGAGGCAACCTGGGTTGATCCCCGCCGGGGTCCGGCGGTCCGTCACCCTTCGTTCAACCTCGAGCGGGGCCGCGCAGGTGCCTATCCGCTCTTGGCCCTCGAGCCGGGGCCGCTTGTGGGACGTGCCGACCTCCTTCAAGCGGCCATGCACGACGTGAACGCGG